>JAFZTP010000028.1 GCA_017618815.1 Bacteroidales bacterium | reverse complement strand
TTTGCTAAATTTGTAATCCCCAACAATATAGAACGAAATGTTAACATTCATCATCAGCATTCTGGCCCTGATCGCCGGATATCTTCTTTACGGAAAGTTTGTAGAACGCGTATTCAACCCGGAGCCAGACAGACCCACCCCGGCAGTCAGCCGTCCCGACGGAGTAGACTACATCCCCCTCCCTACGTGGAAAGTATTCATGATCCAGTTCCTCAACATCGCCGGCACAGGCCCGATCTTCGGAGCGATCATGGGAGCCAAGTTCGGTCCGGCCTCCTACCTCTGGATAGTCCTCGGATGCATCTTCGCCGGAGCAGTCCATGACTACCTTAGCGGAATGCTGTCGGTACGCCACGACGGAGCCAGCCTTCCCGACCTGATAGGAAAATATCTCGGCCAGGGGACAAAGAAAGTAATGCTGGTATTCACCGTAATCCTGCTGATTCTTGTAGGTGCAGTCTTCGTATACAGCCCGTCCCTGATTCTGGGCGACATCGCCGGAGACGGCAGCCGCAACGCAATAATGATATGGGCTGTGATCATATTCGCATACTATCTCATCGCGACCATTCTCCCTATCGACAAGATCATAGGAAAGATATACCCGATCTTCGCGATGTCACTCATATTCATGGCCATCGCCCTCATGGTCGGCCTGTTCATCAAATGGCCGGAAATCCCTGAGATCTGGGACGGACTCGCAAACAGAGGCCCGGAACTGGGAGTCAAGGGACAGCCGATATTTCCATGCCTGTTCATAACCATTGCCTGCGGAGCGATCAGCGGCTTCCATGCCACCCAGAGCCCGCTCATGGCCAGATGCATGAAAAATGAAAAACTAGGCAGACCTATCTTCTACGGATCCATGATCACCGAAGGCCTCGTCGCCCTGATATGGGCAACGATATCCTCATACTTCTTCTTCGCCGGCGGCGCCGAAGAGGTTGGATCATCCCTCAGCGCAGCAGCCCCGACCGTAGTCACCGCAGTTTCGAAAGGCTGGCTCGGAGTCCTGGGCGGAATTCTGGCAATACTGGGAGTAGTGGCCGCCCCGATAACGACCGGCGACACCGCACTCCGCAGCTGCCGGCTCATCGTAGCCGACGCCGTCCACTACGACCAGAAACCCGTGCGCAGCAGACTGGCTTTATGCGTCCCTATCTTCTTGGCGACAGCTCTGATACTCTGGTTCAACATCGCCAACGAAGACGGATTCAACGTAATCTGGAGGTATTTCGGATGGGCCAACCAGACCCTCTCAATCTTCACGCTCTGGGCCCTGACCGTATATCTGGCAAGAAACAAGGGCGGTCTGGCGTACATGATAACGCTGATTCCGGCATTGCTGATGACCTCGGTCTGCACGACCTATATATGTACGGCCAAGATAGGGTTCAATCTTCCTATGGACTGGAACATCGCAATCGGAACGGCTGTCGCAGGGCTCTCCGCTCTTCTGTTCGGCCTGTGGCTTCGCCGCGAGAAAGTCCGGAAGTCCTGACGGGAGAAACAACTTTTCGGGCAATAATACTCTAAATGTCAATCGGATTGATTACATTTGTAGTACTGACCAAATCTTTAATTATGCTAGACAAAGAACGCGGCTTGTACGTCGCCCACAGTGAAAACGGGCCTATAAGCATTGTAGGAAAAATGGCGAACCGCCATGGACTGATCGCCGGAGCCACAGGTACCGGCAAGACCGTAACCCTCCAAGTGCTCGCAGAGACTTTCTGCCAGGCCGGAGTACCATGTTTCATGGCCGACATGAAAGGAGACCTTTCAGGCATCAGCCAGCCCGGCCGTCTTTCAGGTTTCATACAGAAGAGACTCCCGGAGTTCGGCATCGAAGATCCGCAATTCCAGTCATGCCCGGTACGGTTCTTTGACGTATATGGGGAGCAGGGACATCCGATGCGCGCGACCGTCTCCGACATGGGACCGCAGCTGCTCGGCCGTCTGCTGGAGCTGAATGAGACTCAGACCGGCATCCTCAACATCGTCTTCAAATTTGCCGACGAGAAAGGACTGCTGCTCCTGGACCTCAAGGATCTCCGCTCAATGCTCGACTATGTGGCCAAGAACGCCTCCGCCCTTACTACGGCCTACGGCAACGTATCTGCAGCCAGCGTAGGCGCAATCCAGAGAGCCCTCCTCACGCTGGAGAACCAGGGTGCGGACAAGTTCTTCGGAGAGCCTGATTTCGATGTATATGACCTGCTTCAGTGCGAAGGCGGAAAAGGAGTGATGAACGTGCTCGCCGCCGACAAGCTGATGCTCAATCCTAAGCTATATTCAACCTTCCTCCTCTGGCTGCTCTCAGACCTCTATGCGAGACTTCCTGAGGTCGGAGACATGGAGCTTCCTAAACTGGTGTTCTTCTTCGACGAGGCCCACATGCTGTTCGACGACACGTCAAAGGCCCTCGTGGACAAGATAGAGCAAGTAGTAAGACTCATACGAAGCAAGGGCGTGGGCGTATATTTCGTGACCCAGTCCCCTACCGATATTCCAGAGGCCATACTCGGCCAGCTGGGAAACAGAATCCAGCACGCCCTGCGCGCCTTCACCCCTAAGGACCAGAAGGCCGTCAGGACAGCAGCGGACACCTTCCGCGCCAATCCAGCCTTCAAGACGGACGAGGCCATAATGAACCTCGAGACCGGAGAGGCACTTGTATCCTTCCTTGACGAGAAGGGAGCTCCAAGCATGGTCGAAAGGGCAAAGATACTCTTCCCTCTCAGCCAGATCGGAGCCATCACCGAGGACCAGAGAGACGCGCTGATCAAGCAGTCCCGCATCTACGGCCGCTATGACAAGGTTGTGGACAGGGAGAGCGCATTCGAGGTATTGCTCAAACAGGCGGAAGAGGACGCCAAGGCCGCCGAGGCCGAAAAGGCAGCCATCCAGGAAGCCGAAGAGCAGAAAGCCAAGGAAAAAGAAGCCGCCAAGAAAAAGAAAAACGGAATAGGCAGCAAGATCTTCGCAGCAGTTGCCACGGCAGTTGCCGCAAGCGTGGCAAGAAGCGTCGGGAACGCCGTATCAGACAGCATAACCGGCAAGAAGAAAACCACGGCGAAGAAGTCAGGCACGACGAAGTCTGCAGCCGGAAAGGCAGCTAGTTCAGCAGCTTCCGCAGCCACAAGGACAATCACCAAGGAGCTAACCCGAAGCGTGCTCGGCAATCTTATCAAATAAGATCAGGCAAAAAAAGAGAAATGGACGCGCCCGTACTTCTTCTCACGGAGGAAGTGCGGGTGTTCCGTAAAGGAGTGCTCGTCCCCGTGTTCAAGGACAAACCAGCAGTCCGGATGAAGGATGCCTGCAGCAAAGACCTTGTCAGGAATGGTCTCAAGGTCGTCCAACGCGTATGGAGGATCGGCGAAGACGATGTCGAACTTCTCCGTACATAGCGGGAGGAACTCGAACACATTGTGACGCACCACCGTAATCTTGTCGGCTATCCCCAGCTTGCGGGCCTGGGAAGAGATAAAGGCAGCATGGATCGGGTTCATCTCGACCGTCCAAACATGGCCGACACCCCTGGAAACGAACTCATAGGAAATGGCTCCGGTACCGCCGAAAAGATCGAGGACTTTAAGGTCTTCGAATTCATATTCATTGCCGATCATGTCAAAGAGAGCCTCGCGGGCGAAATCCGTGGTAGGACGGGCCTTGAACGAAGCCGGCGGATCGATGGTCTTTCCCTTTAATGAGCCCGAAATGATCCTCATAACACTTCTACTGCCTTGAAATAGCGATAAAGGGACATCTCCTGCTCCTGCGAGAGAGGAGTACGGAAGCATATGGTCGAGAGCTCAGGATTGAGCTGGAGCTTCTTCATCGCAAGGAAAATGAAATACTCGGCCGTCGTGAAATCCACCGCCTGGTATGAATTGCAGAGAAGGAGGCTCTTCCCCTGGGCGATGGCAAGATGCAGGTAGCCGTCCACATAGGACGCCATGATCTTGTTGTAATCAGGGCAGCTGCCGAGATCCCTCAGGATATAGTACATCTCCGGAAGCACGCGCACGCTGTCGCCGGAGGTAGTATAAACTGTCTGGGAAATAGCCCTGGAGAGAGATTCATCCAAGGAGTTGGAATAGACCAGCACGGCTCCGTACGCCGGAATCGCGACATTCTCCACCGCATCGCCATCCCTGAGGGGAACCGACTCGGAAAGAGACTGGCGCGCCGTCGAAGGGTCGAAGAAATTGTTCGGCACGAGGGCGAACTTCGGAGTAAGGAGGGATATCTCCACAGAGTCATACCTCTTCTGGAATTCCGGAGTCGTAAAAATGCGGTCGGCCCCCATCCACCCTGAAGGTGCGGAGGCTCCCGTCTTAAAAGAATATCCACTCAAGGAGACTTGAATGGATATTCTGGTATCTGGTATATATTCCATATTCAATATTTGGACAGCGTCCGGCGGGAATTACTCCCAGTTACCGGCGTTGTTGTTAGGTACGCCTACGCTACCAACCTGAAGACCCTCGAAACGGTTCTTGTCCCTCTGGTCGGCATCAAGGTTGATGCGGAGCTGTTCGTCCATACCCACGAGGAGTTTCTTGTAAGGCATCCTTGCCTCGAAGAGAGGAACATCCACGCCGGATACTTTCTTGATGACTGACTCCATCTCGACAAACTGGCCGCCGGAGAATGGAATGTACTTGAGAGAATCGACGACAAAGTCCTGACGATTGTGGAAGAGGGTATCCTTTACGTTAACCTGATTCTTTATGGAGAATACAAGTCTCTCACCATTGAGATAGCGCTGATAGAGCTCTGCAGAGGTGATCTTCTTGTTTGCCTTTCTGAGTTTGTCGGTATTTACGACTGCAAGGGAGTCATCCTTGGAACCGATCTGCATCACGATGTCCATCTTACCGGTATTGTAGAAGAGGATAAGAGAATCCACTGTCGAAGCGAACTTTCCATTTGCACTCTTGTAAGCGACCTGGAGATCGCGGATATCTTTAAGACGCTGGATAGCAACTGCTTCACGAGCTTTTCTCTCTTTCTCAAACCTGACAGGCTGCTGGATGCTCTCTACAATGACATAAACGAGTCCTACAGCGACCACTGCGAGCACGACCTGGAGGATTGTCTTTACTGCTTTGTTCATTATTATTAGTTTTTTTAATTATTAGCAAACTTTCCGACAAAGTTATGAAAATCATTTATCAAATGCAATATAATTTGTAAATTTGCAAGTCGAACAAATCTTATGATAAAGATAGATGCAAATACGTCCGGAGTTATCCACGACCTGGTTTCGAGGTCGTCCAAGATAACCACGGTATCGCACACTCATCCTGACGGAGACGCCGTCGGCAGCAGTGTCGCGATGGCATGCTGGCTCAAGTCTCTGGGCAAGGATGTCGCATGCATCTTCCCGGACAGCATAGGCTCCAACCTGGAGTTCATCTTCCCTTCCGACATAAGGAAGAGCACCATCGTCTGCACGGAAGACCCGAAGGGTGCCGAAGCCCGCATCGGCGAGAGCGACCTGATATTCTGCCTGGACTTCAACGCCTTCAACAGGACGGAAGGACTTGCCGGAATGCTGGCCTCCTCCAAAGCCCCGAAGATATTGATCGACCATCATCTCTCCCCTGACGCCGCATCCTTCGACGTATGCGTCTCCGAGACCGCCGTATCATCGGCGAGCGAACTGGCATACTATGTGCTCATGACCATGCCGGAAACAGGAGGAAAGGCATCAAGGCTTCCGGCCGGAAGCGCGAAGGCCCTGATGGCGGGCATGACGACCGACACCAACAATTTCGCCAATTCGACCTACCCTTCAACCCTCCGCATGGCCTCCGAACTCCTCGATGCAGGAGTGGACAGGGATTCGATAGTCGCAGAGATCAACTGGTGCTACGGAGAGAACAGGCTGAGGCTGATAGGCACGGCGATGAAAGACCTCATGACCATAACTCCTGACGGAGTATCATATATCATCCTCGACAAGGCCACCCTCGACAGGTACGATGTCCGCGAAGGCGACACCGAAGGCCTGGTCAACATGCCTCTGGCCATAAGAGGAGTGCGGATGAGCATAATGCTGAAGCAGGACGAAGGCTATTTCCGGGTATCCGTACGCTCCAAGAAAGGGACTTCGGCCAATACCCTCGCGAAAGAGAGCTTCAACGGAGGCGGGCATGAGCTCGCAGCCGGCGGCAAGCTGTTCTTCCCGAAGGACATCGCCTCTCCGGAAGACGCCGCCGCATACATTGAGAAAGTGACAAAAGATTTTTTTGCCAGATGAAATCAAGACACATCATAATATTGTCCGTCATGTCATGTCTCCTCGCATCTTGTACGAAAGAGCAGATCAAGGAGAAGTACAATACGCAGGAGGAACGGATAGAGCAGTTCATCCAGAACCAGATCGCCCAGGATAAGTCCAGGTCTGTCGTATATAACAAAGGCAGCCAGAGACTCATACTTAAGGAAGGAGAAGGAGAGGCGCTCAACGAGAAAGGCACCATATCCTTTTACTATGCAGGATATGTGTTCTCCGGGAATTCGATCAGCAATGACGCGATGTTTGCGACCAACAACAAAGACATCGCAGAAAGCGTAAAATGGAACGTGTCCGACACGACGGCATTCGAGATCAAGACCCTGACCCTCTCGGAGGGCGACATGGTCACCGGACTGAAGAACGGACTGGTCGGCGTGAAGGGCGGTGAAGAGTGCTATATACTCTTTTCCGGAAAATATGGTTTCGGAAACAAGCAGTCAGGCACGATTCCTGCTAATTCAGCACTGGTCTACCATGTATGGGTGGAAAGTTTAAGCAATGAATAAAGAATTATGAAAAAGAACCTTATATACACCGTACTCGCACTTGCAGCCGTATTTGCCGCAAGTTGCGCAAAAAGCAATGACAAAGAGTCAAATGAGGACGAGCTCAACTATATCGAAGCTTGGCTGAAGGTCAACCACGGGGATGCAGTGAAGGCCGGACATGGAATCTATATCCTTGACGAAAAGGACGGAAACGGATCATCCTACAACGGAGAGCCTTACGTCTATGTAGTCAGGACCATCCGCACCCTTGACGGTACCATTATCTCCACCGAGTCGGAAGAACTCGCCAAGAGGATCGGAACCTTCAAAGAAAGCAATTACTACGGTCCTAAGATGGTCTCCATGCAGCAAGGCACCGCATTGGTCGGCATATCTGACATGTTCGACGGAATGAGGGCAGGCGGTGAAAGGACGGCCCTCATACCTAGCTGGCTGCTTACGGAGAAAAAGTATGACAATGCCGAGGAATATTTCAAGCATGTTCCGGACAAGAACAGCAAGACCCCTGTCATCTACACCATCGAGCTCCAGCAGGTATGCCCTGACGTAAACAGATGGGAGACCGGAATCTTCAACAACTTCGTCAGCAAGAATTACCCGGGAGTCACCATCAGCGAAGGTTTCGGCCACAAGATACTGAGAGCCAGCACAGGAGACCTTGAGAAAGGATCCACCTTCTATGTAAACTACACGGGAAGGCTCCTCAACGGAAAAGTATTCGACACGACGATCGAAGATACCGCAAAGGTGTATAACATATGGTCAAAGTCCAAGAAATATGGACCGGTAGAAGCAAGGAACGCGGAAACCGACAGTGAAGTGACCCTGGGATCGAACAAGGTGATCACAGGTTTCGCCCATGCGATCAACTGTCTCGGCAAGGAATCCAAGATCGTTAGTTTCTTCATGTCAGGACTGGGATATGGCGCCAATGGAAGCGCATCAATCCCACCGTTCTCTCCTCTCATTTTTGAAATAGAAGTAGTCGACAAGAAATAAACATGGCGGCAGGAGCTATTCCTACAGAGCTTGGAACGAAGAAAATCAGTTCCCTGTTGAGATCCTATGCACTCCCTGGCATCATTGCCATGGCTGCATCGTCTCTTTATAACATGGTGGACAGCATTTTCATCGGCCATATCGAAGAAGTAGGTTCCCTAGCCTTCTCTGGTCTTGCAGTCACGTTCCCGCTGATGAACATCTCAGCGGCCCTAGGCACCCTCGTGGGCGTCGGAGGATCGACCATGATCTCGGTGCTGCTCGGCCAGAAAAACTATGACGTCGCCAACAAGGTCCTCGGCAATGTGGTCAGCCTGAATGTCGCCGTCGGCGTTCTTTTCACCATCCTCACTCTCGCGTTCATCAATCCT
>JAFZTP010000027.1 GCA_017618815.1 Bacteroidales bacterium | reverse complement strand
TATTACTCCGCCGGTGACATTGAGCGCAGATGCTTTATTTTTCCTAACCGCAGGTCGATGCTTTTCTTCCGGAAGTATCTGGGAGAAGCTGTCGCCGCGTCCAGGGAAAAGAAGCCCCTCCTTGTCCCGGAGATGCTTACCGTCAATGAATTCTTCTACAAAGTCGCCGGAGTGGACACTGCTACCAAGGTCAACCTGCTTCTCGAGCTTTATGAAGTCTATCGTTCCCTGAACCCAAAGGCCGAGCCACTCGACGAGTTCATCTTCTGGGGTGACGTCATTCTCGCCGACTTCAACGATGTCGACAAATACCTGATCAGCCCGAAAGGCCTCTTTACCAACGTGGCCGACTATCGCCAGATACAGGACAGTTTCTCATATCTCACCGACGACCAGCGCGAGGCCATCGAGAACTTCATCAAGCATTTCCGCGCCGACGGCAAGTTGAAAGTCAATCTCGAGTCCGATGATCCTGATGTCAAGAGCCGCTTCCTGATGATCTGGAACCTGCTGCTCCCGATCTATGAGAAATTCCGCGAGAGGCTCTCCAGCCTCGGGATGGCGTATGAAGGCATGGTGTACCGCGACATGGCCGAGAAAGTCAAGTCCGGATCCGTGGCCGACCTGCTCTCCGGCCGGTTCCTGCGCAGCGACAGTTTCGTGTTCGTCGGCCTGAACGCCCTGAATGAATGTGAGAAGACGGTGATGAAAGCCATGAGAAACGCAGGCATCGCTGAATTCTGCTGGGACTACTCCTCCGCGATGATTCGGGACAGCCGCAACAAATCCTCGTTCTTCATGGCGAAGAATGTCAGCGATTTCCCGCAGGCCTTCTCCTTCGAGCCGGTCACTTCCGTCCCTCAGGTCAACGTGATCAGCGTCCCGTCGTCGATAGGCCAGGCCAAGCAGATTCCGGAGCTTATCGGAGCCCCCGAGGACACGGCCATCGTGCTTCCTGACGAGACCATGCTGATGCCGGTACTCAACTCCATCCCGGAGGAAATCAGCGACATCAACGTGACCATGGGCTATCCCATGACCTCCAGCGAGTTCTACGGGCTGATGGACGAGATCACCAACCTCCAGCTTCATCTCCGCCAGAAAGGTCAGCGCTGGCTGTATTACCACAAGCAAGTACGGAATATCCTCTCCAGCAGCATCTTTGGAATGTTCATGGGAGAAGCAGGACGCGAGCTCATCAGAAACATAAAGGCCGGAGCCAAGCTGTTCATCCCTCAGGAAGACCTGTCTTCGGAGACTCTCGGCGAAGAAGAACGCCAGCTGATCGACACCATCTTCCGGCCTGTCGTCACCGATTCCAAATCGACTGACGCGGCACAGATAAAGGCCATCCAGGACTACCAGAAATCGATAATCGACCTGATCGGTCCGAAACTTAAAGACACATACCTGGCGCGCGAGACCGAATTCGCCCGCCTCTACCGTTCCAGCATAGTCAATCTCTCCGCCAAGGAACTGCCGGTACTTCCGCTTACCTATATCCGCATGCTCCAGCGTCTTCTCGCCATGGTTTCGGTACCATACAGCGGCGAACCGCTGAAGGGCCTGCAGATCATGGGGCCTCTCGAGACCAGGGCGCTGGATTTCGGCACAGTGATCATACTGTCCTGCAACGAGGGCGTCTTCCCTCGCAAGACCGTCAGCTCTTCGTTCATACCTCCGGAACTCCGCAAGGGTTTCGGGCTGCCGACATATGAGTTCCAGGACTCCGTGTGGGCATATTACTTCTACAGGATGATCCAGAGGGCCGGCACTGTGTGGCTGGTATACGATTCCAGGACCGAGGGCATCAAGTCGGGCGAAGAAAGCCGCTACATCAAGCAGCTCCAGTACCATTTCAGGGTGCCTGTGCGCAGGTATGTGGCCAAAGCCGATGTCCGGAGCTTCTCCGAAGACCTCGAGTTCCCTAAGCCGGCCGACATTGCGGAGCGTCTGCGCAAGACGACTCTTTCCGCCACGTCTCTGCAAAACTATCTGGTATGCCCGGCCAAATTCTACTATCATACCATAGAAAGGCTCAGGGCAGAGGATGAGGTGGCCGAATCCCTGGATGCAGGCATGATCGGCAATGTCTATCATGCGGTCATGCAAGCCCTATATCTTGGTGAGAAGGCCATGGATCCGGGCTTCAGCATGGAAAGGAAAGACGTCAATGCTGCAATCAAAGACGGAATTCTCCAGCCTCTGACCATGGTTACACCTGAGTATATCGGTCAGTGGATGAAACGTAAGGCCGACATCAGGGGAAAGATACAGGCCCTGATTCTGGACCAGCTTCATACTACAGATATCTCCGGTCGCAACCTAGTGATCGAAGAGGTCATCTTTAATTATATAATGAAGACACTGGAGACGGACAAGCGGATTCTTGACGAGAAACGTCTCCCTGGATTCAGGATACTGGGCCTGGAGAAAGAACTGTCATGGACATTCGAGGGATACCGGTTTTCAGGTTACATAGACCGTCTGGATTCCCTTGGCGAGGGTAGCGTGCGTATCGTGGATTACAAGACTGGAAAGGTTACTGACAACGATGTGTCCATCGGAGATGACAATGCTGAAAAAGTGATCGAGAAACTCTATGGCAGCGATGACGAGAAAAGGCCAAAGATCGCCTTCCAGCTGTTCATATATGACAAGTTCATCACATCCGACAAGGAACTGTCCAAGTTCAAGGATGTGGAGAATGTGATTTACCCGGCGGCGAGACTTTTTATCGGCGAGCCTCTCTCGGCATCCATGAACAATAAATTCTGTCACCTCATGGAAGAACGTCTCTCGGAGATGCTCAAGGAGATCGCTGACACTTCAATTCCTCTGCGGCGTACTTCGAACCGTACTGTCTGCGGCTATTGTGACTTCAAGAATATCTGCGGAAGATGATAAATATAGTGAAAGCATCGGCTGGCTCAGGTAAGACCTTCAAGCTCGCCAAGACATACATCGAACTTCTCCTCCGTAGTGAAGACAGATATGCTTACCGCCATATCCTTGCGGTGACATTCACCAACAAGGCTACCGGCGAGATGAAGAACCGAGTGCTCAAG
>JAFZTP010000140.1 GCA_017618815.1 Bacteroidales bacterium | reverse complement strand
GTAATAATGTTCGCTGATTCTTCTCCGCCCATTATGGTCATAGACCTTGGCCCGGAGCAAGTCGGCCATCTGGTTGCTTATCGCTTTTGATTCGTTGAGGTTGTCAATTACGGACAGGACACTGTCAGAGTTTTCTGCCCGGACGTTGATTTCGGACAGAAGGTTCTGATATGTCGATACTTTGGGTTCAATTCTATTGCAACCGGATAGTACCAGAGAGAGGATTAGAAAACAAATAGCAGTGCTTCTCATAGTTACGCGAATTTAAAAATAAAACACGTGGAAAACAATGAAAATCAGATGTTTTTATGCATGGAGAGCACAAAAACGTGCGTACTGGATACAATTTTTAATTGAGCCTTGCCTAACTTTGAAATTCCATGTGGTGAATAATAAGCAATTGATTTTGACACATATGAGACTAATCACTAAACCTATCTTACTTGCCCTCTGTCTGGCAATAGCCGGGTGCGCCACGCCCAAGAAGATCCTGTATTTCCAGGATATCGATGACGTCGCCCTGGAAAAGTTCACCACCAAGTATGAGGCGGTCATAAGGAAAGACGACGAACTCAAGATCATCGTCAGCGGTCCGGACAAGACAGTCGTCGCTCCGTATAACCTCATGCTCGTCGACATCGCCTCCGAGTACAATCTGAACTATGAACCTGAACGACTTACGATGTCATATCTTGTCGATTCTGAAGGGAACATCGATTTTCCGGTGCTTGGCCGCATCCATGTCGAGGGGATGACACGTATCCAGCTGACTGACTATCTCACGCGCGAGATCGGTAAGGATGTCAAGGATCCTATTGTCTACGTAAAGTTCAAAAACTACAAGATTACCGTGCTCGGCGAAGTCCAGAAGCCGGGCACATACACATGCACCTCCGAGAAGGTCAGCGTGCTGCAGGCCCTCGGATATGCTGGAGACCTTAAGATGACCGCCCGCAGGAACGGGATAATCCTTATAAGGGAAGTGGACGGAATGCCTGTCCATGTGAAGATGGACCTTCGCGACAGCGAGATACTTGATTCGCCGTATTACTATCTGCAGCAGAATGACGTGCTGTATGTCCCGCCAAGTTCGAACCGTGTCATGTTCTCGAATTCGGTACCGTATCTCTGGAGCGCGATAGCCTCTTCAGTGACCGCTCTCATCGCTGTTTTACGATTCTTAGACTAGGGCCATGGAAACATACGATATCCGAAACAGAAACGAGTCCGCCCTGTATGAGGACGGCAGTCTGGTAATACGTGAACTGTTGGAGTATTTCTGGCGTCTGCGAGGCTGGATTGTCGCGGCCGTGATAGTCTCCCTGACTCTTGCCTTCTTTTATCTGAGGACCCAGACCCCTGCCTATGAGCGCACGACCTGGATAAAACTAAATGGAAACGAGCGCAATCTGAGCTCGGAACTGTCTCTTCTGCCGGGCATGTCTGACATATCAGGCAACAAGAGACTGGACAATGAAGTGTTCATACTGAAGAGTCCTTCGCTGATGAGACAGGTCGTAGAACGGCTGGGTCTCAATACCAGATATTACAGCAAGGAAATGTACGGTCTCAGATGTGCCGAGTACTATGGAAACAATCCTTTCGCAATGTCCGTCGCCAGCTCCTCAGACAAGGAAATCAAGAGCGTACGTCTTGAGTTCAGGCATCTTGCCGGCGGAAAGTTCCGTCTGACCGGACTTTCCGTGAACGGGGAGCCCGTCCCTGGAAAGAAGGTCGATTATGCCTATGGCACCCCGGTGACCGTCGGGGGGCTTGACTTTACCCTGAAACTCCGGAATCCTGACAATATGACTCCCGGGAAAAAATATCTTTCAACCTGGAATACGCCTTACGCTACTGCCGGAAACTTCGTGAAAAACCTCAGCATCTCAGTCCAGGGAAAGAATGCAGCCCGTACCGATATAGTACTTGTCAGCTTTACAGACTCGTCTCCGTCCAGGGCGTCTGACATACTGGACAACCTTGTGGTCATCTTCAACCAGGAGGCGAGACAGTACAAGGCTCAGACATCCCTGAACATCATCGATTTCATAGACAGCCGTCTCGCGGAGATATCAGGCCAGCTGAGCGACGCCGAGGCCGGCTACAAGGATTACCAGTCGTCCCGGGCGCTCGTGAACAATGACACCCAGACAAGTCTTGCGATTTCAAACGACATGTCTTACAGGGACCAGCTGAACGATGTCCGTCTCCAGCTTCAGGTGCTGGACATGATCTCCGATTACATGGCGGAGACTCCTGAGGGCTCATACAGGGTCCTTCCGGCCAATGTCGGAATCACGGATGCGAGCCTTGACGCTATGATAAAGGACTACAATGACAGGGTAGTCGGTCGCGACCGCATGGTCGCAAACTCTTCAGAATCGAACCCGAAGGTCATGGCCGTGAATACAGAGCTTGATGTCAGCAAGAGAAGCATCGAATCTTCGCTGTCGAACCTTGTCGGCGTCTATTCTCTCCGGGAGAAGGAGATCGAGAAGGTGCTCGGCAGGAACAGGAGCCATATTTCCGCCATCCCGAAGCAGCAGCTTGAGCTGCAGCAGTTCTCCAGGAAGATGGAGGTGATCGAGCCTCTGTACCTCCTGCTCCAGCAGAAGAGGGAAGAGAACCAGATTACCATGTATGGAGAAGCGGATACGTTCCGGGTGATAGAGGCTGCCTTCGGGCCAGACCGGCCGGTGGCGCCCAATCGCAGGATGATTTATCTTCTCGCGCTCATATGCGGATTCCTTGTATGTCCGTTCGTCGAGAGGTTCAGGTCTTTCATAAGGAGCAAGGTGGAGACCAGGCATGACGTGGAGAATGCCGTGGACGCCCCTATCCTGGCAGTGCTGCCAAATAGCGGGACCAAGAGCTACAAGCTTATTCCAAAAGGCGGATATGATTCGCTCAGCGAATCGTTCCGTATGCTGCGGTCCACCGTCCAGTCCATCCCGGACGCGAGGGT
>JAFZTP010000139.1 GCA_017618815.1 Bacteroidales bacterium | reverse complement strand
GTCTGCAAGCCCGGAGATACGGCTATCACTTCCTGAGGCTCAGGTATCATGCGCCCCTCCCGGTCGCAGGAAACGGATCCCGCAACCAGGAGCAGAGCAGACACGATATTGATAATCTTTTTACCCATTACTAGAGGTTAATCGGCATTCCGGTAAGTTCGTCGTAAACGGTTACGCTTGGAGCAAGAGTAATCTCGTTGAATGTCATGGCAAACTTGTAAGTGTACTTCTTGCCGTTCTCCCAAGTACTGCGCACACTGTTACAGATATAGACGAGGTCGTTTACGCCATCGGTGCTGTAGGTAATCCTGAAGTTAGGGATAGGCTGAGCAGGGAGAAGGATACCCATGTCGCCGAATGCATGGTCTGTATCAAGCGCATTGACAGAGCCGTCGATATTGACTGAGGCATATACATTCTCGGTATCGTCATCCACATAGGTAAGGATTGCCTTGTCGGCACGGTCGCCAGCAGTCCATGAAACCTGAGGTGTGTTGGAAGTCTGGTCGATGGTGAAGACGCCTTCCGTGAACACATCCACGAGCTCGATCTTCTTGACTTCGACAGGGATGTTTGACTTGACCATGAAGTTGACCCATGCAAGAGCATGCTTGAACTCGATAGGGAGAGCGTTATTCCTTGATGAAGAAGAAGTGGTAGCATAGAGCAGGTCGTCCTGGGTGGCTTTCACGCCTGCTGCCGGAGCAGCATAGTTGGCAGGATAGGTGATTTTTACGAGACCAGCTACGTCATCGTCTGTTGCAGGATCGCCGTCGCCCCATACCGCAGTAGCGTCAAGAGTGGTGCTGTATGCAAGGAAGTCGAAGCTGCCTGCGCCGCCGAGAGGCCAGAAGAGCGGAGTCTGGACTGCACCCTCGAAATTTTTCCATACGGTACCGTCCTTCTTGAAGGTCTTGCCTTCGAAGAACTTGGTCTTGTTGTTCGATGCAGACACGTAGATTACGTTGTCATCCGGGAATGCAGTCGTCGCAACTGCAGCCCTTGTAGCAGGAATACTGGCAGGTTCGAAAGAAACTTCCTTGACGGAATTCACTGTTTCTGACTTGGCGCAGGATGCGAAAACCACACCTGCGACCAACAAGTAAAGAAAACTGTTTTTCATAAATTGGGTATTTGTTAAAGTTACTATAATTGTCAGCTGATTGGTATATCGATGATCTCTTCATCCCAGTCATTCACGGTCGGATTATATCCGCTCTCGCCGGAGTCACCGGAGACGGTGATCTCGATGAGGTCGTCGATGTATATGACATGGTCAGTATTCTCCGGGTCATTGACCTGGTCGGTCACGTCCGAAGAGAATATATGTTCCTGGCCGTCGATGGAGATGATAATCAGATTTATGCAGACCTTGCCGGAAAAGTTTCCGAAGGTGTTATAAACTCCGTAAAAACATTTATGGGGCAGATCCACCACTGCCGAAGTGAGCAGGTTGGCAGGAGAGAGAGGATAGTTTCCCTCCCAGAGGTATTTGCTGCCTGCCTGGCCCGTGACCATGGCCTGGACGGTCCTGGTATTTTCGATGCCCCGGATATTCCTCGCTATGAATGAATATGTATCCAGAGAAGTCGAAGCGTCAGCCTTTATGACATACGGCCCGTCGGAGCCGGCATGTTCCGGAATCGTCACACCAGTGAGTCTGGCGACAAGGATATGGTCAGGCTCTACGATCACGATGTCATTGTTGGCCTTGGTCCGTGGATCCGCGGAAGTGCGGCGCCAGCGGCCGGCGCTTGCGGTGATGTCGGAGGTGAAGGCCCTCATTTCGTCCCTGACTCCGTCCTTCTCCGTCTGGGTGCTGCTTGTGCCGAGCTGATAGACGAGCATATCGTAGGTACCGGCAGGAAGCGACGAGATGTAGCCGCCCTCAGCGCCCACATACTCCTTGTCTGCGAGCTTATGTGTCTTGGAATCATAGAAACAGGCCACCATACGGGATGGCGTGGCGATATGCAGCTTGCTGTTGTACTGCGGATTGGCCTGAAGGTCGATAGTGTCCGGGACAGCGATGCCGACATCGAGCCTCGGACTCAGTTCCAGATAAATGGACGACTCCGGGTCATGGAGGGGAACTCGTTTGCACGAGGATGCTGAAAACAAACCAGCGACGATCAGTACGGCAGCGCTGAAATACCTGATGTGGTCAAAATATCCTTTCATCCTCATTCTATTCATGTACGACAGTGCGGGTAATAGGAATTACCAGCGAAATACCGGCCTTGGTCGGGCCGAACCAGTTAATGTTCTTGGTGTCTCCGGTCCTGATGGCTTCTCCGCCGGCAGTGAACACCTTGTACTCGCGGGCGTCGCTGTGGATATAGCCTACGCCGATGGTGAATTCCATCCTGAGGCCATAGCGGCGCCTGTTGAGACGGGCTGTGTATTTATAATCGAAGCCCAGGCCGAAATACTCGCCCTGATACCCCTTGAAATCACGTTCGAAGTCATAATAGCCGCCATAGAGATCGGCGCCGACGGAATGTCCGAGCAGACGGTTTGCCCTGTTGTGCGAGCCCGGAGCATGGCTTTCGCCAAGCCAGTAACGGACATCCAGC
>JAFZTP010000138.1 GCA_017618815.1 Bacteroidales bacterium | reverse complement strand
TGCCAGTATCCGGAAAACTCTTTTATGAAAAAACAACTGCTTATATTAATGCTGACCGTTGCCGCCATTCCCGCGGCGGCCCAATATTCCCGTCCGTTCTACGACAACGAAATCCGTGTCATTTCCGGAACTTACAGTGCGACTGGACATACTGACCCTTTCGATAAATCCGCATATTATTGCGAAGCTCTGTTCACAAAATATTATGACGCCAATCTCGGATTCCGGACCGGATTCAGGTATGTGGACGATGACCTTGGAATAAGTTATTTCTATGGACTGCCTTTGAATGTGGTCTACGGCACCGGCAAAAAATTCGGCCAGGATGTTTCTATCATGGAAGGAGAATCTTTCGGGGAATCCCTGTTCATCTTTTTCTTGTCCTTGATCAATTCCGCCGAAGTCTCTGCAGGACTTACTCCAGGATATCTGGAAAAGCTCTCCTATGGTACGCGGGATGATTATTACCACTATCTCGGACGGGTGAAGGGGCAGTTCGGAATTACAGCCGACGTCGGCCTCGGTCTTGGCCTCGTAATAGGAAGAATAGGAATCCGCGGAGACATAGGATACCACCATAATCTGATCCGCAACTACGGAGTGGCCGTAACCGATCTCCGTACCGGATCCATTTCTACCCGCAAAACTCCTGCAGGCCGCTTCTCTGCCGGTCTGGGAGTCTCCTTCCGGTTCTGATTTTCGCGATAATAGAAAATAATTCTTATATTTGAGGTCCAATAGATCCCCTTAATCACTATTGGACCTTTTATGACGAACTACAATTACGTATCGGCCGACGAGGCTGTAAAGATGGTAAAGAGTGGAGACCATATCCACTTGAGCAGTATTGCGAGCGTTCCACATGTTCTTATCCAGGCTCTCTGCCGACGTGCTGACGCCGGAGAACTTCGCGACCTGCACTTCCATCATTTCCATACTGAAGGTCCGGCTCCTTACAGCGAAGAACGCTACAGCGGCATATTCTTCGACCAGGGTTTCTTCGTAGGAGCGAATGTGCGTCCCAACGTAAATTCCGGTTATGCCGACTATCTCCCGATCAATCTCTGGATATCCCAGAAACTATATCGCGGAGGCACCCTGCCGTGCGACGTCGCAATGGTCCAGGTTTCGCTTCCAGACAAGCAGGGAATGGTTTCCCTCGGCACGTCCATAGACTGCTCGCTGGCGGCCGTGGAAGTGGCCAAGAAAGCCATTGCCGTAGTCAATCCGAACGTCCCTTTCGCCTATGGCGACCTAATCAGCGCTGACCGCTTCGACTGTCTCGTGTATGACGAGACTCCGCTGATTACAAAAGAGCCCGCAGTACCGTCTGAAACCGAAATCGCCATCGGCCGCAACTGCGCAGCCCTGATCCCTGACGGAGCCTGCATCCAGATGGGTATCGGAGCCCTCCCGAACGCAGTCGCAGTCAGTCTCAAGGACCATAAGCATCTCGGCATCCATACCGAAATGTTCTCCGACGGCGTCCTCGGCCTCATCCGCGACGGAGTCGTCGACGGCTCATGCAAAAAGATCGACAAAGGTCTCAACGTCGCCTCTTTCCTTCTCGGATCGAAAGACGTCTATGACTACATCGACCACAACACCAGAGTCCTGATGAAGGACATCGCTTACACCAATGACCCGAGGATAATCTCCCTCAATCCTAATGTCGTCTCGATAAACTCGGCGATAGAGGTCGATCTTACCGGTCAGGTATGCGCCGATTCTATCGGCACCAGAATCTTCTCCGGAACCGGCGGACAGCTGGATTTCGTGAGAGGATCGTCCCTCTCAGACGGAGGCAAATCCATCATCGCCTTCGCTTCTAGGACCAATAAAGGCAAAAGCAAGATTGTCTCTGTTCTCAACCAGGGGGCAGGCGTAGTCACCCCGCGCGCCGACGTCAACTGGATTGTGACGGAATATGGAGCTGTCGACCTGTTCGGCCGCTCGATACAGGAGCGCGCAAAGCTGCTCATATCGATTGCTCATCCTGACGACCGCGAGGCCCTGGACCGTGCAGCATTCGAGAGATTCGGCCCTCACTATTACCAAATAAGCCTTTAAATGCGGCTAAAACCACATTTTTTTGAAATAAATGTGGAAAACTGAAATAAAATACCTACCTTAGCCGCCGTATGAGGAATAATGGAATCATATTCAAGCGAGTCCGAATCTAGGAGGGTGATCTAAACATCCCCCTCATACATCTCCAATCCCAACGCAATAGAGAATAGACAATTGCAATTGACAATCTCGGTTTGTCTTGCCATTAGGGCCTTTATGTAGTCTTGCGGACAGGGCATCCCCGAAAAAAAGGATAAAAATAAAAAATGAACTTTCAGATCTTGGTGGCTGATGAGAGCCACGCACATTTTGCACAGGGTATCTGTGATGAAATCTACCAGTCTTCCCTCGAAAGAGGCACGGGTATTGCCAAAAGAAAGCCGGAGTATATCATCGGCAAGATGAAGGACGGCAAGGCAGTGATCGCCCTTGACGAAGAGGGCAACTTTGCCGGATTCTCCTACATCGAATCATGGGAAGGCAAGCAGTATGTGGCCAACTCCGGCCTTATCGTAGCCCACGCGTACAGAGGAATGGGCCTTGCAAAGCTTATCAAGCACCGTATCTTCAAGCTCTCGCGCGAGAGATACCCGGACGCCAAGATATTCAGCATAACCACGGGCGCGGCCGTAATGAAGATGAATTACGAGCTCGGCTTCCGCCCTGTGACTTTCTCCGAGCTTACCCATGATCCGGAATTCTGGAAAGGCTGCCAGGGCTGCCGCCACTTCCCGATCCTCGAAGAGAAAAACTATAAGATGTGCATATGCACCGGCCTCCTTTACGACCCGAAAGAGCACATCACGGTACATGGAGTAGAAATCAATAAGGAGATATAAAATGAACAACAAAGTAGTACTCGCCTTCAGCGGCGGACTTGACACCTCTTTCTGTGTCCCTTACCTCAAGAATGAAAAAGGCCTTGAGGTCCACACTATCCTCGTGAACACCGGCGGCTTCTCGGACGAAGAAGTCAAATCTATCGAAGAGCGCGCCCTCACCCTCGGCGCAGCATCCCACAAGACAGTGGACGCCTCTCATACCTACTATGAGAAAGGCATCAAATACATGGTCTTCGGCAACGTGCTCCGTAACAACACCTACCCGATTTCCGTTAGTTCGGAGCGTATTTTCCAAGCCCTCGAAGTCCTCAAGCATGTGCAGGAACTCGGAGCTTCCTACGTAGCCCACGGCTCTACCGGCGCCGGCAACGACCAGGTACGTTTCGACATAGTATTCGAGATCATGGCCCCTGAGGTCAAGATCATCGCCCCTATCCGCGAGCTCGCCATCAAGCGTCCGGACGAAATCAAATATCTCTGCGACCATGGATTCGACTTCTCATGGGAAAAGAGCAAATACTCCATCAACCAGGGCCTCTGGGGCACGTCAGTCGGCGGAGTCGAGACCCTCAAGTCGGAGACATATCTCCCGGAGGAAGCCTTCCCTATCCCTGTGACCAAGACAACTCCGGAGCACATCAAGATCGGCTACGAAAAGGGAGAGGCAGTCAGCCTGAACGGCAAGAAGATGGACCCTGTAGAGCTCATAAAGGAACTCCACGCCATCGCAGCCCCGTTCGGAATCGGCCGTGACACCCACGTCGGCGACACCATCATCGGAATCAAGGGCCGCGTAGCCTTCGAGGCGGCAGCTCCGCTCATCCTCATCAAGGCCCACCACCTTCTCGAGAAGCATGTCCTCACCAAGGGCCAGCTCTACTGGAAGGACCAGATTTCTGTATGGTACGGCCAGCAGATGCACGAGGCCATGTACCTCGACCCAGTGATGCGCGACATGGAGGCGATGATGGACAGCATGGAGCAGAACGTGACCGGAGAAGTCGAAGTAGAGCTCCGTCCATACCATTTCACGGTGCTCGCATGCAGCAGCAAGCACGACCTCATGAACGGCAAGTTCGCTTCATACGGCGAGGTCAACAACTCATACACCGGCCGTGACGTGGAAGGCTTCACCAAGGTACTCGCAAATCCTCTCAAGATATATTACGCAGTAAACAAATGATAAGGGCAGCGATAGCCGGAGGTACCGGATACACCGGAGGAGAACTCTTCAGGATCCTCCTCAACCATCCCGAAGTGCAGATAGTGGCAGCGACCACCACCTCTTCGGAAGGGACTCCCGTGGCCTCTGTCCACAGAGACCTGATCGGAGAGACCGACCTGTGTTTCGGGACCCAGCTGAACGATCCCGACGTAATCTTCCTCTGTCTCGGCCACGGCATCTCCAGGGAGTTTCTGGACACCCATGAGATCAGCCCGGACTGCCATATAATCGACCTCGGCAACGACTTCCGCCTGGATCCGGACTATGCCGGCAGGCACTTCCTCTACGGCCTCACCGAGGCCTGCAGGGACGAGGTCGCCAAGGCCCATGACATCGCCAACCCAGGCTGCTTCGCCACCGCAATCCAGCTCGCCCTGCTGCCGCTCGCGCAGGAGGGGCTGATCAGGGACGAGGTCCATGTGACCGCCATCACCGGCTCGACCGGGGCCGGCAAGAAACCGGGCGAGACGACCCACTTCAGCTGGAGGGACAACAACCTGAGCATCTACAAGCTCTTCACCCACCAGCATCTCGGAGAAATACGCAAGAACCTCTCCTCGATCGCCGGCAATGAAGTCAAAGTCAACTTCGTTCCCCTGCGCGGCGACTTCACGAGGGGTATATTCGCCAGCGTATATACCCGTGCCGTACTCACCGAAGAGCAGTACCGCGACCTCTTCGACGCATATTACAGCGCCTCTCCTTTCGTCTTCCACAGCAATGAGCCTATCTCCCTCAAGGAAGTCGTAAATACCAACAAAGGCCTGCTGCACGTCGAACTGCACGACGGTTATGTGCATATCGCCTCAGTCATCGACAACCTCGTCAAGGGCGCTTCGGGACAGGCAGTCCAGAACATGAACCTGATCTTCGGCCTTCCCGAGACGACCGGACTCAGACTCAAACCATCAGCATTTTAGAAATGGAACTTTTCAAGACATATAAACTCTGGGACATAGAGCCTGTACGCGGCCTCGACACTACTCTCTGGGATGCCGAGGGCGTGCAGTACACCGATCTCTACGGCGGCCACGCAGTGATTTCGATAGGTCACTGCCATCAGCACTACATCGAGATGCTTACGGCCCAGCTCGGCAAGCTCGGCTTCTACTCCAACGCCGTCCAGAACTCCCTGCAGAAGGACCTTGCAGCCCGTCTCGGCAAGATTTCCGGATATACGGACTACAGCCTCTTCCTCTGCAACAGCGGCGCCGAGGCCAATGAGAACGCCTTCAAGCTTGCCTCCTTCCATACAGGCAAGCCGAAGATACTCGCTTTCTGCAAAGCCTTCCACGGCCGCACGTCCGGCGCAGTGGAGGCGACGGACAACCCTGCCATAAGGTCGGCCTTCAACGAAAGCCCCAACGTATCGTTCGTGCCCCTGAATGACATCGCTGCCGTCGAGGAGCAGCTCTCCTCCGGAAACTACGCGGGAGTCATCATAGAAGGCATCCAGGGCGTCGCCGGCATATATGAGCCGACGGACGACTTCCTGCGCAGCCTGCGCGATCTCTGCACCAAATACGGGGTCATGCTGATCCTGGACGAGATCCAGTCCGGCTACGGCCGCACCGG
>JAFZTP010000137.1 GCA_017618815.1 Bacteroidales bacterium | reverse complement strand
CGAACAGGGCACGAGCAACGGAACCTCTACAGGTCTCGACGGTGACTACATCCTGAATGTCTCTTCCGCAGATGCTACTGTGGAAATCAGTTGCATCGGCTATTCAACCCAGACTTTCAAAGCTTCTGCGGTACCTTCAAGGATTACCCTCGTGGAAGATTCTGAATTCCTTGACGATGTTGTCGTCATCGGATACGGTACCGTCAAGAAGAAAGACATGACCGGATCTGTCTCCACGGTACGTGCAGACCAGATCAACAAGGGTATGATCTCATCTCCTTCACAGCTCCTCGCCGGCAAGTCCAGCGGTGTTGTCGTGACTGCGGGTAACGGTCAGCCTGGTTCTGCTTCAAAGATCCGTGTCCGTGGCGGTTCTTCACTCAAGGCCAACAACGATCCGCTCATCGTAGTGGACGGTCTCCCTGTGGGAGGTACCGAGGTTTCCGGCCTTAGCGACGCCCTTTCATCCATCAACCCTTCGGATATCGAGAGCTTCACGGTGCTTAAGGATGCATCTGCAACCGCAATCTATGGTTCCAGGGCTTCCAACGGTGTCATCATCATCACCACCAAGAAAGGCTCCAAGGGCGCATCTGAACCAAAGGTAAATATCGACGTCACCACATCCGTCGCTACCAATGCCAAGTATCTCGACGTCCTCACAGGCGACGAGATGCGCGCTGCAATGCGTCAGTACTATGGCGACAATGCCAACGCTCTCGCAGCTCTCGGCAATGCCAACACAGACTGGCAGAAACAGATCTGGCAGACAGGTCTCAGCCTTGACGCCAACGTAGGCGTGGCCGGCAACAAGAAGTTTGGCGAATACGTGCTTCCTTACCGCATATCTTCAGGCTATCTCGGCCAGAGCGGTACCCTCAAGACTTCCGGAATGCAGCGTGGTACCCTTGCATTGAACCTCGCTCCTACTTTCCTTGACGAGCATCTTTCAGTCAGCCTCAATGGAAAGGGTATGATGATCCATAACCGTTTCGCCAACACTGACGCCATCGGCCAGGCCGTCTCATATGACCCTACCCAGGAAGTATACGACGTCAACGGTATCCACGGCTATCGCTCATGGGGTACTGCCAACACTCTCGGCACCAACCCCGTAGGCGCGCTGTACGAGAAGAAAGACGTTTCTTCAGTCTATCGTTTCATTGGAAACGCCCAGTTCGACTATAAAGTCCATGGATTCGAGGACCTCAGGTTCAACCTCAACCTCGGTGTCGATTTCTCTTCAGCCGAGGGCCAGAAGGATATCGCCGAGGGCTCTGAGATCAGCTGGCACAGCCAGGCAGAAGCAGGCCGCGGCCGCGACGAATGGTACACCCAGCTCATCCGTGACCATACTCTCGAGTTCTACGGCGCATATGACAAGACTTTCGCAGAGAAGCACACCATCGGCCTCATGGCAGGTTACGCATGGCAGCATTTCTATCATGATTCTGCAAAGCTCGCCACTTCAGTGGACAAGCAGGTCATCTATGACGAGGAGACCAAGGCATTCGAGAACTATCTCGTATCATTCTTCGGCCGTGCGAACTATAGCTTCGCCGACAGGTATCTCCTTACCGCAACCGTACGTTACGACGGTACCTCAAGGTTCTCCAACAACAAGTGGGGCTTCTTCCCTTCAGTTGCATTGGCATGGAACGTCAAGAACGAGGCCTTCCTCAAGAACGTTGAGGCCGTATCCAGCGCAAAGGTACGTGTCAGCTATGGTGAGACCGGTCAGCAGGATATCGCAGGAGACACTTATCCTACCCTTCCTACTTACTATACCAACCAGCTCGGAAGCTACTATTACTTCGGTGACCAGCTCATCGTTCCTATCAGGCCTGACGGTTACAACGCCGACCTCAAGTGGGAGACCACCGCTACAAGCAACGTCGGTATCGACCTCGGCTTCCTGAACGACAGGTTCACTCTCAGCGCAGACGCTTACTACCGCAAGACTACCGACCTCCTCAACTATACTCCGGTGGCTTCAGGCGCCAACCTCAAGAACTACCTCAACGCCAACATCGGAACTCTCGTGAGCAGGGGTATCGAGCTTGACCTCAACTGGATCGTACTCCAGAAGAAGGACCTCTTCTGGCAGGTAGGCCTCAACGGCGCTTACAATCGCCAGAAGATCACCAAGATGACGACCAACGACGGCGACGGCTATACCGGAGTCGACGTAGGTGACATCCAGGGTGCAGTCGGCAACAAGATCCAGAAACATATGACCGGATATGCTCCTAATACTTTCTATGTATTCCAGCAGATCTACGATGTGGACGGAAGGCCTATCATGGGCGCATATGTCGACCGCAACAATGACGGCAAGGTAGACGACAGCGACAGATACTATTACAAGAAATCTCAGCCTGACTTCACCTTCGGTTTCAATACTTCCCTCAACTGGAAGCAGTGGAACTTCGCCGCATCCGCACATGCGAACCTCGGAAACTACGTTTACGACAACAACACCTCAAGGCTCAGCCTCATCACTGACCTCTGGACCAACAACTTCATCGCAAACCGTGTTCCTCAGGGTATCGAAGACGGCTTCATCAAAGCCCAGTACTTCTCAGACTACTACGTAAAGAACGCTTCATTCTTCAAGCTTGACAACGTTACCGTAGGTTACACATTCAACCTCCAGGAGGATATGAACCTCAACATCTTCGGTACTGTCCAGAACGTATTTGTCGTTTCTCCTTACGACGGTCTCGATCCTGAAATCTTCGACGGTATCGACTCCAACATCTGGCCTCGTCCGAGAACCTTCGTCATCGGAGCCAAGTTTAACTTTTAATCAAGGAGGAAATATATCATGAAATTATATAGAATCGCAATATCCATCTTCGTCGCCCTCGGCCTTACCGCCTGCGTAGGCGATCTTGATGTCACTCCTATCGATCCTTCCGTAACCCTCCCTGACGAAGTGCTCGACTCAGAGGGTGCATATGCACAGCTTCTTGCAAAGTGCTATGCCGGTCTTACCGTATCAGGCTCTGACGGTCCTGACGGCGGTCCTGACATCGACGGTATCGACGGCGGTTTCGGCCAGTACATGCGTGCTCTCTTCTACATGCAGGAGTTCACCACCGACGAGGCCCTTATCGTATGGAATGACCAGACTGTAAAGGAACTCCACAACCTTAAGTGGACTACTTCCGATGTATTCGTCACAGCAATGTTCTCCAGGGTTTTCTACCAGATCGGACTTTGCAACGAGTTCATCCGTCGTGCAGCAGCATCTGAATTTGCTTCTTCCGACAATATGAAGACCATGATCGCCGAGGCCCGCGCTCTCCGCGCCCTCAGCTACTATCATGCAATCGACATCTTCGGCAACGTGCCTTTCTCTACCGAGGCCAACACAGTAGGTGCTGAAGGCCCGGACCAGATCAGCCGCGCCGACCTCTTCAATTGGATTGATGACGAGTGCAAGGACCTTATCGATGGCGGACAGCTCAAGGGTGCCAAGCAGAACGTCTACGGTCGTCTCGACGTCAACTTCGTCAAGATGGTCCGTGCCCACCTCAACCTCAACGCAGCCGTTTATCTCGGAATCTCAGATGCCGAGGCCAAGCCTTACTACGACGTAGTCGGCACCCTCTGCAAGGAGATCAAGAACGACTATCCTGCCCTCCACGGCAAGTATACCGACCTCTTCGGCGCCGACAACGACAAGATGACCGACGAGATGATCTTCTGCGTCCCTCAGGATGGCACCAACATCCAGAGCTATGGCGGAACCACATTCATCATCAAGGCTTCCTGCGGCGGTGGCGATACCGCTACTGCAGCTGCTCTCGGTATCGATGACGGCTGGGGCGGAACCCTCGTTACCAAGGAGTTCATCGCAAAGTTCGACGATGCTGACGCACGCAAGCTCTTCTGGGGTGTGAACGGTGACATGAACGCGACCCAGGACATCGAGGTCCTCGAGTTCTCTTATGGCTGGTCCGCCCACAAATATACCAACGTATGCAGCGACGGCACCACACCTTCAGTGATCAACTTCATATCAACCGACGTTCCTCTCTTCAGGGCAGCAGACGCATACCTCATGCTTGCAGAGGCCCAGCTCCGTGGCGCTTCTACAGTAACGGAAGCAGAAGGCAAGGAAGCTTGGAATGCCGTACGCTCAAGAGCCGGTCTCGGCGCTTGCACTTATACTCTCGACGAGATGATCGACGAGCGCGGACGCGAACTTTACTGGGAGTTCTGGAGAAGGTCTGACCTTATCCGCTTCGACAAGTTCACCAGCGCTGATTATCTCTGGACATGGAAAGGTGGCATTCATGAAGGTACTTCCGCTGACCGCCATCTGAACCTCATGCCTATTCCTACTGCAGAGCTCAACTCCAACAAGAAGCTCAGCCAGAATGCGGGATATTAACAGATTACCATTATGAAGAGAATTAAGAATATAATACTTGCAGGTCTAGCGGCCATCGCCGCAATTTCCTGCGACCAGGAAGAGCTGGTGACATTCAATCCTGCGAATGCCGACGCTCCTGTCCTTCTTGAGTATTCAGCCTCCGAGGATGCCATCACGGCTTCTTTCTCTCCGGCTGCGTTCAACATGGGCTTCAATGAGAAAGTTGCAGCCAACCATTTCCTTGTCATCGTTTCAGTCAACGATACACCTGTAGAAAAAGCTCTCACCGCTACCGCCAAGGACGGCGTGTTCACTGTCAAGAATTCCGCCATCAGCAAGACTCTCATGGGTCTCGGATATGAGGAGGGCTCGAAAGTTTCTTTCGATATGGTAGTGCGCGCAAGCCTGCAGACCAACGGCGACAACGGCAAGAACGGATATATCGACTCCGAAGGCAGAATATCCGTCAAGGACTTCGAAGTGACGATTCCTGTCGCCCAGGGCAATCCTTGGGAGAACTTCACGGAGGTCAGCACATGGAGCGTGATAGGTGATATAGCCAGCGCCGGCCTGACTTGGAATGGCGACATCGTCATGTACACTGACGGTTCCCGCCACGTAGCCCGCAACGTCAAACTTACCACGGCGGATCAGTTCAAGTTCCGTAACAACGGAAGCTGGGACGAGAACTTCGGCGGTACTGACGAGTCCGATCCATTCGTGGCATCGACTGGCGTAGAGTACACTGCCGTAGATAAGGGAAAGAACATCTCCGTTGCAGAAGACGGTTCGTATGACCTCGTGCTCGATGTGGACAACCAGACCTTCACGGTTTACGCAGCCTTCCAGACCTATCCGGGCTTTGACCAGGAGAGCGCATGGAGCGTCATAGGCTCGATTGCAAGCTTTGAGATGGTTTGGAACAAGGATATCGCTATGACTACCGACGGAGAGTGGCATGTCGCAGAAGGTGTAGAACTTACCCCTGACGATCAGTTTAAGTTCCGTAAGGATCAGAGCTGGGATGTCAATATCGGCGCTGTCGGTGATACCGAGCCTTATATCGCAGAACTCGATACAGAGATCGAGGGCTTGGAGAAAGGCAAGAATCTGGCAGTCGCAGAGGCAGGTACATATGACCTTCTCGTCAACCCTGATGCCAAGCTCTTCAAGGTTGTCAAGTCTCTCGGAGGCAAGAGCGGCCTTGTGGGCGAAGGCGGCGGCGTCACCCCTCCGGGCCCGACAGTAAAGGGTTGGAACATCATCGGTCTCAACGGTGACTGGGACAACGACGTGCTCGCCACTGCTTCCGGCAACGTATGGACTGCATTTGTCACTGCAAAGGAAGCTACATCATTCAAGTGGCGCAAGGATGGCGGCTGGGACGAAAACTATGGCGGAACCATGGTTGCTCTCGGAGAAGCCTTCGATGCAGTTGCCGATGGCGACAACATCGAGCTCCCTGCAGCCGGTTTCTACAAGGTAGTCCTCGACCTCGACAAGCTTAAGATTACTGTATCAGACGGTAATGTATGGTCCCTCATCGGAGACTTCAACAGCTGGGGCAGCGACGTGGACATGACCCTTACCGACGGCAAGTGGGTAAGCCCTGTCACCAAGATTTCTGCAGGCGGCTTCAAGATCCGTCGCAACCATGACTGGACCGAGAACGTCGGCGGTGTCATGGAGGCTCTCGGAATCCCGTTCGCAGCTATCGAAGGCGGTGACAATATCGCCATCGAAGAGGAAAATGACTATGTTGTGACATACGACCCGGAGGCTCAGACCATCCTCGTCGAGGTTATAGGCTGGGGCGTCGTAGGTACCATCAACAGCTGGGGCGGCTCTGCTGACCTCGCCATGAAAGAGGAGAACGGCATGTTCGTAAGGAAGAACGTCACTCTTGCCGCTGACGACGAGATCAAAGTCCGTTACCGCAACTCATGGGATGTCAACTATGGCGGCCGCACCGATGTGGGCTTCGCAGTAGAGGCTATCTCCGGTGGTGACAACCTCAAGCCGGGTGCAGGCACCTATGATATCTGGCTGGATGCCGAGAAGAAGGCCCTGTTCGTTATGACGGCAGGCGCTGCTCCTGAGTACTGGGGCGTGGTAGGTACCATCAACGGCTGGGGTGGAACTCCTGATGCAGTGATGTACCATGATGCTGAAGGCTATTTCGTTGCGAAAGGCATCACTCTTGCTGCAGATGACGAGATAAAGATCAGGAAGAACAGCGACTGGACAGACAACAGAGGTGCTTCCGATGCAGCTGCGGACACCGCTCTCGATGCCGTATCGGGCGGTGACAATATCAAGGTGGCTGCCGGTACGTACGACATCTATTACCAGAGCGCATCTGAAAAGATATACGTAATGACAGCGGGCAAGACCCCTGCTGACGCTCAGTAGCATATTTTTCGGACTGGAGCCCCTGACCGGACTCCAGTCTGCCAATCTATAGACAGTGGTCTATATATTTTTAAAATTCTGTTTTGCTTCGTAATATTGATTACGGCAAAAGGTACTGACGGTCCGGCAGACTACGGGCCTTCGGCCCTATCCCGCCCAGCTGACGGCTGGGCCCCTCCCGCTCACGATGGCCGCGGGCGGCCACGGTCTCCGGACCGTCAGT
>JAFZTP010000136.1 GCA_017618815.1 Bacteroidales bacterium | reverse complement strand
TACCCATCCGCGTTCCGGAGCTACCGACGTGCTGCCGCTTGTCCCAATATCCGGGGTCACCCTCGAGGAATGCGCTGTAATGGCCAGAGACCTCGCAAAAAGAATCTATGATGAACTCGGAATAGCTTGCTATTGCTATGAGGCAGCCGCATTCAGACCGGAGTTCCGCAACCTGGCAGTATGCCGTGCGGGAGAGTATGAAGCCCTTCCCGAGAAGCTTGCCGACCCTTCCAGAAGGCCGGATTTCGGACCGGAAAGAATGACCGAAGCCGTGGAGAAGGCCGGAGCCGTGAATGTCGGAGCCAGAAACTATCTGATAGCAGTGAATTTCAATCTGGACACCACTTCCGTAAGGCTGGCGAATTCGATTGCCTTCGATGTCCGGGAGAAAGGCCGCATGGCCCCGGACGGAGTGACAAGCATCCCCGGAAGGCTGAAGGGATGCAAGGCTCTCGGATGGTACATTGACGAATATGGGATCGCTCAGGTTTCCATGAACATAACGGACATTGAAGTCACGCCGCTGCATGTGGCCTTTGAGGAAGTCTGCAGGGCAGCTGAAGAGCGCGGAGTCAATGTCACCGGGACCGAGATCATCGGACTGGTTCCGGAAATGGTGCTGACCGAGGCCGGAAAATACTTTTTGGGAGGGGACGCCGATGCGGACGAACTCATCTCCGCCGCCATCGAAGCCATGGGTCTGAGCGACTTGCGGCCGTTCGACCCGTCAAAAAAGATAATCGAATACTTACTTTAAACCAGATTTAATGCAGGTCGAGGACGGCGTGCATGAAGTGGGTGCCGAAGCAGTAGAGGGGCTTGTCTTCGCGGAAGCCGAGGGAGGCATATAGCCTGCGGAGCTTGTCGTGGGCGACGGCGACAATGAGGGAAGCGGTGGAGAAGCCAAGGGCCTCGGCAGCTTCCAGAGCCTGGCCTATCAACAGGCGGCCTATGCCGTGACCGCGGAAAGACGGGAGCACCGCCATGGAATCAAGATAATACTCCCCTTCGCAAGTCTCATCATCCATCTTTCCCGGACGATAACCCGAGCGCTTGGCAATAAGGCCGAATGTCTTGCGGCGAAGCTTCTTGTAGCGCGCTCCGTCGTATGAAGAGATGCTGCCGGCCGGAACTCCGTCAACTTCTGCGATAAGGGTGTTCTTCCAGCTGTAGAGAGTGTCTTCACGGGCGCAGATATCTGCAAGTCCTGCGAGAGTCTCGAGGTCCTCTCCTGAGATAGCTCCGTTGAAGGTGTCGATGTCCACCGCGGCCAGCACATTCCTGGCTATGAACGCGGCGTCTGAAGGCTGAGCCTTTCTGAAAACTATAGCTGCCATGGGATTGAATGTTAAGTCGTTCTCTGCAAATATATTAAATATTTTCAATTCACAAAAAAACCGGCTGATTCGCATCAGCCGGTCTCATCAATATATTCGGTTGTACAGCAATGTCTATTTGAGCTTAGACACCCATGCAGCAATTCTTTCATCAGTCTTGTCCGGCTCATTGGTCTCATCGAGAGCGAGGCCTACGAACTTGCCGTCGATGACGGCGGCTGAAGAACTGTAATTGTAATCGGAAGCATCGACTCCCGGAAGTACGTCGGCACCAGCTTCCTTTGCAGCATCGTAGATGGCTTTCATGCCGCCGCAGAATGTATCAGGATAGCTTTCGCTGTCGCCTACTCCGAATATGGCGACCTTCTTCCCGGCAAGGGAAAGTCCCTTGAGGGTATCAAGAGCGCTGAACCAGTCATCCTGAACCTCACCGTCACCCCAAGTAGAGGTGCCGAGCACAAGAAGATCATAATCAGCGGCCTCTCCACCAAGTTCAGAAGCGTTCTTTACATCAGCTCCGCCCAGGGCTGCTGAGATTCTGTTTGCGAGATCCTCGCATGTTCCAGTAGTGGAACCGTAATAAACTATTGTTTTCATATATGCGCAAAAAAATTCTGTCCGAAACTTTATACAAAGTTACGGACAGAACCATTGTATGGCAATCCCAAATAATTGGTAATCTATACCCGGGAAATCCCTCTATCTTATGAATTAGAGATTCTCGGCCTCTTCGACAGCCTTGAAATAGCGATAGCTGTTGACCTTGAGCTCGCCTACTGAAAGTTCGTCGCAGACGATGGTTCCGGCAGGATGTCCCTGAAGTCCGGAAAGAGTGCAGTAGTGGCTCATAGGGCCCTCGATGGCATCCTTGATAGCGCGGGCTTTCTTGTGGCCGAACGCGAGGATTACGACTTCCTTGGCGCTGAGCACGGTAGCCACGCCGACAGTCATTGCCTGGGCAGGAACCTTGTTGAAGTCATTGTCAAAGAAACGTGCGTTGACAACTCTTGTGTCGTATGTCAGAGTAACTACGCGAGTACGTGACTGAAGTGAAGAGAACGGCTCATTGAATGCGATATGGCCATCTTCGCCGACTCCTCCGAGGAAAAGGTCGAAACCGCCTGCATCAACGATTGCCTTCTCATAGGCCTCACATTCAGCAACCGGGTCCTTTGCGTTACCATTAAGGATATGGATGTTCTCCGGTTTCTCATCGATCTGGTCGAAGAGATACTTGTGCATGAATGAGTGATAGCTCTCAGGGTGGCTCTCAGGAAGACCTACATATTCGTCCATGTTGAATGAGATCACATTCTTGAAAGATACCTCACCCGCCTTTACCATTCTGATCAGTTCAGCATAGGTTTCGATAGGCGTAGAGCCAGTGCAGAGACCGATCACGAAAGGCTTGTCGGTCACCTTGGCCTTGGCGTTGATTTTTTCCGCAATGTAATGTGCAGCCCAGATAGAGCCTTCAGCGGAATTGTTTCTGATAACGACTTTCATAATAGATATTAGTTTATTATACGAATATACTTATTACAGGACAGCGACACGCTGTATTGCATTGTAGAGCTTTCCAAGAGTATTGGCGAAGGTCGATCCCGGGAAGGTCAGAGTCTCGGTACCGTTGTCGGTCTCGACGGACAGGCGGGATACGCCTTTGGTCATGGCCTTCAGCTCCTCGTTGGTCGGATAGCAGAACACGCGTCCGGCCTGGACATCCTTCTCCTGCTGCATCTCGATGGTCCTGCCGTCGGATGTAACCACGGTCACGGCTGCGCCCAGAGGAATGTTCTTTCCCGGAAGATACAGGTTAAGGTCATAGCTCTCCTTGTTGGTGGAGCCATAGTAGAGATAGACCAGAGAGACTGAAAGCTGGCCGTTCACGGCGACAGTCTTGGACTCGACAAGCACATTCGAGCCCTGGGAGTCCATGGCCTTGAGCTGGTCTCCGAGCTCGGACTTAGGGGCAGCAGCCTTGGAAAGGACCTCGAGCTGGCGGGATATCGCCTTTCCGAACTCATTGTCCTTGTATGTAACCTTGATATGGCCATCTTCGGACCAGCGGCGGGTCGCATCGATGGATGCTACGCCCTTGTCTGCAATCTTGCGGATATCGGCCTCATCATAATAATACTTTCCGTAGTTCCAGTATACGACCGCTCCGGCGGCATTCCTGAAGCCCTTCGGTGCTATGATATTGGCATCATCGAACGAGTTCTTGCTCACGATAGGAACTCCGTCGAGAGTCTTGATCGAGAGAGGTGCATTCTTTGGCATCTTCCAAGGAGACGCGGACTCATAATACACATGGAGGATATAGGTAGCCGCTCCGGCCGGGAGTGAAACCTTGTCGAGCTTAATCTCGACCGGACTCGTACCGGAGATACGGATCCTTTCGGTTCCGGTGTAGATATATCCGTTCTTTTTGTAGTTGTACCTGAGAAGATCCTGTGCCGAAGCTACAGATGAAAACGCCATGACGGCGACGAGAAATGTATAAAGAAACTTTTTCATAATCTTATTTTACAAGCCGGTTAATAATATTTCCGGACTCTAATGTTCCAAATTTCCTGCCATAAGCAGTAAGAAGCATGGAAATAATGACTGCAGATATGCACAGGCCCGATATATTCAGAAACGAAGGACCCGGCACGAACATCCTGCCGACGCAATAGAAAGCGAGGAGGACCATGGCCATGACAGCGACGTCTCCCACATGGCCGAACCTCTTGCCGCTGCGGAACCTGACGTTGAAACCACCGTCGGCTTCGGTAACGTTGACCACGAGATGCCTGGTCGTGAAAGTATCGGAATAATCGACCCAGAACTCTCCTCCGCCGGCATTGCCGACGACATGGCCGTCCGACGACAATATGTCGAAAAGTTTCTCGCAGAACTCGTCTAGGGTCTCATGGCTGGCAGCGAAAACCTCCGTTACCGGTCTCAGATTCATGGTGTTATCGAATTCCATCTTTTGATTATAGGTTTTACGGACACAAATATACTTTAAAATTCCTATATTTACAGACAGATATAACATAAAACTACTATGACCATCACTATGATTATCCAGCTGCTGATAGTTCTTGCAGCGCTCTACGTAGGTTCCCGCTACGGCAGTCTCGCCCTCGGAGCGATATCCGGCATCGGTCTTGCCATCCTGGTATTCGGTTTCGGCCTGAAACCAGGCACTCCTCCGACAGACGTCATCTACATAATCATCGCAGCCGTCACCTGCGCCGGAACCCTCCAGGCATCGGGCGGCATGGACTGGATGATCCAGATTGCCGAGAAAATGCTCAGGAAGCATCCGGAGCACATCACGTTCCTCGCGCCTCTCGTCACTTTCTTCCTCACGGTTCTAGTCGGCACAGGCCATGTGGTATATACCATCATGCCTATCATCTGCGACATAGCGCTGAAGAAGGACATACGGCCTGAGCGCCCGTGCGGAGTCGCCTCGATCGCCTCCCAGGTCGGAATCACCTGCTCCCCTATCGCAGCGGCCGTAGTCTCATTCGTCACGATCTCCAATGCCAACGGATATGGAGTGACCATTCCTCAGGTCCTCATGGTGACTATCCCTGCATGCCTTATGGGCATCATCTGCGCAGCCGCCGCTTCATACCACAGGGGCAAGGACCTTGACAAAGACGAGGAGTTCCAGAAAAGAAAAGCCGATCCGGAGCAATACAAGTACATGTATGGCGGCTCGGCCACCACTCTGGACAAGGTCATCACGCCAAAGGCCAAGGCATCTGTATTCATTTTCCTGGGCGCGTTGCTCTGCATCGTGGCATTTGCATTCCTGCAGATGTTCCACGCTGAAGTGGACGGAGAGACAGTAACCCTGGCGAAGGCCCTGGCCCTGCCTAAGATGAACATCATAATCCAGATAATAATGCTGACCGCCGCTGCATGCAACATCATGTTCTGCGACGCCGCCCCGAAGAAAGCGGTCGCAGGAGCTGTATGGCAGTCAGGAATGGTCGCAGTCGTCGCCATCTATGGCATCGCCTGGCTGGCGGACACATATTTCGCCAACTATCTGGCCGAGATGAAAGACATGCTGGGAAACGTCGTGGCAAGCTACCCTTGGGCGATAGCCTTCGTCTTCTTCCTGGTTTCCGTGCTGATCAACTCCCAGGGAGCCGTAGTCGTGGCCATGCTGCCGCTGGCCTACTCCCTCGGGATCGCAGGCCCCGTACTTCTGGGCGTGCTGCCGAGCGTATATGGATATTTCTTCATCCCGAACTACCCTTCAGATATCGCGACGGTCAATTTCGACCGCTCGGGCACCACGGTGATCGGAAAATACCTGCTG
>JAFZTP010000026.1 GCA_017618815.1 Bacteroidales bacterium | reverse complement strand
TCGTTCCCACCATTTCGTCCTGACGATGATGTCGCCTCTCTGGTTGATGATCGCGGAGATGCCGGTGTTTGCGCAGCGGGCTATGTCCCTTCTGGTCTCGATGGCCCTGAGCGCCGCGAAGTTCAGGTGCTGGCGGTAGCCTGGAGTGTCCTTCCACCAAGCGTCGTTGGTGATGACGGCGAGGGCCATGGCCCCTTCCCTTATGTATCCGGCGCAGTATTCGCCGTAGATGGATTCGTAGCAGATAGCGCAGCCGAAAGGAATCCTTGTGCCGTCAGCCGTGCCGATGTTCAGCAGGCCGGGCTTTCCGGTGCCGGTGTATCTTCCCATGACGTAGCCGAGCTTCTCGTCCAGTGGCCTGAGGAGTTTCGGATATGCCATCTTTTCGACTCCCGGAACGAGGCAGTTCTTGTGGCAGATGTCATATCTTCCGCTGCCGTCGGTAATCAGCGCGGAATTGTGGGATTCCAGCCAGATACCGTTCCCCTTGCCCATTTCCCAGGCGGTCTCCGACGGGCGAGTCCTGGAGAATACCAGGGTCCTAGTGGTTGCGCCTATGGCTATGTTGGCTCCAGGATAGGCTGCTGCGAGCTTGGTAAACCGGGCAAACGTGCGGCTGTCTTCAGGATTGTCGGTGTATATGTCGGAGGTGAATGTCTCAGGGCCGAGAATCAGTACCGGCGAAGTCGCGGAAGTGTCGCGATTTGTCAGCGCTCCGCGTATCTGGCCTTCAAGGATAGCGTTCTGCTCGTCCTGTGTGAGAGCCTGGAATTTCTGGTACGGGTCTATGTTTGGCTGGGCTATGATTACGTCCAGCGGCTGGTCTGTCTCAACATGTCCGCGGTACATGATCTCTGATATGACCATGGGGGCGGCGAAAAGCAGCAGGGTGGCTGTGACGGCCGAGAAACGGGCCTTGCCGTTGAGCCGGGACCATTTGTCGTCGGCCAGCAGGCAGAGAAGTCCGAAGACTGCCAGGTTGCAGGCCCATATCCAGAGGGAACCGCCGAGAGTTCCGAGATATTCATACCATTGCACGAGGCTGACCGAGCTGGCGAATGAGTTGCCCAGGACCAGCCATGGCCATGAGATCTCGGCATCCACCAGATAGAATCTTTCCCATGCTATCCACATCACGGCCAGAAAAATGTATGGCAGGGTGCCCCTGAAGTGCTTCTTGCTCCATCTGAACAGCCCGAAAATCAGGGACATCTGGAATGCGTTGGCGAAGATGGCGAAAAGTCCGCCACCTACAGTGGCGTTGCATACCCAGAAGGTCGTGGCTGCATTCCACAGCACGAAGGTCAGATAGTGCCAGGACCAGAAGCGTCTGATATTGTGGACTTCGGCGATTCTGTTCATGCACAGCAGCGGCACGAGACCGAACAGGGCCGCAATGCTGCAGTGCGGCGCGAGAAACGGCAGGGACATCAATCCTGCGGACAGCAGGCTGAGTACAATAAGCGAAATAGTTTCTTTACGCATATACATACTACAAAAATAGGAAAAAATAGTTAATTTTGTAGATTACTTGTTGCACATTAAGGATGATACTAGATATACTCAAAGGTTTCCTTGTCGGATTATGCGCGTCAGCCCCTCTGGGACCGATGGCGATACTCGTGATGCAGAAATCGCTTAGCGAGGGCCATCGCTCAGGCTTCCTTACAGGACTGGGAGCTACATGTACCGATACTTTCTACTCGATCGTCGCCATCTTCGCGCTGGCAGTGGCCGAGAAGTTCATAGGAGACCACCAGGTGTTCATCGAGACCGCCGGAGGACTGGTAATCATCCTGCTCGGAGTAGTGATGGTGTTCAAGGATCCGTTCCGCAAGATGAAAGACCAGAATGTCCCGTCGTATTCGATCAAGGACTTCCTGCAGGCTATCGCAACCGGTCTTTCCAACCCTGGGGCCATCCTGGTGATCATCGCGCTCTTCGCTACTTTCGGACTCGCGCCTGAGAGCAAGGACCTCAGCGTGGCTCCCGTAATACTTGCCGTCAGCAGCGGCTCTGTTACATACTGGTTCTTCTTCTCGCTGTTCTTCAGCAAGATCAGGAAGAACTTCAAGCTCAGCACTATTTTGTGGATCGGAAGGATTTCCGGGGCAATCATCATGGTAGTCGGCATGGCTTTGCTGGCCGACGGTCTGATGCAAAGTTTATTTAAGTGATATGACTGAAATTTTGAAAAACTGGATCGTCAAGAATCTCCTGCTTGCAGTAGGACTTATCATTGTACTCGTGCTGGTCTCAGCGCTTGGACTTAACCTGATCACCCATCACGGCCGTGAACTCGTCGTGCCTGATTTTACCAACATGAAGGTATCAGAGGCCCAGTATACCGCTGCCGTGGAGGACATGAGGATCGAGATAGTGGACTCCGTCTATATCCGCAGGATGGGCAGGGGACTGATATACAGCCAGAATCCAAAGCCTGGTGCAAAAGTCAAGAAGGGCCGTCGTATCCTTCTTACCATCAACTCCGTGACTCCTAAGAAGGTGCAGATGCCTAACCTCGTGGGCTATTCCATGCGTCAGGCAAAGGCTGAGCTGTCTTCAAGGGGACTCGTTCTCGGAAAGCTGATGTATGTGAGCGACATGGCCACCAACAATGTGCTCCGCCAGCTTATCGGAAACATGGAAGTCGTTCCGGGCAAGATGGTCGAGAGCGGTACTGCCGTCAACTTGATGGTGGGCCTCAATTCAAGCGACAGCCAGACTTACGTCCCAGACGTAAAAGGTCTCAAGTATATGCGTGCGGTCGACGTGATCCACGACAACTCCCTGAATGTCAAGAAGCTTGTATTCGACGCAAGCGTCAAGAACTATTCTGATTCCCTCGACGCCGTCGTAGTGCGACAGGGGCCTGAGGCTTCTATGGCTCCGATACTCATGGGCTCCGACGTGACCCTTTATCTCTCGGTCGATCCGGCCAAGACAATAATGAAGAAATAATATGGAATTCGACGATCTCCAGGACGACGGGATGTTCGAGCATTTCAGGCTCAACGTCGATCTTGGACAGACCCCGATGAGGGTAGACAAATACATGGCCTGCCATCTCGAGGATACATCGAGACACAGGGTGCAGAACGCCATCAAGAGCGGTTACGTCTTCGTGAATGACAAGCTGGCCAAGGCCAATGTCATCGTACGTCCGGGAGACGTGATCCGCTTCGTAATGCCATATGAGCGCCATGGTTTCGAGGTGCTGCCTGAGGACATTCCGCTGGATATCGTATATGAGGATGAGGATTTCCTGATAGTCAACAAGCCGGCCGGAATGGTGGTCCATCCCGGACACGGCCATTTCGACGGCACTCTCATCAACGCGCTGGCCTTCCATCTCGGACTCAGCCAGGGGCCCGATGCAGAGGACGACAGGATGGGCATTCTTGTCCATAGGATAGATATGGACACCTCCGGACTGCTGGTGGTTGCCAAGAACGACGAAGCCCAGCTGAACCTGGCCCATCAGTTCTTCGTCCATTCGATAGAGCGACGCTATGTGGCCATAGTATGGGGCAACATCAAGGAGGACGAGGGGACCATAGTCGGCAACATCGGCCGCGACCCTAACGACCGTCTGCGTTTCCGTGTGTATGAAGAAGAGGACAAGGGAAAGCATGCCGTCACTCATTACAAGGTGTTGGAGCGTTTCGGCTTCGTGACTTTCGTGGAGTGTCGTCTGGAGACCGGCCGCACCCACCAGATCAGGGTGCACATGGCTCATATCGGCCATCCTCTGTTCAATGATTCAAGATATGGCGGCGCCGAGATCAGGAAAGGCACCATCTATGCGAAATACAAGCAGTTCATCCAGAACTGTTTCACGATCTGTCCGCGCCAGGCCCTGCATGCCAAGACTCTGGGCTTCGAGCATCCGAGGACCGGGAAGCATGTGAGCTTCGATTCTCCGCTACCTGCGGACATGGAAGCCCTTCTCGAAAAGTGGCGCAAGTATTCCGCCAACATGCCTGAGGAATAAAAAAAGGGGGACACCCTTTATGAATCAAGTTTGTCCCCTTTTTCGTCGAATAGTTCATTCTGCAGAACTGCAAAATCGGTGATTTCTACCACTTTGATCTTGCATTTGTACTTTTTCTTCCACCTGCCTACATAGGAGTTGAACAGGCCTCTGGTAATGTATGCCCCTAAAATCGGGCTTACCTTCAGTGTGAAAGACTTGATGCCTTTGTCGTTTACGTAGTACGCGAGCCTTCGTTCAATCTGCTCGTCTATCAGCAGGCTTGAAGCTATTTTTCCTGTACCGTGGCATACCGGGCAGACTTCCGTCGTGTTGATCTCGGTTACCGGCCGTACGCGCTGGCGGGTGATCTGCATCAGACCGAACTTGGTCAGCGGCAATACGTTGTGCTTTGCCCTGTCCGTGCTCATCAGCTCCTGCATGTATTTGAAGAGGTTGTTCCTGTGCTCCACCGATTCCATGTCGATGAAATCCACGATGACAATTCCTCCCATGTCCCTGAGCCTGAGCTGTCTGGCTATCTCTTCCGCCGCATACTTGTTGACTTCGAAGGTATTGTCTTCCTGCACCTTTGTCTTGGCGCGGATACCGCTGTTGACGTCAACAACATTCAAGGCTTCTGTCGACTCGATCACAAGGTAGGCTCCCTGTTTGAGCGGCACCACTTTTCCGAAAGAACTCTTTATCTGTCTCGTAATCTCGAAGTGGTCGAAGATTGGTTCTTTGCCCTGATAGAGCTTTACTATCTTCTCCTGTTCCGGTGAAATCAGGGAGATGTATCTTCGGATCTCTTCATATTCTTTCTCGTTGTTGACATAGATGTTCGAGAAAGAGTCGTTAAGCAGATCTCTCAGGATTGTCGTGGTCTTGCTGTACTCTGTAAACAGAGGCTGGATACCCTTGGAGTTCGAGAGATTCTTCCAGGAATCTTCCCATTTGCCGATGAGCGATTTGAGTTCTGCAACCAGAATGGCTGCGTTCTTTCCTTCGGCTGCCGTACGGATGATGGCTCCGTAGTTCTTAGGGAGGATGCTCCTGACAAGCGTCTCAAGTCTTTTCTTCTCCTCCTTGGAGGAGATTTTCTGGGATATGCTTACCTTCTCGGCGAAGGGAAGCAGTACTATGTTTCGTCCTGCCAATGAAATCTCTGCAGTCAGTCGTGATCCCTTTGTGGAGATAGGCTCCTTGACGATCTGGACTATGATCATCTGGCCCTGCGTGAGCACATTCTCAATCCTTCCTTCTTTTTCCAGGATTGGACCGAGCTTGATGCTTCCGTAAAGCTGGGCCGGATTCGTGTTCGGATTGATCTTCTTGACGAAATTGTCAAAAGCTCCGAAATAGAGTCCGAGGTCCAGATAATGGATGAAAGCCTCTTTCTCGTCTCCGATATCCACAAAGGCAGCATTCAGCGCAGGCATCACTTTCTTGACTCTGCCGAGGTAGGCGTCGCCAACCGAGAAGCTGCGTCCGTTGCTGGACTCTTTGTTCAGTTCGATAAGCCTGTGGTTTTCCTGCAGGGCTATCTGAACTTCAGTGGCCTGAACATCAATGATCAGGTCTTTGACTAGTTCCTTTTCAGAATCCATTGGGAAATGTTTGAAACAACATAAAGGGCCGCTCAGTACTTACTGCCGGCCCTTTTCTTTTAGCAGACTGCTAAAATGGCAGACACTAGGAATTATTTCTTCTTGTGTCTATTCTTACGCAAGCGTTTTTTGCGCTTGTGTGTCGCCATTTTATGTCTCTTTCTTTTCTTACCGCTTGGCATAATTGAAAAAAAGTTAAAAAATTATTAAATATTATACCGGTGATTACTTAACCTTGCTTACGAATACCTTGGCTGGTTTGAAAGCTGGGATATTGTGAGCTGGAATGGTAAGGGTAGTATTCTTGGTGATATTCCTGGCTGCCTTCTCAGCGCGGTGCTTGATAATGAAGCTACCAAAGCCGCGAAGATATACAGGCTCTCCCTTGGCGAGCGCGCCCTCAACACTTTCCATAAAAGATTCGATGACAGACTGTACTGCCAGTTTCTCAATACCGGTAGCTTTTGCTACTTCGTTTACGATCTCTGCCTTAGTCATAATAGAGTAATTTATAATGTTATGTGTGTGCAATTTTAAGACTGCAAATATAGAGTTTTTTTTGCATAGGGCAAATTATTTCATTAAAATTCTTTGTCTTACAATTATATGGACATATATTTGTTCTGGCATAAAGGTTGACCATATGTTTATCACCTTTTTTTGCTCCCTCTGTTCTGACAAAATGTCAGATAGGGGATGCTATGTTTAGATATGAGTATGATAGATTTCAATAAAAACGACATGTTTCCGGCCTCTTCCCATGAGGTCAACATCATACCGGTTATGTCCGGAGAACCATTGCTGAACTTTGACGCTTCCGAACTCCCCGGGAGCCTGCCAATCCTCGCATTGAGGAATGCGGTGATTTTCCCGGGAGTCGTGTTCCCTATAACTATCGGCAGGGAGAAATCGATGCTCCTTGTGGACAAGGCCCAGGAAACCGGCATGTTCATAGGCGCAGTTCCGCAGATGAACGTTGCTGAGGAGAACCCTGACAGCTTGTCCGCCTTCTCTGAATTCGGTACCGTGGCCAAGGTCCTCAAGACCTTCGAGATGCCTGACGGCACCGTTACGGCCCTGATTCAGGGATACAAGAGACTGCGCATGCTGGAGCTTACCGCGACCGATCCTTACCACATGGCAAGGGTCAGCTATCTTGATGACATCCTCCCGCAGAATGACTCCAAGATTCCGGTTCTCTCGGATATCCTCAAGGAAAGCGCCACCAACATCATAAAGGCTTCTTCATTTGTGCCGAAAGAGGCTCTCGCAGCCCTGAAAGGCATAGATGACTTCAATTTCCTGGTCAACTTCATCGCCACCACGATAGACATGGACGACTTCATGGACAAGGTCGGCCTGCTCAAGTATGACGATGTCAAGGAGAGGGCGATGAGCCTGCTTGGCGTGCTCAACCGCCAGATCGAGATCCAGCGTCTCAAGCAGGAGATCAGCTCCAAGGTGAAGATCGAGCTCGACCAGCAGCAGCGCGAGTATTTCCTTAACAACCAGCTACGTACGATCCAGGAGGAGCTCGGCATGGACGAGATGGACGACATCGCCCGTTTCCGCGAGGCTGCCGAGAAGAAAGAATGGCCTGCATCCGTCGGCGAAGCCTTCGAGAAAGAGCTCGCCAAGCTCGAAAGGTTCAATCCTTCGACCCCTGAGTACAGCATACAGTACAACTTCCTGCAGTTCATGATAGACCTGCCATGGTACCATGTTTCGGAAGACAATCTCGACCTGAAGCATGCCCAGAAGGTTCTCGACGAGGACCATTTCGGGCTCGAGAACGTCAAGGACCGTATCATCGAGTATCTTGCGGTGCTCAAGCTGAAGGGAAACATGAAGTCTCCGATCCTGTGCCTCTACGGCCCTCCGGGAGTCGGCAAGACCAGCCTCGGAAAGTCGATCGCAAGGGCCCTCGGCCGCAAATATGTGCGTATCTCCCTCGGCGGCATGCACGATGAGGCCGAAATCCGCGGCCACAGGAAAACCTACGTGGGCGCGCTTCCAGGCCGTATAATCAACGGTATCAACAAGGCCGGCACTTCCAACCCTGTGATGGTGCTGGACGAGATCGACAAGCTCGGCAGCGACTTCAAGGGAGATCCGTCATCGGCTCTTCTCGAGGTCCTCGACCCTGAGCAGAATACCGCTTTCCACGACAATTATCTCGACATCGACTACGATCTCTCGAACGTATTGTTCATAACGACGGCCAATACCATCAGCGGTATCCAGCCGGCCCTGCTCGACAGGATGGAGCTTATCAACGTGACGGGCTACCTGGCCGAGGAGAAGGTCCAGATCGCCAAGAAGTTCCTGGTGCCTAAGCAGCTTGAGGAGCACGGAATCCCTAAGAAGGAGCTCAAGATCGACAAGGGCGCCCTCGAGGAGATCATAGACAAATATACCCATGAATCCGGCGTCCGCGGACTCGAGAAGCAGATTGCCAGGATCGCCAGGGTGTCAGCCAAGAAGATGGCCCTCGGAGAAGACTATCCGAAGACCATAAAGAAAGAACATCTGAAAGAGTATCTTGGCTTGCAGACCGCCTTCCACGACAGCCAGAAGGGCAATGAGGCTCCTGGCGTGGTGACCGGCCTGGCATGGACTTCGCTCGGCGGCGAGATCCTCTTTATCGAGACGTCCGTAAGCGAAGGCAAGGGAGTCCTCTCGATGACCGGAAACCTCGGCGATGTGATGAAGGAGTCAGCCACTATCGGCTATCAGTATGTGAAAGCCCATCCTCAGCTCGCGGGAATGACTTACGAGGAATTCTCTAAGAGGGATGTCCATGTGCATGTGCCTGAAGGCGCGGTTCCTAAGGACGGTCCTTCGGCGGGTATCACTATGGTCAGCTCCATAGTTTCCGCCCTGCGCGGAAAGAAAGTCCGCAGCGGAATCGCCATGACCGGCGAAATGACCCTCAGGGGACGCGTGCTGCCTGTCGGAGGCATCAAGGAGAAGATTCTCGCAGCCAAGAGGGCCGGCGTGACGACCATCATTATTTCAGAGGAGAACAGGAAAGATATTGAAGATATAAAGGAAATTTACGTAAAAGGTCTTACCTTTGTGTATGTCAAGACTATTGATGACGTGATCAATTATATCTTTGAATAATGGATGTCAATATAGAACATACATGGAAAGAAGCGCTCCGCGACGAGTTCGAGAAACCGTACTTCGCCTCGCTCGTGCGCTTCCTTCATGATGAAAAGGATGCCGGAAAGGTTATCTATCCTCCGGGAAGCCTTATCTTCAAGGCTTTTGAACTGACTCCGCTCCCTGAGGTGAAGGTCGTGATCCTCGGTCAGGATCCGTATCATGGCCCGCGTCAGGCCATGGGGCTGTCGTTCTCCGTGCCTTCGGACGTGCCGGCTCCGCCTTCTCTCAAGAATATATTCAAAGAGATACAGACCGATCTCGGGATTACCATGAGCGGCAATCCTGACCTTCAGTCCTGGGCCCGTCAGGGCGTCCTTCTGCTGAACGCGATGCTTACCGTCCGTGCCGGAGAGGCCGGGTCGCACAAGGCCATCGGCTGGCAGGAATTTACGGATGCCGTGATAAAATGCATCTCAGACAAATGCGAGGGAGTCGTTTTCCTGCTTTGGGGCAATTTCGCCCGCGGCAAGAAGGCTCTTATCGACACTACCCGCCATCATGTGCTCGAGGCAGCCCATCCTTCTCCGCTCGCCGGGGGAGCCTTCTTCGGGTGCAGGCATTTTTCCAGAACCAACGAACTTCTCATAAAAGAGGGCAAGAGCCCTGTCAATTGGCAATTATGACACGAAAAGCTTTATTTCCGGGATCCTTCGATCCGTTTACCGCAGGCCATCTGAACATACTCCGCAGGGCGCTGACAATGTTCGACGAAATCGTCATCGCAGTCGGCGTCAATCAGGACAAGCGCGGTTTCTTCAGCATGGACCAGCGAATGGACATCATACGCCAGGCTGTCCGCGGCATGAAGGGCATCGAAATCATCAAATATGACAAACTGACCATCGATACCTGCCGCGAGCATGGCATCGCCCACATAGTCAGGGGCGTCCGCAACATGCTCGACTTCGAGAATGAAAGGGCCATCGCCGATGCCAACAGGAGGCTTGCTCCGGAGATCGAGACCATAATAATCCCGACGGCACAGGAGTTTGCGCACATATCTTCTTCTGCCGTAAGGGATATCCTGAAACATAAGGGAGATACTTCTCTATTCCTTCCGGAGGGAGTGGTGCTTCCGGATCATGATGCGTAAGTTCTGGCTGATATTCCTTACCGCATTCCTGTCCCTTGCCCTGCATGCCCAGGATTCGGATTCCCTGCAGATTGCCGCGCTGGACGGCAAGCTGGAGGCTTACTTCTCTGCGCTTGAGGCGGAGTCCGTCGAAGTCAAGAAGAAGGAATGCGATTTCCTGCTTTCCTCATGTACCACGGACAAGGTCCGTAACCATGTAGCCGTCAGGCTGTATTCCCATTTCATGGGCTCGAAGCTGATGGGGGACGAGGCCGTGGCCATTTATCTTACTGACAGCTGGTTCGCTCCGGGAAAGGCCGCCTTCAATGATGAGCTGGACCTGATGAATGCGAAGATTTTCGCCGAGTTCAACCGTCAGTCCCTGATAGGATGCCGCGCTCCTGAACTTACGGCCGTGGATACTCTCGGCAATGGCGTGAAGGTGCCCCTGGGGCTCTCCGACAGATATAGGATACTGTATATCTATGCTCCGGACTGTGCGGTCTGCAAGGTACAGACGAGGCTTCTGGGACAGCTGTTCTCCAAGAAATCCTATCCTGTCGATTTCATAGCATTCAATTCCGGGGACGATGCCAAGGCATGGGCGGAAGCTCGCAGGAGCCTTGATTTCGCCTGCGACGACATGCGGGTGCTGCATTTCAGCGACCCGTCGATGGAGTCTGACTTCCAGCGCAAATACGGAGTGCTCCAGACTCCGCGCATGTTCCTTATAGACAAGAACGGAATCATCGTGGGCAGGGGGCTGGACGCCCTGGCCCTCGGTCGGATGCTCGATTCGGCCCGGGACCTTGGCCAGACCTATGGGTCCGAGTCTTCTGAATCATATTTCGATATGGTCATGGAAAGTCTTGGCAAAGAGCTCAAGGCTGACGACATAAAGTATTTCGCCGGAAAGCTCGGAGAAGTCACTTTGCATGCGGCCGATACAGCAGGATTCAGGCAGATGGCGGGAGACATGCTTTATTATCTGGCCGGCAAGAGGGGAGAGGCGTACAAGGAAG
>JAFZTP010000025.1 GCA_017618815.1 Bacteroidales bacterium | reverse complement strand
GAGAAGTTGAGGCTTGCGCTGTGCAGGCCAAGCTTTCCGGTGACCGTCTCCGGAAGATTCCAGGTGAGGAGTATCGTCTTGAGCCTCAGATATGAGACATCCTTCAGGTAGATTGCATCCACGATGCTCATGTCCATAGGATTCGAGGCTGCAAAATTGTGCCTCGCATCGAAGCGGTCATATATCCTCGGATACTTGACCCCCTCAGGGTTGGCCTCAGTCCATCTGTCAATCCTGTCCTTGCGTACGTTCAGGTGGTTGGAATACAGGTCGCTGAACTGGGACTGAACCTCCTCCACGGATACTCCAGTATGCATGGCGTTGTAATATGATGCCGGAGAGGTGATCTTGTCATAGACTTTGGCCCCGAAGGAATAGACTCCTGAAAGGGAGAGGCGGAAACGCTTGTATCCGAGAGTCAGGTTGAAGCCTCCGGTGTAAGGGGCTATGCTTGTTCCGAGGAAGTAACGATAGTTGTCCGGATCGTTGAGGTCCGATATGGATATGATGTCGGAATCCTCGCGGAGACGGAACTGGTACAGGCCGGTCGATGGATCGACTCCTCCGAACCTTCCTGCAAAGATGGAACTTACCGGATATCCCTCCACGTAACGGTCCTTGGAGGTGATTCCGCTGAACGTCACCGGAGTATAGCTTACCACTTTGTTGAAGTTGTAGGCAAAGTTGACGGATACGTTGACGGAGAAATCCTTCTTCTGCAGGGCCTTGGCGGAGACTGTGGTCTCGATACCGCTGTTCATTATGTCGGCTGAATTGAAATATGCAGTCCGGAATCCTGTCGTGGACTGGAGCATGGATGAGGTCACTACATCCCGGCTCATCCTGTAATAGCCTTCGGTATTCACGGTAAGCCTGTCTTTCCAGAGGCCCAGGTCAAGGCCGAGCTTGGTGTCTGCGGTCTTTTCCCAGCCCAGCTCAGGATTAGGTGCGTTCGGTATGGTGCCCAGCATGTATGAATCGCCGTCATAATAGCGATATTGCTGCTGGAGATATTTCATTACAAGCTGGTGGGTGGTGCTGCGGCTGACGTTTCCGGTGAAGCCGTAGGCAATCCTGAGGGTTGCATGCGAAACAGTGCGCGGCATCCATTCTTCCTGCCCGAGATGCCAGGCTGCTCCTGCGCTCCAAGTAGGGTTGAACTGGCGGTTGCTTCCGAAATTGGAGCTGCCATCGGTCCTGAACGATGCGTTCACCACGAATCTCTGGAATGCGTAATAGTCTCCGGATACATAGAAAGAAGCATATCGGCTGTCGCTGAAGAACTGGCCGTTGAGCCTTTCAACCTGAGACAGCCATTGGTCTGCAGGGCCGCTGACAGGAGGCAGGGAGGTGGTTCCGGTAGCCGGGTCATAGTTGTACCTCTTGGTGTAGATCGTATTCGACGCGGTTGCGCGGACTTCCGCTCCGGCGATCACGTTCAGGGTGTGTTCCGGAGTGAAACTCCTGTTGTAGGCGAAATGTCCCCTGAGTACGTAGCTCTCCCTGTTCATCCTGTTCTGGGATATGCTGCCGTAGAGGTTTGTCTGCGACTTGCTGTCGTTTCCGAGCCTGTCCTTGAAGGCGGTGAAGGTGCTCTTGTCCACGATCTTGTCGGTGGCGTTGTTCGCGAATGAGTATGAACCCAGAGCGATGAAATGCAGGTCTTTCGTGAGGGTGAAGTCAAGCTGGGCTCTCAGGGTCGCGGCCGAGTTGATGGTCTTCGTGCTGTTGTTCTCCAGCTCCCTCAGTATGCTGAATCCCGATTTCGGCAGTACCTGCTCAACTCCGCGGCCGTTGTAGTAGCCGAGGGAGAACCATGTCCTGTCTGCGGCGAAGCTGCCGTCATCTTCGTATGCCTTTTCGTATGGATTGGCAAAATATGCATATGTGAAGGCGTTGACGCTGCTGTCGGGAGTCTTCGATTCCTGACGTGATGCGTCCAGTCCGAGTTCCATCTTCAGCCTGTCATTGGGCCTGAGGCTGATGTTTGCGTTGACGTTGTAACGGCGGTAGCTGTTGTTGATCAGCATTCCACGGTCGTCGTTGACACCTCCTGAGACGTAGTAGGTGTATTTGTCCGCACCTCCGCTGAGCGAGAGATGATGGTTGTGCGAGAAGGCGTTCCGGAACAGAAGGTCGTACCAGTTGGTATCAACGTTCCTGAGAGATTCAAGATATGCATCCTGGGCTGCCTTGTCATCCTTCATGGCTTCGAATTCCCCGACGCCTGCGCGTACCTGTCCGGTGATTCCGATGATCGGGAAGAAAGCAGAGAAATCGTTCTTTGCGCGCATGTATCCATCTGCGGAGAACTCGTTCCAGAGCTCCTGCTCCCAGTCAAGCTTCTCCGCCGCGTTCATCAGGTCGAGGCTGCGCTGAGGGCGGAATGACCATGTAAGGTTGTTGTTGTATGCGACCTTCATCTTTCCGGCCGCTCCTTTCTTAGTCGTGACGACTATGACGCCGTTGGCAGCCCTGGAACCATAGATGGCCGCTGCAGCAGCATCCTTGAGTACTGTTATGCTCTCGATGTCGTTCGGGTTGATGCCCCCGACTCCGCTGACGAAGATGTCATCGAAACCTCCTGCCGCCAGCTCGGTGCTGGATACGTTAGGAAGTTCGCTCTGAAGCGGAACTCCGTCCACTACCCAGAGAGGGGAACTGTTTCCGGAGATATTGTTGGCGCCTCGGATGCGGATTCTGGATTCGGTGCCCGGCTGGCCCGAGAGGGCCTGGACCTGCACTCCGGCAATCTCGCCCTGCATCAGGGAGCTTACGGAGGCCAGAGGCTTGGCTTCGAACTTTTCCTTCTCCATTATACCAACGGAGCCGGTAATCCTTTTCACCGTGGTCTGGGCGTATCCGGTAACCACTACCTGGTCGAGCATCAGAAGGGCGTCATCATCCTCCATCACGATCCGGAGTCCCGAAAGAGGGGACTTGCCGTCGAGAGGATAGGTGTAATCCTTGTAGCCGAGACAGGCGAATATGATTTCCATGACACTGTCCGGGACTTTCATGGAGAAATCTCCTTCCAGTCCGGACATGGTGCCATCGATCTTCTTGCCTGTGCGGTAGTAAACGGATACTGCCGGGAGCGGTTCTCCTGCGGAGTCCATTACTACGCCGGAAACCGTCCTCTGCTGCGCATCTGCACTAAATGCCAGCGCTGTGGCGGCGATTGCGCAGACTATCGCTATGCATAACAGTCTTTTCATTATTCATCTATGCGGAAATTCTCGATTTCCTTGTTGATTCTCTCAAGTATTCCTAGTTTCACTTCATGCATGTCCTTGGAGATATCGACCTTGTAGTAGTGCGGGTTGATGAGCCTTCTCTCGGACGGGCTGAAATGTGCAAGAGTATCGTCATAGAAGGCCTTCTTCTCAAGAAGCGGACGTTTCTCGGAAATGTCTTCTCCGTTCCTGATCACGGTCTCCTGGAGGGCGCGGAAGGTATATGAGCCGGCTTCGAATGTCTTATGTTTGAAGATGTCGTTCTCGTCGTAGATCTCGAAGGATTCTCCGGCTTCGATGGCCTTTGCTATCGAATCTCCACGGAGGCAGGTGACGTCAGCCTTGTAGACTTCGCCCTGTTCCTCTTTCTTGATGATCCTGTACGTGATCTGGAAGCCCGGGTTGATTAGCTTGATGGTATCCTCTGAGCGCTTGAGCACCGGCTGTCCGCCTATCTGCACTAGCTTGTAGACGTTGCCGAAGCATGGGGCCGCCTTGCTGGTGGCGATGGCATCGCCGACTCCGTAGCTGTCTATGCATGCGCCCTGGCGCTCAAGATCGGTGATAAGGTATTCGTCGAGAGAGTTGGTGGCGAATATCTTGCACTTCTTCATTCCGTGCTCGTCAAGTATCTTGCGTACCTTGACTGAAAGATAGGCAAGGTCGCCGCTGTCAAGCCTGATTCCGTAGCCGTATGGATAGCTGTCGTCGATGCCGTTCTCGCGGAAAGAACGGATTGCGTTGAGGACTCCGCATTTCAGCGTGTCATATGTGTCGATGAGCAGGATCAGGTTCTCACCACGGTGGGTCTTGATATAGTCGCAGAAGGCCTTGTGCTCGCCCTCGACGCTGCTGCCGTATGAAGTTACGTAGCTGTGGGCCATGGTTCCGGTCGAAGGTACTCCGTTCATCACTCCGGTGAGGATGTTGGACGTGCTGGCGCAGCCTGCTATGATTGCGGCTTTCGCCCCGTAGGTTGCTGCCCATGGACCGTGCGCCCTTCTGGAACCGAATTCGCTTACCGGATGGCTGGTGGCGCGGCATACGCGGGATGCCTTGGTGGCCACGGCCATCTGATGGTTCATTATGCAGAGGAGCGGGGTCTCGAGTACCTGAGCCTCGATGAGCGGGCCCTCGACGATGATTACCGGCTGGTTAGGGAAAGCGATCTCTCCTTCGCGCATGGCATATACGTTGCCTGTGAATTTCATGGTGGAGAGGTACTTGCGGAACTCGGCATAATCCGGTCCCGGAAGGAATTTCTCATAGAAGTCAGCAGGCATCTTTCCGAGGTTGCAAATCATTTCTATAACCTCGTCCGTACCGCATACTACCGCCCAGTTGTTGTTCTCTGGGGCCTTGCGGTAAAACATGTTGAATACTGCGATTTCGTCTTTTCTTCCGCAGTCATAGAATGACTTTCCCATTGTGTACTGGTACTTGTCTGAACAATACGCGTGATTCGGTAGTGCCATTATAATACTGTTTTTATGAATTCTTCTGCCTTGGCAAGGGTCTCGGCCTTGCCAACATCCATAAGCCGAAGACCCGGCTGCACGGCTCCGAATACCGGACGCTCGCGGCAGGCCTTCAGGTAAAAGTCCATTATCGGGAATCTCCCGCTGAAACCGTATTTTCCGAACGCATCGAAGATTTCGCCTGAAACAAGGTGGATCCCGGAGAATGCGAGACGCCTGCAGGAGGCAGGGTCGAGGTCAGGATAGGGGCTGCGCACTTCGCCGGTGGAAACATTCGTCCATCCCTTCAGTCTCATGTCATCGTCGAACAGAAGGTAGCGGCTGGTCGTGCGTTCGCTGACCAGCAGGGTGGCCATAGCCTCGGGACGGGCGTTGCCTGCGAATGCGGCCACGTCCAAGTTGGAGAGTATGTCCACGTTATGTACAAGGAACTGTCCGTCCAGATAGTCGCGGGCATGGAGGATGCCTCCTCCTGTCTCAAGAAGGCCGCCGGTCTCGTCGGAAATGCTTATGTCCAGACCGAAATTGTCGTTCTCGCCGAGGTAAGAAACGATCTTGTCCGCGAAATGATGGACATTGATCACGAACTCGGTGATTCCGGCTGCCTTAAGTTTCATCAGCACATGATAGAGCAAGGGTTTCCCGCCTACCGGCACGAGAGCCTTCGGCAGAGTGTCGGTCAGGGGTCTGAGCCTCGTGCCCAGTCCTGCTGCGAATATCATGGCTTTCATAGTTACATCATTTTCTCGATGTCAAGTTCACGGTGCGTGACGGTTATCCTGATATCGAATTTTGCGGAAAGGTGCTCGGCCAGGTGCTCCGCACAATACACGGACCTGTGCTGGCCTCCGGTACAGCCGAAGCATACCTGGAGGTGGGTGAACTTCCTTTCCATGAAGCACTTTACATGGGCGTCGACAAGGGCATACACATGGGAGAGGAATTCCTTTACCTCTCCGTCGTCCTCAAGGAACTTGATGACTTCCTTGTCCATTCCGTTGAACTGGCGGTAATACTCATATTTCCCGGGATTGTTGACGGAACGGCAGTCGAAGACATAGCCTCCGCCATTTCCGGAATTGTCCACCGGGATTCCTTTCTTGAAAGCGAAACTGTAGATGGTCACCTCAAGGCGCTTGTCTTCGGCGGCCTCATAGAACTGCTGCATTCCGGTAAGCTTGCGCAGGATCTCATCGAGATACGGATATTCCTCGAACGGCGTCCTGAGCAGCCTTCGCAGGTTATCGATCGCAAACGGCACGCTTGCCACGAAATGAGGTTTCTTCTCGAAATATCCGCGGAATCCATATGCTCCGAGCACCTGCAGCGTCCTGAACAGCACGAAAAGCCTCAGTCTCTTGTTGAAGGCAGCCTCGTCGAAGTCGGGGACGAAACTGCGGAGAGATCGCTTGTACGCTTCCACCATGGCCTTCTTCAGGTCTTCGGGATATCTTGCCCTTGCCTGCCAGATGAAGGAGGCGACATCATAGTAGAGAGGACCGCGACGACCACCCTGGAAATCGATGAAATACGGTTTTCCGTCTTTCAGCATGACGTTCCTTGCCTGGAAATCCCTGTACATGAAAGTGTCTCCCATGTCCACGAGAAGGTCATCCTTGAGTTTCTCGAAGTCGTCCTGCAGCCTGGCTTCGTTGAAGTCAAGGCCTGTCGCCTTAAGGAAGCAATATTTGAAATAGTTGAGGTCAAACATTACCATCCTTTCCCCGAATTCGGGTTCTGGATAGCATACGCTGTAGTCCAGTCCCTTGCCTCCCCGGAACTGGATCTTAGGGAGCTCTTCGGCGACCTTGCAGAGCAGGGCCTTCTCGTGGTCCGAATACTCTCCCGTCTCCCTGCCGTGGGCTACCGCTGAAAACAGGGATTCATCTCCGAGATCTTCCTGGATGTAGGACAT
>JAFZTP010000024.1 GCA_017618815.1 Bacteroidales bacterium | reverse complement strand
TGCCTTACAGATACCTGTGGGGCATCTTTTTGTTTCAGTTTTCGCCATTTGGTACTAAAATGGTACTAAAAATCGCGCCTGGTACTAAATTCGGCTTTTGCGGTCCCTTCCGCACCGCTCAGTCGAACCCTCGACCTCCGTGCCCCCCGGCTCTCTGCTTCTGTGGCGGAGGACGGACGGGCCTGCTCCCTCAGACTTCGGAAAAGCTGCTCGGTCGCTGTCGCCGCCTAAACGGCTAACTCAGTCCTTTTACGCCGCCATCATCGCTGCACTCGAAGTCGTCGTAACGTCCCTCAGACACACGCCGTTCTTCACGGCGCCGCCGGCCGCTCCCTCCCTTTCCGCTTTTCCTCAATCCCTCTCTCCAGGGACTCATCTTTCGGAGACAGTTGTCTGAAGTCAACTGAATTCAACCGCAGAAGTTTCTTGGAAGAATACTTTTTGCTATAGTATTGACCATACTGTTTCTTGAAAATGCAAACGAATTCTTTAGCTTCATTCTCAGAACAGCTGAGCACAAAGTGCACGTGGTTGGACATGAGAATAAATGCGAGAATGGAAACATCAGTCAACGCGGCCTGCACGGCAACGTAATTCATTCCAACTTTGAAATCATCCTCTTCACGGAACCAGAGACGGTCCTCGAGGTGCCCGGTTGTAACGAGCCAGAATTCTTTCTCCTGCTTCATGGCTTTTTCTCGTCCGGAAATGACCGGACTTGAGACAAAAATAAAGAATCGTCTTCTCTCCTACAAGAAATAAACGTTTAATATTGAGAAAATTATAATTGGTATATTTATTGTGCGGAAAAGCGTGTACAGTCAAACAATTCTAGATATGAAAACCACGTGGATCCTTATGTCTATCCTTGCATTATCCGTAGTCGCTTGCAAGGATTACAGCGTCAACCTCGACGCTCCGCTGACCCAGACTGTCCATTCCGGACAGGAAACTACTCTTGGTGACATGACCTCCTTCAAATGGGATAAAGTCGCAGTCATCCTGCCGTATGGAATAATTGACCTCAGCGAGATTCGGGGAATTCCGCGTCGTGTAGAGAATATCATCCGAAATCAGGATCTTTTCGACGGCACGACGGTTCTCATATTCTCCCTGGACGGAAACTTCGTGCATTACTCAGAAGTCGAAGCCGGCAAAACAGACTCGCTGGGGCTTAAGACCGGCATATATACTCCAGATACTATTATCCCTATTAAACAACGATAAGATGAAAACTCGTATTATCCTGCTTCTATTTTTGATATTGCTTCCCTGCGGCTTAATCAATGCGCAGGAACCGGATGAGATTGTCACGGTCTGTCTCAAGGAAACGAGACCAAGATTCGATGGACAGGACGCCAGCGCATTCTCCAAATGGATCAGGGAGCATCAGCGCTATCCCCGAAAAGCGAAAAAGGCCGGTATAGAAGGTAAAGTCATAGTATCGTTCAAGATAACTGCAGAAGGAAAACTGACAGACGTTAAAGTAAAAAAAGGTGTTCATCCACTCCTTGATAAAGAAGCGGTGCGCGTAATTAAATCGGCCCCTCAGAAATGGGAGCCCGGTGAAAGAAAGGGGGCTCCAGTAGATGTAACGTATTCTGGGCTAGTGGTTTTTACCCTTCCGGATAAAGAATAGCGTTGTGCTGCATACGAAAAAAAACAGGGACGCCCGGTAAGGCGTCCCTGAATCATTATATGAGAGGAGAGTTACTCCTTGTAACCTTCGTTCTGGGTGAGCTTAGGATTACGCTGCTTCTCGTTGAGGGAGATTGGCCAGTAGCGGTCTGATGCCTTGATTACGGCACCTGAACCGTTTGTGGCTCCTACGAGGTCGACATATTCAACTTCACCACGGTTGGTAGTGGAGATCTCAGGGAATTTGCCGGTACGTACGCAGTCATCCCAGATCTTTGACTCGAACGGGAACTCGCGGAGACGCTCCGTCCAGCAAGCCTTGATGAAGTCCTCTTTTGAGAGGGCCTGGTTGGCGGCTGTCAGGGACTCTACAGTCTCACCGAGGGCCCTGGACTGAACCTGTGCAAGATATCCTGCAGCCTCTGCATTGACTCCGGCGCTCTGGGCGATAGCCTCGGCAGCGTCAAGAAGAGTCTCGGCATATCGGTAGATGTTCCAGTCCTTAGTACCACGGCCTGTGTTGAGAAGGCCGTCCTCGTCGTAGAAGTACCAGCATCCAGGATACTGATAGCCCATGCCGGCGAAGTCGATGTTTGTGAAGCCCTCCATGTAACCTGTAGAGAATTCCGGTGCAGACCATGTCTTTGAAGGATCGTCCGGGCGGGCATATGTCCAGTGGAAGAACTGGTTCGGCTGTACGCGGAGGTCATTTGTGCCATAGACATTGAGGTAACGGTTGGTAGGTCCGAAGACACGCTCGAAGATCACCCATGTGCTGAAAGTAGTGGTGGCTGATCCGGAGAAAGCGTGGCATGGAGTATAACCGTTTGTGCTGAGAGCGCTGTTGTACTCGTAGGCATAGATAGCCTCAGGAAGGTCATCTATGGCGCGGAGCTGGTTGTAGGCGCTGTTTGCCTCAGTGTCAATGTTGGCAGCGAGGGTGAACTTGCCGGAACCGATGATCTTCTTGGCCTCGGCAGCTGCCTCTGAATATTTTCCCTGATAGAAGAGAATGTCGGTAAGGGCCATCTCGGCGATCCACTTGGTCACCCTGTGGCCGTTGTCGGCAAATCTTGCGTCAGGAAGCTCGTCTGCAGCTGTCCTGAGGTCGCTCTCTATGAGGGCGTATATCTGGGCAGCGGCTGTCCTTGGGAGCTGGGTGTCCTGGGCAAGGTCGACTATGAAATCCTCGGAAAGAGGAACATCGCCGAATGCCTTTACGAGCATCATGTAATTGAATGCCCTGAAGAAACGTGCCTGACCATCGAGGTTGGCGCCTGCAGATGCGGACATATTGCCTTTTTCAACGATCGAAGGAATGGCCTTGATGGCACCGTTGGCAGTGTTGATGGCACGGTAGCAGTCGTCCCAGATTCCGTCCACTGTTCCGGATACCGTCTGGGTCTGTTCCTGACGGGTGAGGAGTCGGGCGTATTTGTTGGTAAGCTCCTGACCTTCGTATGAGTTGGTGAAGTATCCCGTGAGAATGCTGTTGTTGGCAGCGAATGAAGGCTCATATGCATTGACGGATGCGAACTTTGTAGGTGCACCGCTGCGGTAAAGGTAGGTTACGTTGGCAGTGACCTGCGCCTCTGTCTTGTAGTAATCCTGGAATGTCAGGGTACTCTTAGGGTTCTCATCGAGGAAGCCTGAACATGAAGCCAGGAGAAGAGCGCCTGAAACAAGAGCTACGGATTTATTAAATATATTTTTCATGTTAATTCCAATTTAGAACGTTTCGACTAGAAAGATACGTTCACACCGAATGTGAATGTCCTTGAACGAGGATAAGAGTAGAACGGCATGTTCTGGCCGAACGCATTGCTGCCACCGAGGTTGTCATCGATCTCGCCGTCCTCAGGATCATATCCGAGATAGTCCTTTGAGCAGAGAAGGAAGAGATTGGAACCGCTGATGTATGCGCGGAGACCTCTGATGCCGAGCTTTTCTGTGACATTCTTTCCGAACGTATATCCGAGCTGGAGCATGTTGAGACGTACATATGAACCGTCGCAAACCCAAGCTGAGTCGACAGAAGTGTCCTGTCCTGCGTGGCCGCTGTTGGTAAGGCGGACAGCCTGCTGGATGGCATTAGGGTTGGTGCCGTCGTATGCTCCGTCATAGATAGCCGTAAGGCCATTGGTGATGCCGAAACGGTCATAAAGTGGATGGAAATAACGCTGCATCACCTCTACTCCGGCTACGAACTGAAGGTCAGCCGTGAGGTCGAAACCCTTGTAGTTGAAGGTGTTGATCCAGCTTCCGGTCCATGCAGGAACGCCCTGTCCGAGTACCTTCTTGTCAGCTGAACGGTGAGGACGTCCTACATCGGCGAGGTTGCAGAGGCCCTTATCATAGTCTTCCTGTGTCCATACGCCGAGGCGCTCGTATCCGTAGAAAGCGGAGAGGGACTCGCCGACACGGAGGATGGAGTTGGAACCGCCAACCCAGCCGTTCATCTCGATATCCTCGTCGTTTTCGCCGAGGTGGGTGATCACGTTCTTGTTGTAGTTGACGTTAAGAGTGGTGTTCCAGGTGAAGTCCTTGGTGTCGATCGGATAAGCGTTGATGAGCAGGTCGAAACCGCTGTTCTTTACTGAACCGATGTTCTTGAATACTGAAGTGAAACCTGTAGAGTGGACTACCGGGCAGCTCAGAAGGAGGTCAGAGGTGTTCTTCTGGTAGTAAGAGAGATCAATGTTGAGATGATCCTTGAAGAGACCGAGGTCGATACCGAGGTCGAACTGGGATGTCTTTTCCCATCTGAGGTCTGAGTTGGCCATTGATGAGAGACGTGAGTATGGAGTCCTGACGTCATCGAGGAGAAGAGTACCGGCGCTTACCTTGGCGAGGGACTCATATGTCCCGATCTCGGAGTTACCGGTGATACCGTAGCTCGTGTGGAGTTTGAGTCGGCTGATCTGGGATATGCCCTTCATGAAGTCTTCCTGGGAGACGGTCCATGCGAGACCGGCTGAAGGGAAGAATGCCCACTTGTTGTTGGCTCCGAACTTGGAAGAACCGTCATAACGGCCAGTGATGGTGGCTGAGTAGCGATCCTTGAAAGTGTAGCCCACACGGAGGAAGTATGAGTTCATCGCCCAGCGGTCATAGTGAGAATAAGGGGCGTCCGGAGTGGTGGCCACGCCCATGTTGTGATCCTCGTAGAAGTCGTCTGAGAATCCGCTGGTCCAGTCGTAGTTCTCGTGGGCTGTACGCTCCTGCCATGAGAGACCGGCCATTGCGTTGATGCGGTGGTCGTTGAATACATTGTTATATGTAAGATATGTCTCCTCCTGCCAGTAGAAGTTGTCGTCATGCATGTATTCTGCCCATCCGTCAGGCTGTGAAAGGTTGGAGAGGTTGACGGAAGAGTAGTTCCTCAGCTGGACGGTGTGGTGGTCTACACCATACTGGGTCTTTAGGTCGAGGCCCGGGAGAAGGTGGAAAGTGAAGGCGGCGTTACCGAATATCTGAGTGTTGTATCTCTGACGTCTCTGGAGGTCAAGGATAGATACCGGGTTGGCCATGCCTTCGAATCCGAGGTCGAGGTCTGACGATGCGCTCGTCGTGTACTCGCCTGAATCAGGCTCATATATAGGCAGCCAAGGAAGCATCTCGATCATCGTGCGGACAGCCTGCTGTGCGCCGGCGTTGTGAGGGGTCACGCGGCCGACGGTATGGTTGACCATGAGGTTGATGTTGGTGGTGAGCCACTTGGTCGGATTTGAGTCGAAGGTAATCTTGCCGTTCACACGTCTGGTCCATGTATTCTTCATGAGACCCTGCATGTCGGTATAGTTGAGGAAAGCTCCGGTGCTGGAGTTCTTGGAGCTATGCTGGATGTTGATCTGGTGGTTGTGGGAGAAAGTGGTGCGGGTGGCTTCCTTCTGCCAGTCGGTGTCATAGATCGGTTTGCCTGAAGCATCGAAGTATCTGCGGTCGGTAAACCATGTGGCAGGGTCAAGAGACCAGTTCATTCCGTTCCACTTGTTTTCGTTAGCGAGTCCTTTCATAAAGGTGTCGCACCACTGCTGGGCATTCATTGCGTCCATGTGGCGGGCCATCTGTCCGATGGTCAGCGAACCCTGGTAGCTGATGAAGTCGCCTTCCTGTCCGGCATCGCCTCTCTTGGTGGTGATAAGGATGACACCGTTGGCTCCACGTGCTCCGTAGATGGCGGCTGCGGAAGCGTCCTTGAGGACTTCGATGGATTCGATGTCATTAGGGTTGGAGAGGTTGAAATCCTCCATTGCAACACCGTCGACCACATAGAGAGGGTCGGATGAGGCATTGATGGTGGCGGTACCGCGGATGATTACGCGAGGGGCTGCGAAGCCCTGGGTGGCAGAGTTGAGGATAGTGACACCGGAGGCTTTACCACGGAGGCTCTCGAGCGCACTGAAGTTCTGACCCTTTACGATCTGGTCGCCTTTGACGTTGGCGATAGATCCCGTAACATCCCTCCTTCGGGCAACGCCGTATCCGATCACGACGGTTTCATCGAGGAGGTTGACGCCCAGCTCCATCTGGACGTTAAGAGAAGTAACATTACCGGCTACGATGCGCTGTTCCTTGTAACCTACGCAGGAGAATACGAGGGTCTCCTGGGCGGAAGCATTGATCTGATAGTAGCCGTCTGCGTTGGTGAGGGCGCCTATGTTGGTGCCTTCTACCATTACAGCGACACCCTGGAATGGAACAGAATTTTCGTCTGTCACAATACCAGTCACAGTGTGTCTGCTTTGAGCCAGAAGCGATACGCTTGCAATCATGGCTGTAAGGACACACAGAGTGTGTTTGAAGAAATGGTGCATAAGTGTATTAGTGTTAGATAATTAAATGAGCCTTTTGTCTAATAAAGGCCTTTTTCAATGTATGAAGTTAGATAAATCTAACCAATTATCAAAGATGTTTCATCTGTTTTTTGGCTCTAGCCAGCCCTCCATCTTGCGGACAGCCGATGAGAGCTCCGCCCGGAAAGAACTGTGTTCATGAAGAAAGGCGACGTTATCGCCGGCAAGAGCCTTGTACAGTTCCGTGGACATGGCATCCGCGTATGCTGAGACAACATTCTCGATATGGTCCATTTCCCTCTCGGAAGTGGAATGCTCATATACTTTCAGCTTTTGGTGAAAGAAAGCATATGCCTGTTCTGTCGCATTTCGGTCAGCCATCATATCACGCGGTTCTGTTTTTCTCGATAGGAGTAGCCGCCGCTCGCCAGGATACGGTCCATCTCTTCCCGCTCCACGCCGAAGCAGTAGCATATCTGGTCCAGATTGTCAAACTCCTCATCCCTAAGGAGGAAGTTTATCGTCGAGACCAGCATCGGTATGTCATTCAAGGGAAGATGGTCCATGTCTTTTATTTTTGTTCGGAGATCAGTCTTACATAATCAGACCAGCGATAATATGGGCCATGGACCGGAATCAGCGCAGGGATGCTGCTTTCTTTCTCATTGACAAGGAATTTCACCAGCACGTCATTCTTGGCATTGCGATAGAAGATAATCTGGAGGTTGCCTGCGAATGGGATATACCTCCCGGCGAACCAGTGTCCCCTGACCTCGTCAATGTCGAGCCTCTCGGATGCGCCTTCAAGTCCGAGATATGCCATGAGGGCCATCAGCGGCCAGTCGTGGCCGAAACGGAGGTCGGCGACGCGCGGTTCTCCGGCGATGACCTCGTTCGCCCTGTCGATGATGTCCTTCGCAAGAGGCGCTGCATTCGGCATGCGCTTGTCGCCCAGGAGGACGGAATTGGCCTGCTGGAGATAGATATGCATGTTCCTCTGCTCGGAGAGCTGGTAGACGTCATTCTCAGGCAGAAGGTCGTAGAGATTGTCTTCAATGTCGAAGGCCTGCGTGTATCGGGCCAGCGAGAAAATGTCCTTTTCCAGACGCGCGACTTTCTTGACATACTTGCATGCTTTTGCGGGATCCTTGAAAAGGACTGGAATGATTGCCATGCTGTCCAGAGAGACAGTCTTGTCCAGGGAATCCAGAATTGGCCCGGCCAGTTCCTGGATCTCGTCAGGCTCGCCCCTGCCGATATAGTCCATGTAATTCTCTCCAGTCTCAAGGTCAATCTGGAGGTCCGGCTGCAGGGACATCAGGCGGTTGGTGAATGAGTTCATGCTGATCAGGCAGCGCGGGATATAGCTGGAAGCAGCGAATATCTTTTTGCATCCGTCCTTGAACACGCCCGGATAGCGGTTGTACATGCGCTCTGCAATGGCGGCATGCTCCCTGCGTCCGCGAGGGGTGAGGTGCCCGCTCATGCCGGCCTGGCATTCTATGGCCTTGAGGGTCGCCGCAAGAAGCATCTCTCCCTGAGGAGTCAGCTGGCCGTCCGCAAGTGCCGGCTCCAGTATGCCCTTGATACGGAAATATTCCTTGGCTCCTGTCGAACGGGAACCGTGGCGGCCGTAGTGGCTTATATAGAAAGGAGTGTATCCCTCAGGCGACGGCGTGTCGTATATAGGAAGGAACTCGTATGCGTGTCCGTTGACTCCGGCCCTCTGGTTGTATTCCATGATATACCGGGAAGTCTCGTTGTCTGGAACGGCCGATGATTTTTCTGACTGGGCATATGCAGCCTGTACGAATCCTCCGGCCAGCAGAAGTGGCACCACATAGTGCAACGTGATAGAAGAAAAGAGATTTGACATGATTAATCAGTTGTTATTACTTCTGTTTTGTGTTAGCGTATGTAAAGTTAGTTTTTTTTATCGACATTGAAAAAAAATAACTATACTTGCATAAACCATGCGCTATAATTATGAAAAAATTACTCTTCATAGCATCCGCCGTCAGTCTGATGGCCGTCTCATGCTGTTATGATCCTGCCAAAGACAAGGATGAGGAGCCCCAGGAGATATCCGAATATTCCGAAACCGGGATCAACCAGTTCGGCGACAAGCCGGTCAGGACGCTCTACATCAGCGGCAGTGACGGCAGCGAGTGTGCCATCCGGAATTTCTATGAGGAGGGAAGGCTGGTAGATTGCATGGTCGGAGACGATCTGAGATTTATCGCTGATTATGGCGAGAAACCTATATTCCATGTATATTCCTATGATGAAGACGGCAGGGACAGCGAGACGGCTCGTCTGACCGGTACGGTTGGGAAAGGACTCATTACCAGTCTGTCCATGGAATCCTTCAATTCAAATAAAGGCGTTTTTGAAGAGACTGAGGTCCTGAATTACAAATACGACAGTGAGGGCCGCCCTTTTGAACGGACTCGCAAATTGGTCGGAGTCGGGGGTGGATCCGGTTCTTACCAGTTCGTCTGGAATGGTGGGAATATCGTGACTATAAGTACCCTTGCCGGCGGAGTTGAAACGGAATCATATTCGATAGCGTATAATGACCGGCCGAACAAATCCGGCATCATACCTATGGTCATACTTATGGAAGTTGACCCGTTCTTCCTCATCGGAGATTTCTATCTGGAAAACTATCCTGTCTCAATCTCGAAGAACGGCGATCCTGAGTCCGCTGTCGAGATTGTCTGGCACTATGACAATGATGGCCTCCCAGTCTGGGCGGAGTACGACGGATCGAGGATAGCATTCGAGTATTAGGTTATCATTTTTTTACACTATATGTAAAGTTCTTTTACAGCCCCGGTGACGGGGCTTTTATTGTAAATAGTTGTTATATAACCACTTGTGTATATTGGTCTGCGTTTTGGTATATAGTTTTGCAGTGTTTGAAATTATTGCATTATGATTAAAGTATCAAATCTTTCCAAAGTCTTCAGGACTGAAGAAATCGAGACCACAGCTCTCGACTCTGTCTCATTTGAAATCAAGGATGGAGAATTCGTTGCGGTCATGGGCCCTTCCGGCTGCGGAAAGTCCACTCTGATGAACATTCTCGGCCTCCTCGACAATCCTACGGGAGGCAGCTACGAACTCCTCGGTACCGAGGTGGCCAATCTCAAGGAGAAAGAACGCACCCAGTTCCGCAAGGGAACCATCGGCTTTGTATTCCAGAGCTTCAACCTCATAGACGAGCTCAATGTTTATGAGAACATAGAACTCCCTCTCCGTTATATGAACATCAGTTCTTCGGAGAGAAAGGCTCGCGTAGAAGATATCATGAGACGCATGTCCATAAGCCATCGCGCCACGCATTATCCTCAGCAGCTTTCCGGAGGTCAGCAGCAGCGAGTCGCCATCGCCCGTGCGGTCGTTGCCGGTCCGAAGCTGATTCTCGCCGACGAGCCTACCGGAAACCTCGATTCCAAGAATGGCAAAGAGGTCATGGACTTGCTGATGGAACTCAACAGGGAAGGCACGACAATCGTCATGGTAACCCACTCCCAGAAGGATGCTTCATGCGCCCAGAGGACTATCGACCTCTTCGACGGCAAGATTGTATCTGACGTGAAAAATGAGCTGTAATGAAATCGTATCTTAAATTTCTGTCCCGCAACAAGCTGTACACAGCCATCGAGGCTGTCGGCCTGACTGTCAGCCTGGCATTTGTCATACTGATAGGAAGCTATGTAGTCCAGCAGTTTCAAGTTGCGCACGATAACCCTGACTGGAATAGGATATATAGTACCGGCACGAATGAATTCGCCGCTCTCGGTTATTATGACAAGGAGGAGGTCGAGATGGCTGTCCCGGAGGTGGAAACTGCCTCCCGACTCTCTTTGACGCTATGCTCATACCTGGATTTCGAAGGCGACAAGATTCCCGGCATTCGTTCGCTGGCTCTGGAAGTCGATCCTGAATTCTTCGACTTGTTCCCTTACATAAAGGTGCTCGAAGGCTCGAAAGAGTCTTTCGAACTGAAGAATGCCATGATGCTCAGCGAATCCATGGCAGAAAGGGTGCGCAGGGATGGTGAAGACATAATCGGACGCAATGTGGTCCTGAACAACAAGGAATATGTAATCGTCGGAGTCGTGCAGGATATCGAGAACAGCATTCTCCAGCAGGTCGACGTGCTTGCAAATGCCGAGTCCAGCATGGCCCGCGCCGAGAACTCTTCTGACCGATTCTCCAGCATAGGCACTGTCACTACTCTTTTCAGGTTCCGCAAGGATGTGAGCCGACAGGAAATAGAATCCAAGATAAATGCTGCAATCGAGAAGGCTTATTCTCCGGGATGGGGAGAATACATCAAGGCTTGGCATCCTTGGCGGATGGATGACATATTTTGGAAGTCAACAGACAAGGGAAATGGAGTGTTCAAGACTGGAAATCGCCAGATGGTGCTTCTTCTCAGCATAGTCGTGCTGCTCCTGCTGATTTCAGCCGTCTTCAACTATATCAACCTCAGCTTTGCGCTTAGCGGCAAGCGCGCCAAGGAAATGGCGACACGCCGCATGCTCGGCGCGGGCAAGAAAGACGTAATATGGAAAGGAATCGGCGAGTCCGTCCTTTTCACTGCCATATGCTTTATCGCTTCCCTGGCCCTTGCACGGCTGCTGGTACCGATGATGAACGATCTGCTCTCTACCTATACCGGCAATCTCAGTTTCATTGATATGGACGTGAAACTGCGCCTGCTTCTTACGCCATGCTATGTAGCTGTCTATCTGGCATGCATTCTCGTTCTCGGAGTCATCTGCGGCCTGCTGCCTGCATGGGCCTCATCCAGATACGAACCAATAGATATCATGAAGGGAATGCTTCGCAGGAAGAGCAAGATGGTTTTCAGCAAGGTTTTCATTGTCGCCCAGGTTGCCCTGGCAGTTTTCCTTATCTCCATGGCCATGGTCATGGAAGCCCAGATGAAACATATGCTGGCCCGTCCGGTGCACTGCCGCGTGGACAATCTCTATTACATAGATTACTATGCGACGACATATGACCAGATGAAACTGTTCAAGGACAAGGTCGAGCAGCTTCCATTCGTGGAAAAAGTGGGTGTGGGACGCAACTATCCGGGATTCATCCATATGTCCCAGAGCGTTATTCTGGATGATAACAGGACATTCACCCTGCCGGTGGTCCTGTGTGACACGACTTACTTCGATCTCATGGGACTCGAGATCCAGTCGGATTTCAATCATCCTCGGCTCCATTCTATCTGGCTTGACGAGTCGGCATTCGTGAACGCCGAAGTCTCGGATTCATCCGTTACTTTCGCGAGACGTTTCGTAATCAACGGCTCCAAGGCTGATTACATAGGTGGAATCGTCCATGATTTCCCGACAGGATCCGCATCCGTCGAAGAAGTATCGTCGTTGAATGCCGGAGTCATAGTCTGCAGTCCGGAGGAAACGTTCTTCTCCCATGGTTTGTTGATAGGAACATTCGGAGAGAGCTCCGACTATGAGAGACAGATTCTGAAAGCCTATGAAGAATACAGAGTCGAGCAGTTCGGCGTATATGAGTCTCCATGGCACCATGGATTTATCAGGGATATATACAAGTCACAGCTGGCCCCGGTCTGCAGGACCATGCGTCTGGTCGAGCTTTTCATGCTCCTTTCAGTATTGCTCGCCATGCTGGGACTGCTTGCGATGAGTACATATTTCGCCGGGGAAAACACCAAGCAGATAGCAGTCAGAAAAGTTTTCGGCGGGGACGTCTCCAGCGAGACCTGGCGCAGCGTGAAGAGTTACATGATCCTCGTCATGATCGCCTGCCTTATCGGGGTTCCTCTGGCCATATCGGCCGCCAGGCTTTACCTCCAGCGCTTCGCGTACAGAGTGGAAGGATACCAGTGGGTGTTTGTCGTCGCAGTGGTGATAACGGTATTGATCGCATTCGCGACCGTGCTATGGCAGATATTGAAGGCCGCCAGGACTAACCCGGCCGAAGAGTTGAAGAAAGAATAAGCAACGCACCAGATATGAAAACTAAGAATGACATCATTATAAAGGTCCTTTCCCTTGGAATTGGTCTTGCCGTCGGAATCGTGCTTGTGGCCAAGGTTTTCTTTGAGCTTAGTTACGACAGCTTTTATAGCGACGTGGACAGGATCTATCGTATATGTACCGGCTATCAGCAGAATGGAGAAGCCCAGGAACACTACCGGGTAAGCGGTGCTGTTGCGCCTGGCTTCAAGGCGGAAGTCCCCGGCATCGAGGAAGCTACCCGTGCTACTGATTATGTGTTCCCTTCGGATAAATTTGTCGATGAGGACGGAAACAAGCTGATCGCTTCCCATGTCTTTGCCGACAGCTGTTTTTTCAAGGTGTTTGACCGGCCGGTATTGGCGGGAGACCCTGCGAAGGCACTTGGCAAAGCTTACTGCGCAATGGTCTGCCGTTCCTTTGCGGACAGGCTGGTCGAGAGCAAGGGAGACTATTCTTCCGTCATCGGAAAACAAATCTGGAATGAAGACCTGAAGGATTTTCTGCTAACCATCGAAGGTGTATACGAGGACTTCCCGAAGAACGGAAGCCTGGACTATGAGATCGTCATATCCCTCGAATCCTATAACAGGGCCAGCACCGAAAACTGGCTTGGCAATGACAGGTATCTTGCCTATGTAAGGCTTCTTCCGGGAGTGGATCCTCATGGCTTGAATGATGCCATAAGAAAGATGCAGGAAGCTCATCAGCCTCTTGAAGAACTGGAAGAAAACGGATTGCAGCTCTGGTATTTCCTCTATCCGTTCGACACCATGCACACTTCCGACAAGGAAGTTCGCAGCCGGGTGATACTTCTCTCCATCGTGGCTATACTTCTCATCCTGATAAGCCTTCTCAATTATATTCTTATCGTGATATCTTCCATGGTGAAGCGCTCGAAGGAAGTCGGTGTCAGAAAATGCTATGGAGCCGGGACCAGGAACATCTACGGCATGCTTGGAAAAGAAGCTCTGCTCCATGTGTCCCTTTCCCTGGTCGTCGCATCCCTGATTATTTTCGCCGGAAGAAGTCTTGTCGAGTCTCTCCTGGGAGTACCGTTCACCACGCTGCTGGTGCCTCAGAGCCTTATTGCAGTCGGAATCGTGATACTGTTCGTGATAGCCGTATCCATAATAGTTCCTGCAAGGCTCTATATGCATGTCCCGGTATATGCCGCCCTTAAGAACTATACCGAGAACTCCCGTAAATGGAAGCTGGGGCTGCTTGGCGTCCAGGTTCTTATCAATGTGTTCATGATAGTCGTCATGATCATCATCGCCCGTCAGTACAGTTTTGTGTCGCACAGCGATCCGGGATATGACTATAAGGACACGTACTATGTCAAGATCAATGAAGTTCCGTTCAGGTCGCGTGTGATGAAAGCGCTGAAGGAGATTCCGGAGGTCAAAGATGTCGCGGCTGCATATAATCTCCCGTACATGGGCTGCAGCGGAAACAATGTATATGTGCCCGGAGATCCGCGCGAACTGTTCAACATTGCGGACCAGTACTCCAGCACGGAGAACTTCCTTGATTTCATGGGCGTGGAATTCAAGGAAGGACGTGCTCCGAAGGATACCCTGGAAGTTGCCGTGGATGAAAAGTTCGTCAAGAAGATGGAAGAAATGCTCGGATGGAATGACGGTGTTGTGGGCAAACAGGTCTATATCACCGACCATTGCCATGTGTTCGATATTGGTGACAATCCCGCCTTCTACCTCACTATCTCGGGCGTATATAAAAACTATCTGCTTGGAGACCTGAGGCGTGTGGACGGCAGGCCTAGCGTAATGTTTACCGGCGACATCTACGATCCGCATTCGGGGATGCGCTACATTTTCTTCAAGGGACGTCCCGATGCTTTGCCGAAGATCCGCCAGACTGTCAGCTCAGTACTTGACGGAAAGGAAGTCGAGATAGTTTCATACGAGGAGAGGATGCGCTCCGCATATTCTGACAACAAGAAAATGCGCAACACTCTGTTCATAGGAGCGATCTTCAGCCTTCTTATCGCGCTGCTCGGACTCGTAGGCTTCATCCGCGACGAATCTCTCAGACGCGCTAAGGAAATGGCCGTGCGCAAGATAAACGGGGCCGATTCCAGTGAAATATTAGGCGCTTTCGCCGGAGACATCATGAAACTCTCCCTTCTGATGGCCGTCGTGGCTAGCGTATGCGCCCTCGTGGTAGCACGCAAGTGGCTGGAACATTTCGCTGAGAAGGTCTCCCTGAACCCTTCATACTTCTTTATCGGAGCAGCCTTTGTACTGCTTTTCGTACTTTGTGTAGTAGTTTTGAATTGCTTGCGTATCGTCCGGGCAAATCCGGTAGATTCGCTCAAAAATGAATAATGCCATGATACTGAAAAACCTAAAAACTTTGGTTGATCGATATCCGGTGGCCGTTGTCCTGAACTTCCTCGGGCTTGTATGCGCTTGTCGCAATTTCCCTTGTCTGTGCAGCTGTCGTGCTGTTCCACTACATAAAGACTTCCCGGGCTAACCCTGTGGACTCTCTGAAATCCGAATAGGGTACGCAAATTACGGGTTTATTTTTCGCAAAAATACAGGCGAGTTTTCTTTGGAATGATTATTTTAGCCGTATAATCTAATGCGCTGAATATTATGAGAAAACTTGCCTGTATTGTTGTCATTCTCCTGATGGCGGTAGCCTGCAAGACCAGGACTGCCGAGCCGGGATATATCGTCCAGGTTTCACTTGGTGGCTGGAACAATCCGCTCTATACTGCCGACCAGATTATCGGACGTCTTGACACGGTCAGCAGCCGTATCAATGTCGAGAAGGTCATTATCGGCTGGAGTCTTGACAAGGATATCTATAAGCAGGTTGGAGCCTTCCTTCATTCGAAAAATATCAAGATGCTGCTCTGGTTCCCGGTGTTTGCCGAGACGGAGGAAGTCTGCACCAATGTGCCTGCGGTCGATCTCTGGGGCAAGGTGCCGGCAAATTATGACCTTGCGGCTGACGAGGGTTTCCGTTTCAATTGTCCGTCGAATCCGCGGAATGCCGCCAATGTGGTTTCGGTTTATGACGAACATTTCAGCGACTGCGGTTTTGACGGGATATTTCTCGACCGCATCCGCACCCAGTCTTTCGTAAGCGGAGTCGGCGGTGTGCTCAACTGTGGCTGTCCTGAGTGCGCCCGACGCTTCGAAGAAGAAGGTGTCAACCTTGAGACCATAAAGGGGGAATGGGCTTTCAACGGGGATGGATTCTTCTCCGTGGCCGGATATAGCCCGGAGACTGGATTCATGTTTGTCAATCCTCATGCTGCTGACTTTTTCAGGGCCAAGGGCCATATCGTAAGCGGCGCGGTCGCAGCCATTGCCGACAGTTTCCATGATCGTGGACTGGAAGTGGGCATGGACCTGTATGCTCCGTTCATGGCCCAGTTCGTCGGCCAGGACTACGAGATTCTCTCGCGTCATGCCGATTTCATAAAACCGATGCTCTATCGCAGGACTCTCGCGCCTGCGGGGATGGGCTTTGAGTATGAGCTCATGCTTAATGCTGTCCCGGGAGCTGAAGGCTATCCTTCATTCGAGATGGATGTCGATTTCCTGGAGTCGCAGCTTGAGGCCATGAAGTCATGTCCATGCGCCAAGTATCCCGGACTGGAGATCAACTACCGCGAGGGCATTGTCCCGACATCGCCGGAATATGTCACCGAGTCTCTCGATGCCATCATGCGCTATGGCTTTGACGGTGCTGTCCTCTCCTGGAATATCATGGAAGCCCCTCAAGCCCACATCGCCTGCCTCAGCCGGCAATGACGCATGAAAAAACTCCGTACTGTAAGGTACGGAGTTTAGACTAGCCAGACATTTCTGGATACTACTTTAACGTGTAGATAATAGGGAACGTGAAGGTGACTTTGACTGGCTTGCCGTCCATGAAACCAGGTTCCCATTTAGGGGACATCTTGATTACACGCAGAGCCTCATTGTCAAGGGCCTCATCGACTCCGCGGAGAATCTTGGCATCGACAAGATTTCCTTCCTCATCGATAGAGAACTGGCACATGACTCTGCCCTGGATATGTGCTTTCTTGGCACTCTCAGGATATACAAGATTGGAATTCACCCACTTCGCGAAAGCATTGGCATCACCGACGTTGAAAGTAGGCTTTACCTCGACAAGATTAAAAGGAATAGCCTCCTGATCAATCTCGTGTGTCATGGTTGAACCCTCTAACGGGCTATCAGACTCTACTTTATCGTAGGACAAAGTGGCTTCATAAGCATTATCGGCAGCATCCATCAGAGAATTGCTCTTGCTGGTGCAGAAACAAAGCGCCGCCGCGAGCAGCGGCACACAAGCGACATAGCCCAGACGGAGCCAGTTGCTTGATTTGACTGATTGCATCATAGTGATTCTGTTTTTGAGTTTAGTGTGATTAAAGCCGTTGGCCATCTGGAAGCGTTGCGCTCCCACAGCTTTCTTCACAAGCAATAATTGGTATAGTTTTGCATCAATGCCTTGATTTATTACTGCCTCGTCAGCCTCATACTCATGGAGCATCTTCAGCTCCGTCCGCATGATCCAAGCCAGCGGGTTGAACCAATGCAACGCCAGGACGGCTGAAAACAGCAGCAGATCGACCGAATGGAGACTTTTGACATGAGCCTGCTCATGGGTCAGAATCATAGGATTCTGTTCGAAGTCTTCACGGCTCATGACAACGTGCCTTAGAAAACTGAACGACGGCATGTCCTCTTCGACGACTGACAGTCTCATGTCCGGGAGATCAGTCCTGTGTCCTCTCCGGATCATGATAACGGTCTTGACGATCGAGGCGGCAGTCAGCAGGACCACGCTCCCGGCGCCGAGAATATAGACCAGCGTCAGAATCTTCTTCCAATCCCATGATCCCGTAACCTCTCCGGCAGACGGCCCGTCAATACCGACGATCGAGGCCGGGAGAACCAGATGTGGCAAGTACATGCTCTCCATAGCCGGCCCGAAGTTGAATTCGATCAGCGGCAGCGTCAGGCAGATTGTCGAGCCCACGAGAAGGACGACACGATTGAACCGGAAGAAGGTCGTCCTTCTCATGAACAGGATAAAAAAAGAATAGAACAGCGAGATCAGAAGCCCGCTTTTGATGATATAGGCTATCATTTCCGCTTGTTTTCAATTTGTGTTATCAGTTCCTTGATCTCATCAAGGCTCATTTTCTCATCCTCTACGAATTGTGAAATCATGCTCAGGATTGTCCGGCCCCTGTACTCTTTCTCAGAGAAGGCCGGACTGTACTGGAAAGAATTCGCCATCGACTTGCGCACGAGGAATCCCTTCTCCTCGAGAAACTTCACCTGAGTCGCCACAGTATTATAGCTCGGCTTCGGCTCGGGCATCTGGGCGACTATGTCCCTTATGAAGACGTCCCCAGTGTTCCAGATGATCTCCATCACCTCTTCTTCTTTTGCAGTCAATCTCTGTTTCATGGTTTTAAAACTTTGTTCTGATGCAAATATACAAACAATTTTTAAAACTCCTAATTTTTTTCGGAGATTTACAAAATTTTTTCGGAGAGGCATTGGAACTACCGTCAGAAAGATTATGCCAAGGCCAGGACCTGGTACGAGTGCTACCTTAAGGTCGGCAAGCCCGGAACAAAAATCTACCAGGCCGTCCAGGACGACCTCGACTACGTCAACCGCGAACTCTTCATGCTAGAGAAATAGAGATCGCCACTGCTCAATGAGGCGTGGAAGGGTCCAGCCGACGCTGATGCTTAGCTGGCTGGTGCTGGCGAATTCATGGACTTTGTACATGGAGAGGTCGATTGCTCCGGGATTGCTGCGGCAGAAGCGGCGGAAGGCGGTCGCGGCCTTGCCTCCGTTGAGGCAGATGGTCCGGATCGACGGGTTGGCCCGCAGAAGGGAGGCGATGTCGTTCGGGACCTCGTCGTGGATTGCGGAATCGAGGCTGCCGTGCCTCCGGGCCGATGCGAAGACATCCCAGACCGCGATTTTATGATCCTTCAACATGGCCTTCTTGGCCTCGTAGCCGGTCGGTGGCTCCTCACCGAGGACAGCGGCCATGACAGGCCAGAACCGGTTACGCGGGTGCCCGTAATACTCCTGCCGTCGGATCGATTCGTCGCTCGGCAGGGATCCCAGGATCAGAATTTCGGGGGCCGTTCCTATGATCGGTGCCAATCCATGTTTTTCGTCATTATCCATGACTGCAAGTTACGGAATTTTATCGTAAATTAGCTGTATCTATTGATTACGAGTATGAAAAAGAAACGGATCAAGCTTGGAACTGTTACGGAGGAGGATATCCTGAAGGCCCGGAGGAGGGCTGATCGGGAGGAGGAGATCCGTATGTACGGGCGGCCGGTAGCCGGACGTCGGATGCTGCATAAATCCCGGAAGATTTATGACAGGAAGAGGGTGAAAAAGGTGGTCTGGTGATCCTTAATTTGTTGATCTATAGATATTTCTCTGCAACTTGGGGTGCGGGTTTCGGATACCCCGAATAATAAGGATCTCGGTGTGTATCAATTACTTGACGATCACTATCCTAAAAAAGACTGCCGGTCCGGTCGGTAGCGACGGAGGATTGAGGGCTAGCGAATGGTGACTTTGGTGGTGCCGGGGATGCCGGGGAGCCAGGAGGTGGAGAGGGTGAAGGATTCGTCGAGCTCTTTGCGGAGGGCGGTGGCGAGAGTGCCGTCGCCGACTCCATGGACATAGACGATGCGGCGGCCTTTGTGGCGGAGATTGTTGCGGAGAGTCTGGCGGAAGTAACTCATCTGGTAGTCGAGCGCGGCCCATTCGGGAATACCTTCGCTGCCCGGAATGCGCTCGAGATGCAAGTCGATCGTGATCTCGCCTGCGGCGTCCTCATGAACCTCCCTCCGGGCGGGTTTATGGACCCGGGACGGGATGGAGGTATAGAGCTGCCGGTCTTCGTCGGGATCGACCGGGACGAATTCGCTGCGGACGGCGCGGATGACCATGCCGTCGAGGTCGATCTCGTAGTAGCCGTCGCCGAAGCCGGTGATGGTCCCCATGTCGCTGGAGTCCATGAGACGGACTTTCTGGCCTTTGGAGAGGCCTTCGTTGCGGGCGCGTTCTTCAGCACGGGAAGGGTGTACGACGGTCCTGTTGCGCGGCTGGTTTGAGGCCGGCGTGGAGGACTGGCCTGCCGCCGTCGGACGACTCTCCTCTGCAAGCTTCCCCTTTACTACCTTAAGATCCTTTAGCGAATTCAGTTTCATGTCCTCAAAGGTACGCATTTGTCTGTCGGTATGCCAAAAATTCTGTATATTTGTACACTTAATCTGTTCGTATGCCGCAGGAAGGGAATATTGTAATAAAGGGCGCCAAGGTCAATAACCTGAAGGATATCACGGTCGCAATACCGAGGAACAGGTTTGTCGTGATCACCGGTATCTCCGGCTCCGGCAAATCCTCCCTTGCGTTCGATACCCTTTTTGCAGAAGGCCAGCGCCGCTTTGCGGAAAGCCTTTCTTCTTATGCGCGCCAGTTCCTGGGCAGGATGAACAAGCCAGATGTCGAATCCATCGAAGGAGTTCCTCCGGCAGTGGCCATCGAACAGAAAGTCAACATCCGCAATCCGCGTTCCACGGTTGCCACGACCACCGAAATCTACGATTATCTCAGGATCATCTTTGCCAGGATAGGACGTACCTTCTCTCCCGTATCCGGACAGGAGGTGAAGTGCCATTCCTCAAAGGATGTGATGGAGTATATTTTCTCGGAAGAGAATTCGACAGTCTATCTGCTGGCAGAACTCGACTGGAAGAAGCGCAAGGATAAAGTCGAGCTCATGCTTGACCTCAAGGAACAAGGTTATTCCCGTTTCTGGTCTGACGGAGTGGCCGTCCGGATCGAGGAGGTCATGCAGAAGTCTGAGTCTGGAGATTTCCCTGACGAACTCTATCTGCTCGTTGACCGCGCCAAGATAGTCGACAAGGACGACGAAGATCTCAGGACCCGTCTCCAGGCTTCCATCGACAACTGTTTCAGTGCAGGCAAGGGAACCATGTATGTAGTCCGGGACGGAGTCACCAAACAGTTCATCAGCCGTTTTGAGGCTGACGGAATCGTGTTCCGCGAGCCGGATGAATATATGTTCAGTTTCAACAGTCCGCTCGGAGCATGTCCTGTCTGCGGCGGTCTCGGCAAGATTATCGGCATCAGCGAGGACCTTGTTGTCCCGGACAAGGCCAAGAGCATCTACGACGGAGCCATAGCCTGCTGGCGAGGTGACAAGATGGGTTGGTTCAAGGAGCAGATGATAAAAAATGCCGAGAAGTACGGCATCCCGATTTTCACTCCTTACTGCGAGCTTTCCGACGAGGTGAAGGATACCATCTGGAACGCCCACAGCGTGGAAGGGGACGAGACTACGATAGTCGGAATCAATGAATTCTTCAGCTGGGTCGAATCCAACAGATATAAGATCCAGTATAAATATATGCTGAGCCGTTTCTCGGGACGTACCACTTGCACCGAGTGCAAGGGCAGCCGTCTCCGCAAGGACGCCCTCTATGTCAAGGTCGGAGGCCGTGACATCCATGAACTTCTTTCGATGAAAGTCGAGGACCTGCTGAAATTCTTCCGTGACCTCAAGCTCACGGAATATGAATACTCCGTGGTCCACAAGGCGGTGGAGGAGATTACCTCCCGCCTGCAGTATATCTGCGACGTGGGGCTTTCCTACCTGACGCTCAGCCGTGCCTGCAACACCCTCTCCGGAGGAGAAAGCCAGAGAATCAATCTCGTGACTGCCCTCGGAAGTTCTCTTGTCGGATCCATGTACATACTTGACGAGCCGAGCATCGGACTACACCCAAGAGACACCGACAGGCTAATCGGAGTTCTTCGCCGGCTCCGCGACATCGGCAACACCGTGATTGTCGTCGAGCATGACGAAGAGATCATGAAAGCCGCCGACGTGCTCATTGACATGGGCCCGAAGGCAGGCGTGGACGGCGGAGAGATAGTCTTCATGGGCAAAGTCCCGGAGAATCCGACGGATGAGGAACTCGGCAAGTCCATGACCCTCGGATATCTGACCGGTCTTCGCAAGAGGGCGGCCAGGGATAAGCGCAAATGGCACTATTCGATAACCGTCGAGGGCGCCATGGAACATAACCTGAAGAATATCAACGTGAAGTTCCCTCTGGGCGTGCTGACGGTAGTCACCGGAGTCAGCGGAAGCGGAAAGTCATCTCTCGTCGGAGATATCCTCTATCCTGCCCTGTATCGCAGGATTAACGAGTCGGGCAATCTCCCAGGCATATTCCGCGGACTGTCCGGAAACCTTGACAGGATCACCCAGGTCGAGTATGTCGACCAGAACCCTATAGGAAAGAGCTCCCGTTCGAATGCGGTCACATACCTGAAGATATACGACGATATCCGCAAGCTTCTTTCGGAGCAGCAGTACGCCAAGATCAACGGCTATACGCCGTCATACTTCTCGTTCAACCAGGAGGGTGGACGCTGTCCTGAGTGCCAGGGAGAGGGCTATGTGCGTATCGGCATGCAGTTCATGGCGGACGTGACCATGGTCTGCGAAGCCTGTGGCGGAAGACGCTTCAAGCCGGATATCCTCGAGGTACGGTACAAAGAAAAAAACATCGACGACATCCTGAACATGAGCGTGGGGGAAGCCATGGAGTTTTTCGGATCCCAGAATGATCCCGGTGCCCAGACCATTGCCCGCAAGCTTCAGCCGCTCGCGGATGTCGGACTGTCATATATCAAGCTCGGCCAGAGCAGCAGCACTCTTTCAGGCGGAGAAAGCCAGAGAATCAAGCTGGCCTACTTCCTGTCAATGAGTGACGGCGACTCCAAGAAGAAGATTATGTTCATGTTCGATGAGCCTACGACCGGCTTGCATTTCTACGATGTCGAGAAGTTGCTTAAGGCTTTCGACGCCCTGTTGTCAAGGGGACATTCGATTGTCGTGATAGAACATAATCCTGATGTAATCAAGGCTGCCGACTGGGTGATAGATCTTGGACCGGATGCCGGCGACGAAGGCGGTCAGGTTGTGTTCGAGGGAACTCCGGAAGATTTGATAAAGAAAGGAAATACATTCACAGCTAAATACTTACGATAATGGATGCAGTTATTACATATGTCAATGGGCTTGACCCGCTATGGCAGAAAGATTATGAGAAGAGAGTAGGAGTTTCTATCCTCTCCAAGAGATTCCGTGACTGGGGAACCCTTAAGTTCCTTCTTCGCGGTATCCAGAAGCATATGCCTTTCGTGGAGAATGTATATCTGGTAGTTTCCCGTGAGAGCCAGGTGCCGGAGTGGGTGGACAAGACTCAGCTTCGCATAGTTACTCATGACATGATCATGCCGGCAGAGGCTCTTCCTACGTTCAATAGTTCAATGATCGAGATGTTCTTGCATCGTATCCCGGGACTTTCGGACCAGTATCTGTATTTCAACGATGATATGTTCCCTGTGGCTGACTGCTCAGTGGAAGACTTCTTCGTGGATGGCAAGACAGCGATGGGCTATTCAAAGACCATCCTCTGCGGCAGTAAGTTCAAGCAGCTTGCCAAGCGTTCGGATCATCTTGCCCGCAAGGCTCTCGGAATCAAGCCTTCCATGATTTATGCTCGTCCGCAGCATACCTGCTCGCCTATGCAGCGCAAGCCTTTCGAGGAGCTTTATGCCAAGGTCGAGAAAGAGATCATGGAGTCGTTGACCCCGCTTCGCGCAGACAATAACTACAACCAGTATCTGTTCCTGGATTACCTGCTCTATAAGGGGCTGGCCATATCAAGGAGGATTCCGGCCAAGTATTGCTCCCTTGCCATCACGTCAGCTTCCCGGATCTGCAAGTTCCTTGCTAATCCGGACAAGAAACTTATCTGCATCAATGACGTGCACCTTAGCGAGGAGAAGTTCCAGCGTTATCAGAGAGAGCTTTTGGAAGGTTTCGGAGCTAAGTTCCCTGAGAAATCCCGCTTCGAGCTGTAGACTTTCAGATTGTGGATCCTGCGTTTGTTTTCCGGCGGCAGCTGCATGTAGTCGCCGTACTGCTGGCGTAGGAATGAATCCCAGTCAGCCACGCAGCTGAACTTGCATCCCTCGAATTCCAGTTCGACATAGTTGTCGAACATCTCCTTTCGATAGACATCTCTCATGCCGAGACCGCATGATATGGAACCTGCAAACTCGCTCTTGTCCATGTCGTACGCGGTAAGCAGGTCCACGCATTCCTTATACCATCTGTCGGGGCTCTTGGTATGAGCTTCGATCAGGGCAGGGAGCGGGACGTGGAAGGAATATGGGAAGAAACTCCTCTGGCTCAGCAGCAGCCTGCGCCTTATGCGGGTGACAGCCCGTGTCAGTTTTTTCTGTTCCTGCGGATCGGAAGGAGCTCCGTCGATGGGGAAGATGTCTATGTTCAGCCCGAAATTATAGATGCCGACCTTTTTTTTCTCGATGCTTACGGTCGTAGTGTCCTCTACCTTGGCGTAGCAGGAACGGAAACGTCCCGGCTCGTTATAGAGACAGTTGAATTTACCTCTGTCGCGGTATTCCCGCACGAATGTCTCGAAATCCTTTCGCGGCATTATGATGTCCACGTCATCGTCCCATGGGATGAATCCTTTGTGTCGGACGGCTCCGAGCAGCGTGCCGTATGCGAGAGAATAACGCAATCCTCTTTCTCTGCAGAAGTCGGTCACGTCAACCAGTATCTCCAACAGATTCTGATGGATTTCTTTGAGGGAAAGTCCTGTCATTAATTCATGTGATTTATGCAAATATAAATAATTATTCCTGATAGTTTGCAAGACCTGTCCTGTCTGTCCTCCACCCGGCATCGGTGAGCCCGTCGCCTTCCGGACGTACCGTGATCTCGTACAGACAGTTACGTTCAATGTCGAAGTTTCCCTTACGCTCTCCAAGGTAGAAGCGGTAAATAAGGTATTCTCCCGGGAGCGAATACTGCTCATCCGAGACGTATTCGGCCTCAATCTGTATATATGAGCATGAAGCATTTCCATCCGGGAGGTCTCCTTGCATGTTTTCCATCATGTACAGGCTCAGGGCCCTGCTCAGTCCCGGAGCCTCCTCCATATTGAGGACATCTGCTTCCCGGCCGGATTTCATGAACCCGATGGCGAAAGTATCCCCGCTGCCTTCAGCCTTGCTTTCGCCGAAGACCTTCGCGGACCTTGGGGAATGCCTGACCGAGATCCTTGCCACGTTGAGCTTGACTCCGCTCTCAAGGCCGTTCCTGTCTATCCTGACGTTTATTTTCGACATCATCCTCTCAAGTCGGAGGACCACGGTATCCTGCAGCGACGGCGTTACCTTTGTCATACCTGTCATCGGGATGCCCTCCCTGTATTCGTCAGGATAGGCAAGATGGTATCTGTATGCCTTCAGGTCCTCCAGTTTCGAGATTCCTTTGATTTCATAGCTGAAATTGACGCAGGCTGCCAGCGTATATTCCACGCCCGTGAGCAGCCCGACTCTCAATTTCGGAATCCTGCCTCCGTTTTTCCGTGAGTCAAGATACCGGCGTTCTTCAAGATCTCCGTCACTGTTGAAGACAAAGAGATTGACATTAGAGATCGTTTCTTCCTGCGGATCGGCAGATCTTGTCAGCAGGACGCCGGGATCGAGACTTACGCAGGCCTCCGCCATGCGAGGCCTTTCCGGTCCTTCCTTTGAGCACGAAAGGACCGATACGGTCATGAATATTGATATGAGTTTAACTAGGTCCATAGGGAGTTCAGAATATCTCTGTGGTGGCTGGTTTCATGAGCCACGGCACGATTTCAAGGTGCACCTCGGCGGTAGCTGCATCCACGGCCGTATCTGGCGTGTCAGCCCCTTTCCTGGTAATGTCCATGCTGATGCGGTAGCGGCTGTTCCTGCCGATGCCGTCTTTCCCCAGGGCGTGAGTTCCCCGGTTGATGTCGACAGGATAATAGTAGGTTGAGCCTTCGATCGAGCCTTCCAGCACCAGCCGGGTGGGGGGAGTGCCCGGCCCTGTCTCCGGACTCTCCGAAGGGTAGCAGCAGAATTCCATTTCAGGATTCCTTGCGCTTGCCCCTAACGGTCCGTCCAGCTGTTGCATCAACATGCCCGGGACGGCCATCAGGCTCAGGTCTGACTGCGAGAGCCTGCCGCTGTTGAGTATTACCCCGGATATCGCCGCCGAGTCAGGAATCAGCCTGCAGGTCCCCGAGACATTCGTCAGGTAGGCCTTTATGTTTTCTATCTTCGCCCCGGCGTAGGATCTCCCGCTGAAGTCAGCCTTTATCGACACCAATTCAACCTTAGACATTAAGGGCTCCAGCGGGATTGTTACGCTCCTGACGTTTCCGGTCTCCAACCTCATGATTCCGCACATCATCGGTACCGCCGGGTTTTCATTCGCTAGCTCTGCCGTAACCTTGGACAGTGAAGAGAGCGAGTTTATATCTGTCCATGTAAGCCTGTTCTCCGATGCGTTCGCCAGCACGACCAGGATCTTTTTCCCGACCCGGGATGCTCCGGTAGCCGACTTGACATCTCCGCCCTCCATCCTCTGGTATGAATCCAGACGCTGCAATTTATCATCATTGAAAAAGAATATGTCGATACATCTGACGACGGCTCCCCGGGGGACTGAGGCATCGACCTTCGTATAGACCATGTCGTCTTCGTACATGCCGTCGTCGTCTTGCGTGAATCGGGAACATCCTCCTGCAAGGACCGGAGTCAAGAAAAGGATTAGCAGGGTCACCAGATCGGTCAATGTACTGGGGCAAGAGTCGCCCGCGAAAGC
>JAFZTP010000135.1 GCA_017618815.1 Bacteroidales bacterium | reverse complement strand
GCGTCCATTTAGGCTTTCGTTACCCTTTCGAGCCACTTGACCATGCCGAACATCACGCCCATGGAGATAAGGCAGAGGACGAGGAATACGCCCCAGCAATATCCGAGAGGCATTACGTTGTACATCAGAGGACCAAGGAACAGGAACAGGTTGCCGACTGCGGTTGCTCCGAGCCAGAGTCCCTGGCAGAGTCCCTGAAGGTGCTTAGGCGCAACCCTTGATACGAAGCTAAGTCCGAGAGGGGAAATGAAGAGCTCGGCTACTGTAAGGAAGAAGTAGGTGACGATGAGCACCCATGGGCCTGACTTCATTTCAGCCTGGATTCCAGTATTGAGGGCAGTGAATTCATTTGCTGAAGGATAGCCCTGCGCGAATGAATATAGTGACAGGAACAGGTATGCCATGGCAGCGATACCCATACCGAACGCAATCTTCTTAGGGGTTGATATCTGTTTGCCGCGTTTTGCGAGTCTGGCGAAGAACCACATGATCACAGGAGTCAGCACGATCACGAAGAACGGATTGACGGCCTGCCATATCTCCGGGGCTATCTTGCTGGTAACGACGAAGTCTCTTGCGAAGAGTGACAGGGACTGTCCGTTCTGGTGGAACGAGAACCAGAAGAATATTACGACGCCGAGCACTGCGAACAGCGCATACATGCGCTGCTTGATTTCTTTTGCCATTTCGAGCTTTTCTTCCTCGGTGTAGTTGACCGATGCAAGTGCCTCTCTCTTACCAGGAGTAGGGAAGGTCTTCTTCGTGGCGACGAAGATAAGGAAGGAGATAAGCATTGCAGCTACCGATGCGATGAACGAGTAGTGGATGCCCGTATTGAAATAGTTGAGGTAGTCGGAGCAGAATGTGCCAACGGCCTCCAGGTTTGAAGGATCCAGGACGGCTCCGGCATTTGCGGCCTCAGGAACAAGGTTTTCAGGGATAGCTCCAGTGTTTATGAACTCGTGGCAGAGTTTAGGAAGCTGTGAATTGTAGGAAAAGCCGTGGACGCCAAGCCACCACTGACGGAGCAGAGGAGCTACGAACGGAGCGACTAGACCTCCGATGTTGATGAATACATAGAATATCTGGAATCCCGAGTCTCTCTTTTCCTTGGCGACCTTCAGGGCTGTCTCTCCTTCCTTTGCGGCTTCGGCCTCGAAGTTATCATACATCTGGCCAACGATAGCCTGCAGGTTGCCCTTGAAAAGACCGTTGCCGAAAGCAATCAGGAACAGTGCGAAGCAAGTGGCGACAAGAAGCCAGATTTTGTTGGAAGGGGTGGCCATTACAGGCACTGAAAGCATTATGTATCCGAGTGCCATCACTATCAGACCGCTCTGGATCGTGCCTTTGTAGTTGGAGGTCCCGTCTGCGATTATGCCGCCTACAAGGCTGAGTATGTAAATCCCCGAATAGAATACGGCAAAGACTGCGCCGCTGGCGGTGTCTGAAAGACCGAATTTTGAACAGAGAAAGAGCAGAAGGACTGCATTCATGATGTAGTACCCGAACCTTTCGCCCATGTTGCTGAGGGCGGCGGCGAGTAATCCTTTAGGATGACCTTTGAACATAATATCTTATAAAATTTTGATTATCGTAATGATTACAAATATAACAATTATTGGGTAAAAAGGCATTAAATGCGCTATTTTTGGTTATATTTGTGAAATATGAAGAAGATAACATTTTCAAGTATTTTTCTTGCGCTATATCTGCCGATACAGAGACTTCCTCTGAAGTTCCACTATTTCTGGGGCCGGGCTTTTACGTTCCTGACCCGGAGCATCCTGCATTATCGCAGGGATGTGGTGATGACTAACCTTGCCAGGAGCTTTCCCGAGAAGAAGTATGGGGAGCTCCGCGAGATAGCCAAGGAATACTACAACCATATCGGAGAAATCTTTGCCGAGGCCATGTGGTTCGGCGGTTGCAGGGGCAAGGTCGAGAGACTGGTGGAGAGCGGGATATGCACCATCCCCGATCCGGAGCCGTTCTTCCAGTCGTATCGCGAGCGTCCGAGCGTGATGGTTCTGTCTTCGCATTTCGGCAACTGGGAGTTGCTCGGAGGCTTTTTTCAGTATTTCGGCCGCAGGATGGACCAGATTCCTTTTACAGAAAAAGAGGTCTGCGTTGTCTATAAGAAAGTGCGCAGCGGTTTTTGGAACGACTTCTGCAAGGTCAACAGATGCGCTGCCGAGACAGACCATTTCGGAGGCTATACCGAGAGCCACAATGTAATACGATATGCCATAGAACACAAGAACGAGCATGTCGTCTATGTGTTCCCGACCGACCAGTTCCCGTACAAGGGAGCCGCGCGTCATGAAGTGCCTTCGTTCATGAACCAGAAGACATATGTTATGGCCGGCGGTGCCAATCTCGCCCACAAGTTCGGCATGGCTGTCTATTACTTCGGCTGCACCAGGCTCGAAAAAGGAAAATATGAGACTCCGCTCATCAAGATCTGCGACGACGCGTCCCAGATGAGCCCGGAGGAGATTATGATAAAGTATTATTCGATTCTCGAGAAAGATATCCGGAACTGTCCGGCCAACTATCTCTGGAGTCACAAAAGATGGAAATAATCATGAATAGATCAGTTGTCGCGATATCGGCCCTGTTTGCCGCAGCATCCTGTCTCTTCGCCCAGGATCCTGAAGGTTCCCTTGCCTATGCGCTCCCTCAGACCGTCATCACTCTTGAGGTCGAGGCCGTGCAGGAGAACTTCTATGCCGGTCCATATGCAAGATATGCATCCAAGTATCTTGGCAGTGAGGCCCGTCTTGAGGACCAGGTGAGCTGCCAGGTAACTTCAGTGAAGCTTACCCCATATGTCGAGGCTGACCAGAGCTCACGCTATACTGTCAATCCGGGCAAGTCCATGCCTGCTTTCCTGAGCCTTACCGCCCAGGGGCTCATCGCTTCCGGCGACGGCATTTCCGGCAAGGACGTGCAGTGGCGGTTTGCCGCTCCTTCACGCGGAGATTTTTCTGACAAGGCGGTGGATTCCAACCTCACTTCTGCGTCCGCTACCCTTTACCGCAACGTGAAAGGGGAGTCTGCTTATAGCAGGGTTGCCATACAGCAGCAGATGGTAGTCGAGAAGTCTCTTGAGACCCGAGCCAAGGAAGCCGCTGACATGATATTCAAGCTCCGTCGCAAGCGCGTGGACATCATAACCGGAGATACCGATGCTACATATAGCGGAGAGGCCATGGCTTCGGCCATCGAGGAGCTTTCCCGTCTCGAGAAGGAATATATGACCATGTTCTACGGATACAGCGAACTGCGTACCCAGAAGATGAGCTATGACGTGGTTCCTTCTTCCGGCAATCAGAAGCAGATGTATATCGCTTTCCGCATCTCGGACAAGGACGGCCTCGTGGCTGCCGACAATATGTCCGGCAAGCCATATGTGCTCGAACTCGTCCCTCAGGAGATTTCGGCTCCGTCAGGCGCATCCCAGGGCAAGGGCCCTCAGGTATATTACCGCGTGCCTGCCGTATGCTCCGCCAAGCTCTCCGACGGAGTGAACGTCATCCTTCAGACAAGGATCCCTGTTTACCAGCTCGGCGTGGTAAGCTGCTTCCCTGTCTCTGCAAAGTAGATTATTCTTTTAACCAAAAACCACAATATTATGTCAATAAAAGATCTGGAACCAAAGGTTGTCTGGGGCAATTTCTACGGACTTACCCAGCAGCCGAGACCTTCCAAGCATGAAGGCAAAGTGCAGGAGTATCTTCTTAAATGGGGTAAAGACCATGGGGTTGATGTCCAGCGCGATGATACAGGTAACATCATATTCAGAAAAGCTGCCACTCCTGGCATGGAGGACCGCCGCGGCGTCATCCTTCAGGGCCATATGGACATGGTGCCGCAGAAGACCGGCGACAGCAAGCATGACTTCCTCAAGGATCCTATCAACGCATATGTCGACGGAGAATGGGTGACTGCAGACCGTACCACCCTCGGTGCCGACAACGGTATCGGTGTGGCCATGGGCCTCGCCGTGCTCGAGGACCCTTCAGTAAAGCATGGTCCTGTAGAGATCCTCGTCACCTATGATGAGGAGACCGGAATGACCGGCGCGAACTGCCTCAAGCCGGGCGTGCTCAAGGGCGACATACTCATCAACCTTGACTCCGAGCAGGAGGGCGAGCTCTGCGTAGGTTGCGCAGGCGGCCTGGATGCTTCAGCAGACTTCAAATACAGGTCATACAAGGCTCCTGAAGGCTATTCAGCATATACTCTCACAGTGAAGGGCCTGCAGGGCGGCCACTCAGGCATGGATATCTCCCTCTACAGGGCAAATGCCAACAAGATAGTTGCACGTATCCTTCTCCCTCTCGTAGAGAAATACGGCGTCAAGGTGGCTTCCTTCAACGGAGGCTCGCTCCGAAACGCAATTCCTTTCGAGGCAAGCGCAGTCGTGCTCGTTCCTTCAGACGATGTACGCAAAGTGAAGAAAGTCGTGGAGGATATCTTCGCGGACGCAAAGGCAGAGTTCAAGGACAGCGATCCTGATTCAGTGATGTTCTTCGAGAAGAAGGGCGCCGCTGACAGGTACATCCAGGACAGCGTGATGCTTCGCGCCCTCAAGGCTCTCTATGC
>JAFZTP010000134.1 GCA_017618815.1 Bacteroidales bacterium | reverse complement strand
TACTGCTCTGAGCTTGCCATGGGCGCATATGAGCTCTTCAAGAACGGCGAGACCGGATGCATGGTTTACGTTGACCAGGATGGCAATTCTCATCCTCTTTACCTCAAGGATCTCCAGAATGCTGAGGGTAAGATTCCGCCGCGTCGTGTCAATATCGAGGGCGGTACTTCCCAGAACTATTACAGCCATATCTGCCACTATGTCAGCGCTGCTGATTATGAGGCTGCAAAGGCTGATGTCAAGAATCCTGAGGATTACGATTTCAAGAAAATCCTTAACTGGTAATTCTTTACCGGTTCATATAATAAAGGCTGACCCCGCGGTCAGCCTTTTTTCGTCTCCTCCGCTGTCCTGCTGTCGCCTTCTGTTGCGTCCGGGTGACGGGCCGCCTCCGTCAGCGACGGGAACCCTCGTGGTCTCGGCTCTGTTCCGCCGACTGCGGTGCTGGTGGTCTGCAATTTTCAAGCAGACCGGGCGCGTTTTCGGGAAAAAGTTCCGGAGGTAAGCCTAAAATGAGCTGAACCCAAAAGGTAGGACAAAAACGTGAAGGTAAACAATCGCGCTATTTGTCGTGCAGGCTCCGGATCCAGGAGAGGCAGTCTTCGTTCAGCTTTGTGAGCTGGTCGGAGGCTTTTGTTTTCTGGAAACCGCCGTCAAAGATTGCTGTAAGGATAGGGGAGGCAAGGGAAAGCTCGCATAAACCCATGTGCCCTATGTTTTCGTAATGGATGTTTGTGTAAAGAGGATTGGCACTGTCTAGAAACTTAGCGTTGTTTCTGTACTGGTCCCATTTCTTCAGATATGGATAGGCGGCATCGGAATAGATGCTAAGTACAGGGACGTCATAGTCGCTGTCATCGAAAAGGAACTTCCCGTCTTCGATGCCTTTGATGTCGTACATGAATGGTGATTCCAAGGCGATGACTCCGATCACATCCTTCCTTATCCTGGCCATAGCGTATGCCGCAGAACCGCCGAGGGAATGGCCTTCAGCAATAAACTGGGACGCTCCGTTCTTTGCGATGAAGTCATCCATGACGGCATTCAGGTCGTCGGTCCTGATATCCATCCACTTATGGTAGATTTCATAGACCTTCTCAGGGGTGCCGTCTGGCTTAAGGGAAAACAGTTCCTTGAGGAAGGCCCGGCTCGGACCGCTCTTCTTTCCATTTTCGTACTTGATGCTTGCCACCTGCCCCGGATGTGCCACCGCAATGACCGTATATCCGTGACTTGCCAGTTCGCGGTATAGGCTCAGGTTATTGTCTATAGGCCCGCAGGACCCGTGAGAAGCCACTATGACCGGCTTTTTTCCGCTGCATCCTACCGGGTGCCATTTCCTTACCTGAAGCTGTCTGTTGTTTCCATTCTTGGAATATGGATCTGCTTTGTCCAAGGTTACCCAGTAATCTTCTGAAGCAACGCTGTATTCTCCGGTGGTCGGAGTCTCTTTCACCGGCGGAAACAAGACAAACCTAAGGGCAATGATGGCTGCCGCCACTATTACTATCGCTGTCAACATGCGTTTCATTTTCATAACTGACTGCTAAGATACAAAAAATGTCATTTGGCTCAGAATATGCAGTGGAAATATATGTTAACAGACCGTTTATGGACAAACCTATCATATATCAGATATTGCCCAGGCTCTGGGGAAATCTGAACGAAAAACTTGTAAGGAACTGCGGTGTCGACGTCAATGGCACAGGCCGTTTCAAAGATATCGACAAAGCGACTCTGGAGTATCTTAAACATCTGGGAGTCAGTCATGTATGGTATACAGGCGTAATTCGCCACGCGACCGCCTGTGACAAGCGCGGGTGCATTGCGTCCAACCCTCAGTGGGTCAAGGGCGACGCAGGCTCTCCGTATTCTATAACAGACTATTTCGACGTCAATCCGTACCTTGCCGTCAATCCCGAAAAGAGGATGGAAGAATTTGACGCGATGATAAAGAGGACCCATGCGGCCGGCCTGAAGGCCATAATCGACTTTGTGCCAAACCATGTGGCCAGGGATTATGGCAAGTATTCTCCGAAACCTGTCAGGAAGGGAAGGGATGCCAACGGACATCCGGTGCTCGGAGCGCTTGACGACAAGACCAAACACTGGCTCCCAGACAATGACTTCTTTTATTATCCGGGCCAGCCCCTGAAACTCCCTACAAAGGGTACATACAGGGAGATGCCGGCAAAGGCTTCCGGAAACATCTACAGCCCGGAACCGTCAGTCAATGACTGGTACGATACGGTGAAGATCAACTATTGCGACTTCTATACTGATACATGGGAACGGATGTATGAGGTTGTATGCTTCTGGGCATCGAGGGGAGTGGACGGCTTCCGCTGCGACATGGTCGAGCTCGTTCCGACCGAATTCATGGGTTGGCTGATAAAGTCAGTCAAGAAGGAATTCCCTGACGTGCAGTTTATTGCGGAGGTTTACCAGAAGAATCTCTATGGCAAGTACGTAAGAGAAGTGGGATTTGATTACCTGTATGACAAATCCGGGCTTTATGATGCCCTGCATGACATAATGACCGGCAATGTCAACAATGGGAATGCTCCGCTCGAACAGTGGCAGTCCGCCAGGAGGATCACATGGAACTGGCAGTCTCTTGGAGACCTTCAGCCGCACATGCTCAACTTCCTCGAGAACCATGATGAACAGAGGCTAGCATCTGACTTCTTTGCAAGGAAAGGCCGCAACGCCCTTGCTGCCATGTATGTCTCCCTGCTTTTCAATACTGCCCCTTTCATGCTCTATTTCGGGCAGGAAGCAGGGGAGAAAGGCATGGACGAAGAGGGCATGAGCGGAAAGGACGGAAGGACTTCCATATTCGACTGGTGGAGTCCGGCTTCCGTCAGGAGACTGAACCTCTTCATCCATGGCAAAGGGGACCTCGAGCCGGAGGAAAAGGCACTCCTGGAACGCTACAAGGCACTTCTTTCCTTTGCTTCTGGAAGCGACGTCATCAAGAAAGGAGTTACCTATGACCTTTGCTACTGCAACATGTATTCAGCCGGCTTCAACATAGACAAGAATTTCGCATTTATCAGAAAATACGGAGAAGAGACCATTCTCGTGGTCAGCAACTTCGGGATTCAGGATTCCGACATGGACATAATGATACCGTCCGAAGCCTTCGAATGGCTGCAGATACCGCAGTCGGAAAGCATGAACGCATCGACTCCGGTCAAGGTCCATGTCCCCGCCTGCGACGGGGTTATGATAAACCTACGATAGCTTTGTTGGAATTACGGTCTATATAGGCCTTGAGTTCGCCCGGGACGTCATAGACTCGGGCGAATTCGCCTTCATATACCAGGTCCATGCTCTCCAGGGCCTCTATGTTGATATGCTCCGGATGCATCACAAGATCCACTGAGAGATAGCCTACGCCGAGTGAAGTGATGTTCTGGAAGAAGTGCGTACCCTGGCTTGGTTCGATCTGGAAGCCCGGAATCCCGCATTCCACGATCATCCTCGCTTCTGAGATGTCGCTCCATATCACAGGGACGCCGAGGCTCTGCACAGACGAACCCCACCTTCCTGGACCGATGAGCAGATAACCTTCTTCGGCTGCCTTCAGGCGGTTGTTGATGTCGGCGATCTCGGCGGCGATCTTGACCGTGCTCATGTTGTCGAACCGCTCGGCCGGCACATAGACGATTTTCTTCATGCCTTCGATGAAACCGACTCCCAGAGCCCTCTCCGAGCGTATTATGGTCTGCTTCAACTCGCTCTCCACTTTCTCGACCGTAGTGTCGGATCCCTTCGAATACTCGCTGATAGGACGGATCTGGAGCAGTTTCATGGACATCTTCTGGCCGTCGGCCGAGATGTCAGCGGCGAACTCCAGCTCGACTTCGCTCATGAGTTCCTTACGGCAGATGTCCATGATTTCGCGGATGGCCTTGGCCACAGGGAAACGGTCATATTTCAGTATGTAGTCGTATGATACTATCCTCGGGCCGACTTTGTTGACCCCAGGATTGATGCGGTCATTCTCTCCGTCATAAGTGGAGAATACATACTGCGGGAAAGGAAGGTCCTCCACGGCCTGGGATACCGGCACGTTGATGAAGTTGACGCCCTCGTTCCTGGAAATCTTGAATGCGCCAGGACGGAGGTCCAGCGCATACATCATAGGCTGGGTTTCTTTTATGGCGATGTCTGTCTTGGACAGCTGCAGTATCTTTTTCGGGAACCTCGGGCTGAATCGCAGCGTGCGTCCGCCCTCTACGACCGTCTTTCCGAGGCCGACGGCAAGGTTCACTATACCGTCCTCCGCCTTCTCGTTGCCGATAGGATAGAAGTTTACGCTCCTGGCGACTCCGGACATGATAGGGTAGTAGAATCCCTTGTGGTCGGAACCGCAGATGCTCTGCACTATCACGGCCATCTTTTCCTCGCTCTGGAGGTTGCCTGTGGTGTGGATGTAAGTCCTCGCTCCGTTGTAGTAGGCCGACGCATAGACGCTCTTGATGGCCTTGTCAAGCATACGCAGCATCTGCTCGCGGTTCTCCGCATTCGGGATCATGTATGTCGAATACACTCCTGCGAAAGGCTGATAGTTGCTGTCCTCGAGTTTTGAGCTGGAACGGATAGCAAGAGGTGTATGTACAGTCTTCAGATATGCCCTGAGCTGCGCGATAAGCGTCTCTGGCAGACGTGAGGCCACGAACTCGGAGAGTATCTCATCGTCAGAAAGTTCCGAGTCGATTATGTACTGGAGACCGTTCTGTTCGATGAACTGGTCAAAATAGTCTGTACTGATCACGATTGATCTCGGTATGGACAGGCTCATGTCCTGATAAGCATCCGAGAGGTTGTATTTCTCCACGAGGGCGTTGAGGAAGGCGAGACCTCTTGCCTTGCCTCCGAGGGAGCCGTCGCCAAGCCTTGCGAAGGTGATATAGTCCTCGTATGTCTCCTCGTCAAAACGGGCAATGATTCCGCGTCCTATGGACTTCAGGTAAGCACGGATCTGGGTCTTGATGAAGCGTCTGGCATCTTTTCCGTCAATGTGGTGCTCGCTCCTGAAAGTGCGTCCGAGGTTGAACAGGCCCCTGGCGAAAAGCCACTTGGAGAACATATTCTTCGAAGTGCTGTCTATCAATGCGTTGTCCGGTACTATGTCAACGATCTCTTCGAGCTCGAGAAGGTTGGATGCGCGGGCATATTCGGTGCCGTTGCTGTCCCTGAACACAAAGTCTCCGAAGCAGAGCTCTTCCCTCATGTACTCAGCCAGCTCGCTGAAGAGGGTCCTGGAATACTTTTTCATGAAGCTGGCGCCGAGATTCTTCGCGGTCTCGGCCAGAGTTCCCTGCGACGACTGCATGAGAACAGGCATCAGCGGCTCGTCTTTTCGGATGAGCGTCACGAGGTCGATGCCGGCGTCGAGTTTCTCAGTCTTTGGGGAGTCTCCTCTGTGGATCACCATGCCGACATCGGTTATGATTCCAAGGAAATTGTTCTTGTATCGGGTATATGTGGCGACGGCGTCTTCATAGCAGGTCTCAAGAAGGATCTTCGGCCTGAATCGCTTCAGGTTTTTTTTCTGTTCTTCGTTGAGGGTTTCCTTTACGAACTCGTTGCTCTGCATGAGCACCATCTTGTAGAGCTCTGGCAGGTAGGTGGAGTAGTACCGGATGGAGTCCTCCACGAGCAGGATGGCCTGTACACCGACATCCAGTATGTCGTGCTCGGCATTCCTCTTGTCCTCGAAAAGCTTGATTATGGCCAGGATCAGGTCGGCGTTGCCGTGCCAGCTGAATATGAAATCGATATCCTTGATCCTTGATGTCACCCTGCGGCGGATTTCCTTTGAATAGTGCATCAGGAGCACGAAAGGAATCTTTCGTCCTTCGGCCTTGAGCTTCGCCGCCAGAGGGAAGATTTCCTTGTCGCTGTCGTTGAACATGCAGATGATCATGTCGAAGTCGTCGGTGCTGTCCAGCAGCGCCCCGGCTTTTTCGGCGGTATTGGCCCAGATGAACGTAGGCGGGTCCGAGATATTCAGGTCAATGTACTCCTGCGCGATCCTGGACTCGATACGTCCGTCTTCTTCCATGATGAAAGCATCATAGTTGCTGCATATCATCAGGACTTTGTTGATCCTGTATGTGAACAGTGAACGGAAATCGGTGTTTGCCATGTCTAGCTAATATTTCATAAAAAAGGCGATGACGGCCGTCATCGCCTTAAGGGTTATATCCTGATTTTAGAAGTTTCCGAATTCATCGTAGTTTGACTCTCTGCGAGGACGCTCAGGAGCATCCTTGAGGCAGTTTGTCTTGATGTAGTCGATAGTCTCCTGAAGGCCTTCCACGAATTTCTCGAAGTCTTCCTTGTAGAGGAATATCTTATGCTTATCATATGAGAAGCGGCCATCAGTCTCGACTCGTCTCTTGCTCTCCGTAATCGTCAAGAAAAAGTCGTTGCGACCCTTCGTTGCCTTTACATCAAAGAAATAAGTACGTTTCCCCGCTCTGACAGGCTTGGAATACACATCTTCCCCCTGACGATCCTGCGCATAAGCGCTGTCGTAATCTTCACTGTACATAATTTGTAAGTATTTTGTTAGTTAAAACTTCTCAAATGTAGGAATTTTTCTGAAAATTCCCCCTATCTTTGCATAAAATTTTGCAAGAACTGATATGCTCAACAGGAAAATTCTTAGGATCAAAGCCTTCAAGGTTATCTATGCCTACGCAGTGACCGGAAACCTTACCCAGGACGAGGCTGTATCCGAGCTTAATAAGTCGTGTGAAGCGACAAGAGATCTTTACCTTCTGATGCTTGGCCTCATCGGCCCACTTACGTCAGAAGCCCGCAGGCGCATAGAGGCCGCCCGCGGAAAATTCAACCCTACGGAGGAAGACCTTAACCCGAACGAGAAGTTTGCGGATAACGCCCTTGCGGTACTGTTCGCCTCAGACCCTGACTTCAACAAGCTGGTCGACAGGAAGAAACTCTCATGGTCCAGATACGAGCCGTTCGTACAGCGACTTTTCGATACGGTCATATCCAGAGACTACTTCAAGGAATACATGGCCTCCGGCGAGAAATCGCTCAAGGAGGACTGCGCCCTTTTCACCAGGATCTTCGAGGAGGAGCTCGTGGAGAACGACGACATCTATCCTATCCTGGAGGAACAGTCCCTTTACTGGAACGATGACCTTGCATATTCCCTCACATGGTGCTGCCATACTCTCGAAGACCTTTCGAGGGGCCGCCAGTGGAGGCTTCCGGAGCTCTGGCAGAGCGACGAGGTCCGTCGCAGGAAGAATGTCCAGGACATGGACAGCGATGCCGATTTCGTCAAGAAACTCGTCAAGACCGCTCTCGCCGGCTATGAGAAGTACTTCGCAAAGGTTACGGAGATGGCTCCGGACTGGGACAGCGACCGTCTGTTCTCTACCGACATGGCCCTCATAGCATGCGCCATGGCTGAGGTTGAGTCCATCGGAACCGCCCCAAGGATCGTACTCAACGAGTACATCGAGATTGCCAAGCATTTCTGCCCTGCCAAGAGTGGCGGCTTTATCAACGGTATTCTCGACAAACTTATCAGAGAAACTAACGTAAATATTTAATTGATAATACCTTATGACTATGTTAACAATTCTTCTCCAGGCAGCTGCACCACAGCCTGCAGCAGGTGGCGGTATGTCCATGATACTTATGCTCGTACTGCTCTTCGGTGTCATGTATTTCCTCATGATCCGTCCTCAGCGCAAGCAGCAGAAAGAACTCCAGAACTTCCGTGATTCGCTCAAGAAGGGAGACAAGGTGGTTACTGCCGGAGGTATTTTCGGCACCATCCATGAGATCCAGGACAAGTCTGTCCTTATCAAGGTGGACGGTGAAGTGAAGCTCAGGGTTGACAAGAACTCCATCCTCAGGGATTTCACTGACAGCGCCAAGTAAAAAGCCATGTCCGGCTTCCGGATAAACGAAAGATTCAGAAGGCTCAACGGGAGAGACCTTGCAGTGCTGCTGCTGTCCCTCCTGTTGGCTTTTGGTATCTGGCTTATCCATAACCTTTCGCTGGACTATGTCCGGGTCGTGAATGTCCCGATCAAGGCCAGCTGCAACCTGGAGGGGCACGCCCTCATCTCGGCGAATGACGCCGTGGTACAGGCCCGCTGCCGCACTACCGGGTTCGACCTGATGCGTCTGGAAAAGGCATCCAAGGGAAATCCTGTGCTTATCGAATTCCGTCCGGAGGACATGAAGCACAAGTCAGGGGAGCAGTTCTACATAGTTTCTTCAGACCTGATCAACTATGTGCAGTCCCTGTTCGGAAACAGTTCTTCCCTTGAATCGTTCATCACCGATACCCTAAGGTTCCGTTTCCCATACGAAAACAGCCGCAAGGTCCCTATAAGGCCTGTGTGCAACCTGTCTTTCAAGCCTCAGTACACATCCGTGGGCCAGTTGCGGATATTGCCTGATTCCGTAGTCCTCTACGGCGAGCCATATCACCTGAGCAACATAGACGCTGTCTATACCGAGTCGTTCAGCCTTGAGGGGCTTACAAACAGCACCCACGGGGAAGTGGCCCTGGAACATGTCAAGGGCGTCCGCATGTCCGCCCAGAAGGTGGACTACGCGATAGACGTCACCCGATACGTCGAGACTCAGACCACCGTGGACATTTCGGCCAGGAACGTGCCTACCGACAGGAAACTGAACATATACCCTTCGAAGGCGCAGGTGTATTTCCGCTGCGCTTTCCCTCTCTCTTCGGATCCTTCCGAAGGCGTCCGCTTCTACATAGATTACCGGGATTTCTCCAATTCCATCGACGGGAAGTGCATCGCCCGGGTAAGCGGACTCTCTCCTGACGTCCTAAGCTATAAGATTGAACCTCAAGTATTTGAGTGTGTTGAAAATTTCAGATAACTATGAAAACTATTCTCGTGACTGGCGGTATCGGCAGCGGAAAGTCTGCCGTGTGCTCGTATCTTGAAGAAAAGGGGATACCCGTCTATTACAGCGATGACCGCACCAAATCCCTTTATGACAATGATCCTTCTCTCGTCGGACAGCTTGAGACCATGTTCGGCCGAGGCCTGAGGGATGCTGACGGCAATATCGACCGCAAGGCCCTGGCAGACCTGGTCTTCGGATCTCCGGAGAATCTGGCGAAACTGGAGTCGGTCGTCCATCCTGCGGTGCTGCGGGATTTCGAATCATGGAAAGAATCGCATCGGGACAGCCGTGCGGTGGTTATGGAATCCGCAATCGCCCTGGAGCGTCCTGTCTTCGAGAGGGCGTTCGACTATGTGGTCATGGTGGAAGCTCCTTGGCAGACAAGGCTTGAAAGGGCCTGCAATCGCGACGGCTCCGACAGGGAAGCTGTAATGAAGAGGATGGCTGCCCAGAAGTTCCGTCAGGAAAAGGCTGACGTGGTGGTAAATAACGACCTTGACCTCAGTGTGATGAAGGAAAGAGTTGATTTAGCTTTAAAATTACTATCTTTGTAAAAACAATTAATTGAAGATGAAAACTGATCTTACTAAAATTCTGTCTGTTTCAGGCCAGCACGGCCTTTACCTATATCTGGCTTCTGCACGCAACGGCGCCATCGCAGAGTCTCTTGCCGGCAAGAACCGCGTATGCTTCGACGTGAAGAGCCGCATCACCACTCTCGGAGACATCTCCATCTACACCAACGAGGGCGAGATCAAGCTCCAGGACGTGTTCGGAAAGATGCATGAGGTCCTCGGCGACAAGGATGCCCCTACATCGAAGGCATCTGCCGACGAGCTCAAGAAGCTTTTCAAAGAGGCTATTCCTGATTATGACGGAGACCGTTTCTATGTTTCTCACATGAAGAAAGTAGTTGACTGGTACAACGAGCTCAAGAATTTCGCCTCCCTCGATTTCGAGACTGAAGAAGAGAAATAAAATGGCCCGTACGTTACAGGTCATAACGCTTGGCTGTTCTAAGAACACCGTAGATACTGAGCATCTCCTGGCGCAGCTGGGGGATGCTTATGCTGTTGTACCTGAGGATTTCGACGGGCCGGTGGACGTGCTCCTTGTCAATACCTGCGGTTTCATAGGGGATTCGAAGGAACAGTCCATACAGACTATATTCGCTGCAGTGGACAGGAAGAACAAGGGACTTGTCGGGAAACTGATGGTCTTCGGCTGTCTTTCGCAGCGTTATTCCGCCCAGATGCCGGACCTTATTCCGGAGGTTGACGGGTGGTTCGGCGCCAGGGACCTTGCCCCTATTGTCAAGGCCCTCGGAGTCAAGTATGACAAGGCTCTGGAGCCGTCCCGATACGGGGCGCATGGCTCTTATGCATATCTGAAGATATCGGAAGGATGCGACCGTCGCTGCTCTTATTGCGCCATCCCGTACATCAGGGGAGCCCATAAGTCAGTCCCGATGGAGGTGCTTGTGGAGGAAGCTTCGGCTTTGGCCCGCCAGGGCGTGCGTGAGCTCGTCCTCATAGCCCAGGATACCACCTATTACGGTCTGGACCTGTACAAGCGCCGCGCCCTTGCTGAACTGTTGCAGAAGCTGTCCGAGATTGACGGCATCGAATGGATTCGCATCCATTATTCATATCCGGCTGATTTCCCTGAGGATGTGCTTGACCAGATGGCCAACAATCCGAAGGTCTGCCGTTATATGGACATACCTCTCCAGCATGTGGCCGACAAGGTGCTTGACAATATGCACAGGCATGTCGACGGCGCCTGGACAAGGGCCCTCATCCGGAAGATGAGGGAGCGTGTCCCGGGTATCGTGCTGCGTACCACCATGATAGTCGGTCATCCGGGAGAAGGCCGCAAGGAGTTCGAGGAATTGCTTGATTTCGTGGAGGAGGCCAAGTTTGAGAGATTGGGCGCTTTCATGTATTCCGAGGAGGAAGGAACGTATGGCGCTGACAATTTTGAGGATAAGATTGCTAAAAAAACTAAAAAATCTCGTCTTGAAAGGCTGATGACCCTTCAGCGTGGTATATCTTTTGCTTGTAATCAGGCTAGAGTAGGGACCGAGGTCCGTGTTCTCGTCGATTCGGTGAATGAAGGGATGCTTGTGTGCCGCAGCGAATACGAGAGCCCGGAGGTGGACGGAGAAATCCTTGTCCGCCATGTGCCTGAAATCGGCCCGGACCCTGTAGGCAAGTTCATCAAAGTCAAGATCGTACAGGCAGACGAATATGACCTTGTCGGAGAATTTATAGTTGAATAGCTTATGAAAAAAACCACTTTACTTCTGGCTATTGCCCTTATGTCGGTACTCGTTTCGTGTGCCCCGACTACTTATTTGCTTCCACTTCAGACTCGTCACCCTTCCAAGTCTGGCAATGACCTCGGAATGAAGACCATGGCTGTAGTATATCTTTATGAAGGCAAGGATTCCCTGATGAACAAGACTATCGCCGAGAGTTTCACGGAAGCCCTCGAGGCTGACTATTTCGGCGGAGATGACCAGATAGCCATGTACCGCATGCAGAAGGTGGCGGACGGAAACTATTCGGCGAAAGACACTCTGGTCAATTTGGTTCTTGATTCGGGCCAGGATGTGGTATTTCTCTTCGATACCCCTGTCTATGGGGACATGACCGTCAACGGCCGCACCAATGCGGACGTGAAGCTTCCGCTTAACATGCGCATGTACATGTATGATTCCATGGACAAGGCTGACACTGTCAAGACCTATCGTGGCAGGACTGTACTGCGCCAACGCATGAACGTGCCTGAAGACTATACGGACGTGCAGGCTGAAGCGTTCGTATGGGCCAATGCCAGACCTACGTATGTCGGCTCGAATGCCGCCGCCAACTTCCTCCCGGTATGGAAGGATGAGGCATATCTCTACTATACGGTTCCGGGATCAGGCAAGTGGGACAAGGCTGCTGACTATTTCAGCGGGTTCAATTTCCGTGATGCCATGAAGGTATGGATGGAGATTTGCGAAAACAGCAAGGGGGATCGTCGCGCGATGGCCGAGTACAATATCGCCGTGGCCTGCCACATTCTTGGAAAAGATGACCTGGCAGCCAAGTGGCTCGACAGGAGCGAGCTTGTGCTTAAGACGAAACAGTCAGGAGAGCTCAGGACCAAGATACAGGCTTCCGGAAAATAGCTACCTGATATTGAGATATTTATGAGTCTGAAGACTCAGTTGCCATACGGGGTGGGACATGATGAATGTCACCACCTCTTTTGTATTCTCGCATGAGCATGGCTGGAGATAGTGGTAGCCGGCGTCGAACTTTTCCCAGCGGGAGACGTCCTGCCCTGTATAGACGACCTTGATTTCGTCGGCGTGGTCCAGGACCGGCTCTGCGCCCGGAATCCAGTCGACTTTCGGGCTTACCGTGACCCAGTCGATCCCTTTCGGGAGCGGTCTGGTGCCGTTTGTCTCGATGTGGATGGTGTATCCTGCGTCATGGAAAGCCTTGACGAAGTCGTCGTCGATCTGCAGCGAAGGTTCTCCTCCGGTCACGCAGATCCTCCTGCAGTCGCCTGAAAGGGATTTAACATGATCGACAATGGCCTCTATGGTCATCGGATAGCTGGCGGAAAAGTCGGTGTCGCAGAAAGGACACCTGAGGTTGCAGCCACTCAGTCGGACAAACACTATGGGAGTGCCGCTCCAGTGGCCTTCACCCTGGAGAGAGTAGAAGATTTCGTTGATCCTGTACTCTTTATTCATCATCCTTCTCGTAGATGGCCTTGTTGTTCTCCGACTCCCAGACTTCGACTTTGTAGCAGTTCTCCACATTGTCGCAGATCCATCTGGCGATGTTCTCGGCTGTCGGATTGAAAGGCAGGATCTCGTTGAGATTCTGGTGGTCGAGGGTGCCGGAAATCTTTTTCTTGATTCCGGTGAAATCGGTCACCATTCCGTCCACGTTGAGAGTCTTGGACTTGCAGTGGACGACAACTATCCAGTTATGGCCGTGGAGAGCCTCACATTTGCTTTCGTAGCTGAGATGGAGGCTGTGGGCCGATGATATTTCGAGTCTTTTGCTTACGTAGTACATATTTCTCTATTTTTCGTATTCTGTAGGGTCGAAGCCTTCGAGGGCTTCCTTTCTTTCAACGCAGGTGCCGCATACTCCGCAGTGGCTGTGGCGGCCTTCATAGCAGGAATACGTCTTCTCGAAAGGAACGCCTTCCTCCTTGCCGATCAGGGCTATGTCGCGTTTGGTGATGTCGCAGAAAGGGGAGACTATCTTTATGCCGGCGAATGTGCCTGCGTTGACGGCAGAACCCATGGCCTCGATGAACTCCGGACGGCAGTCAGGATAGATCGTATGGTCTCCGGCGTGGTTGGCTATGAGCACGGTGTCGAGCTCGCGGCTTTCGGCAAGGCCAGCGGCGATGGAGAGCATGATTCCGTTGCGGAAAGGCACGACTGTGCTTTTCATGTTCTCGTCATTGTAGCTGCCGTGCGGCACGTCGTCTCCGCCCTTGAGGATGCTGCTGCGGAAGTATTTTCCCATGAACTCCAGGGGAATGATGAGATGCTCGATCCCGAGAAGCTTGCAGTTCTCCTTGGCGCAGGCGGTCTGTTCCTCGTCCTGACGTGCTCCGTAGGTGAAGGTCACGGCGAGTTTTATCTCCTTTCTGTATTTGTAGAGCAGGACTGTGCTGTCCATGCCTCCTGAATATATCAATACTGCTTTCATTACTGCAAATATATGATTTTTAATTTAAAAGGAGCTGGCTGGCGCCAGCTCCATAAAACAAGGCGGGGCCGTAAGCCGGTTTCTGTTTTTGAATCTGCCATTTATCTTCGCAACCTACCCCCTGACATCGGGCGGGCAGCCCTCATCTGTCAGTATATTTGGTCTTGCAGGCCTTGTCTCCGTACCCGGACGGCATCGCTGTCATCCGTCGTGGGCTCTTACCCCGCGTTTTCACCCTTACCTTCCGGCGGTTGTTTTCTGTTACGGTTTGAACAAGATTACTCCCGTCTGCGATTTCCGCAGCAAGGTGCCCTTCCCTGTCCGGACTTTCCTCACCGTTTCCGGCGCGGCAGATCGTCCCACCTCTTTATTCCGCTGCAAAGATAAGGTTTTTCTTTCTGAAATTATAAAATTGGTGTATCTTTGTAGTCTTGGATTATGTTTTAAACCATATATGAGACGATTCCTGACATTAATCATGCTGACCCTGACGCTATGCTCTTGTGCGGAAGGGAAAGTCCGTCAGTATAAGGTGCGTGTAGTAAACCAGTACCCCCATGACACCGGCTCATATACCCAGGGAATGTTCTTCAAGGACGGAAAGCTCTACGAAAGCACAGGCCAGTACGGAGAGTCCTCATTCAGGATCGTGGACCTGGAGACAGGCAAGGCCCTGCGCAAGCTTGATTTCGGCAGGAAATACTTCGTGGAAGGTTCCGTGGTGCTTGGAAACGAGCTGTTCATACTTACCTGGACCAACAAGGTCGCCTTCGTCTATGACGCCGCGACCCTCGAATACAAGGCTACATATTCATATCCGAGACAGGGCTGGGGCCTCACTACCGACGGCAGGCAGCTGATTGCCAGCGACGGCTCTTCGAAGCTCTATTTCATGGACGGCAAGTTCAAGGTCCTCAAGACTTTGGACGTAAAGCTCGACGGCAGGAGCGTAAGGAACCTGAACGAACTTGAATACATCGACGGAAAGATCTGGGCGAATGTCTATGTTTCCGACATCATACTTATCATAAATCCTGACACGGGCAACGTGGAGGCCACGATTGACTGTTCAGGCCTTCTCCCGGCGGCTCTCAGAAAGCCTGAGACCGACGTGCTCAACGGCATCGCCGTCAATCCGAAGGATGGAAAGATTTATCTTACCGGCAAGTACTGGCCAAGGCTTTACGAGGTCAGCCTTGTAAGTAAGGACTAAACAATACATAACAACAAGCGGGGGTACCCGGCGCATGCCGGGTTGAGATCATACCCAAGGAACCTGATGCGGTCAATACCGCCGTAGGGAGGCTTAATCTCAGACGCATTGTGCGTACCCCTTGCATTAATTATTCAATTAATTATGCGAGGTTTTTATTTTATCGCAGCGGCCGCAGCCGCATTTCTTGCAACCGGGGT
>JAFZTP010000023.1 GCA_017618815.1 Bacteroidales bacterium | reverse complement strand
CTGAGGACCTCAAGACTCTCCACAAACTTATCGGCAAGGTGCAGACCGATATCGAATCGTTCTCGTTCAATACTACGATCAGCGCATTCAGGATTGCCGTCAACGACCTTACCGACAGGAAGGTTTCCAAGCGCGAGATCCTCGAGCCTATGGTCATCATGCTCTCTCCTTTCGCTCCTCACATTGCGGAGGAACTCTGGCACGCCCTCGGCCATGAGGACAGCGTTGCCTATGCGTCGTTCCCTGAATATGTCGAGGCGTATACCGTAGAGAGCAATGTCACATATGCCGTTTCATTCAACGGCAAGACAAGGTTTACGGTAGATCTTCCTAAGGATATGGACAAAGCCGGAGTCGAGGCCCATGTGAGGGGACTCGAGCAGACAGCCAAGTATGTGGGCGAACAGAGTATTGTCAAGGTGATTGTCGTACCTGGAAAGATTGTCAACATAGTTGTCAAGTAAAAATGGATTTGAAGAAAATTCTCAATGTTCTTTGGGATTACGCCCTCGTTACTCTGGGATGCGTGATCTTCTGCATGGCGTGGACATCTTTCATGATTCCGAACAACATTGCCAGCGGCGGCATCGCGGGCCTTTCCACGATCATCCAGTTTGCGACGATGGGTGCGATTCCGGTTTCGGTTTCATATATCGTCCTGAACGTCTTCCTCCTCGCGCTGGGCTTCCTGGTGCTTGGGAAGGGATTCGGTTTCAAGACCATATATGCCATATTGCTTTCCACGATCCTTTTCAAGATAATGCCGGGAATAGACATTATCCTTGCCCTGCCGGGACATCCTCTCTTTATTGAAGAGAAGGTCCTCGTTCCGGTGATCGCCGGACTTGTAGAGGCAGTCGGCATCTTCATTATCTTCAACCGTGGCGGAAGTACGGGAGGAACCGATGTGATAGCCCTTATCCTGAACAAATTCTATCCTGTGTCTCCGGGCAAAGTGTACATGGTCCTTGACCTGTTCATCATCGCTTCGGTGCTGCTCGTGCCGGGAAAGACTTTCCAGGACATGATATACGGATACCTCGCGATGATCACTTTCTCGATGATGCTGGATTTCTTCCTTCTGGGAAGCAAGTCCACGATGCAGGTCATGGTGTTCTCGAAGCATTATGACAAGATCGCCGATTACATCATTAATGACCTCAAGAGGGGAGTCACCGCCCTTAACAGCGTGGGCTGGTACACGAAGAACGATACCAAAGTGCTTCTCATCCTTGTCCGCAAGCCTCAGATACAGGAGCTTACCAAGGCCATCAAGAAGATTGACAGCAAGGCTTTCGTGAGCGTCTCTGCGGTAAGTAGCGTATACGGTCAGGGCTTCGACGAGATAAAGACGGGTATCGAGCGCAGGAAAAGGACAGAAGAATCTTCAAACAATTAAGCTATGCTATCGGAAAAAAGCATTCTTATATCTTTCAAAGAGTACTTCCTCATAACGGTAGGTATCCTTTGCTATGTCACAGGCTGGTCTCTGTTCCTCATCCCGAACAACCTTGTGGGCGGAGGAGTCTCAGGTGTAAGCTCGATCATTCAGTACGCGACCGGATTCAAGATGGGTTACACTTATTTCATCGTCAATGCCGGTCTGTTGCTGATAGCGTTCTTCATACTCGGAGCCGGATTCGGTGGCAAGACCATCTATGCGATAATCCTGGCTTCCCTCGGACTAAGCGTGCTGCCTGACATAATTCCGTTCCAGATCGTGGATACCCTTGCGCTTCAGAACGGAAAGCTGATGTCCGTGATAATGGGCGGTATCATGGCCGGTGTCGGAATCGGAATGTCCATGACCCAGGGCGGAAGTACCGGCGGTACAGACATCATCGCCCTGATAGTCAATAAATACAGGAATTTCTCTCCGGGCCGTCTGATCCTCTGGATGGATGTGTTCATCATACTTTCGTCCATCGTCGTCCCTTCATATACGGCGGACGGTTCCCTGGTAAGCTGGCCTGACAAGGTCACGACCGTAGTGTATGGTCTCATACTGGTAACCGTCAACGGCTATGTCGTGGATCTCTACATCTCGGGTTCCCGTCAGTCCGTGCAGCTGTTCATACTTTCCCAGAAGTATGACAAGATTGCTGACTGTATCACCGGAGAACTCCACAGGGGAGTCACTGTACTTCCCGCTACCGGATGGTATACCCAGAAGGCCAGCCATGTTCTTATGGTGATTACCAGAAAGGCTGACCTCAATGTGATCTTGCGCCATATCAAGCTTATAGATCCTGACGCCTTCCTCTCGGTCGGCTCTGCAACCGGAGTCTATGGAAAGGGCTTCGACACGATCAAGACAGGGAAGAAGTAAAGCTGGGATTAAAAAACGTAAAATCTGATTAAAAATCATAACAAGATGTGCAAAGTCTGCCTCTTTCATTTTGAGGCGGACTTTCTTTTTTTATATATTTGCGGAAACGACTAACAATCAGACAAATGAACAGTAATCCCCGTCTCAAGGCAAGATGGAAGGAGATTGTCAGAACCGCAGCTTTCTTCGCCCCGCTTGCCTCATTAATCCTGATCTTGTCCACTGTTGGAAAGATTTCTTTCTCCTTGGTAATGGGCCTGCTCTCTGTCAGCTGTTCCATGGTGCTTCTTTCTCCGTCAGGTACATGTCCTGTAAAGCTTACCTGCCGGATGATGATGATCCAGGCGTTGCTCTGTCTCCTTTCCCCGGTGCTGCTTCTGTTCCTCTCAGGCGAACTTGTGGCAGTCTACCTGAACATGGTCGCAGTGATTCCCATGCTTGTCATGCTGATACTCTATCTTTCAGGACTGATACACGATGTGGATTTCCTCACGGAAAGCCTGGTCGGGTGGGAGTATATGCTCGGAGTGTCCAAGATATTCTATTCCGTGCTGTACCTGTCCCTGCTATGCCTGTTCTGCAGCGTGTGCCTGTTGTACGGTACGCTTGCAATCGTCCTCAAATCAGTGTGCGTGGGCGGAATGGCCTTCCTGGTGGCTATTCTGCATTGCAGGCTGCTGACCAAGAATTCAATTCTTGCAAGCCACCTGGAATCCGGAATCTTGAAGACAGCCGGTCCTGTCGCCTTGCTGAAGCCTATGCCCGGCAAGATGAACCTGAATTACAAGATCGTGTATAACCGCATGTGCGAATTCATGATAGACAAGAAACCATTCCTGGCGGATTCATATTCTCTGGAGGAGCTCGCCAAGAACCTGTATACCAACAAGAGCTACCTATCCAAGATGGTGAACGCGTGTACCGGCATGAACTTTTCCCAGTTCATGAACAATTACAGGGTGCAGTATGCGATGGAGCTTTTCAAGAAAGATACGCGGCTCCGTGTGTCGGAACTGGCGATGATGTCGGGTTTCAAGAGCGGAGTGACGTTCAACCTGGCCTTCAAGCTGTTCCTTAACCAGAACCCGAGCGAGTGGTGCAACGATTACCGCAACAGCACTATAAAGAACGAACCTAAATAATCCCTTCAAGGCCTTTCCATGAGGCCGGGACCGGCGCGGTGATTTCTACCGGAGTCTTCTTGACAGGATGTATGAATGAGATATGTCTTGCCAGAAGGTTTATGCCTCCGTCCGGGTTGGAACGGGGCGCCCCATATTTCAGGTCTCCCTTGATTATGCAGCCTATCGATGACAGCTGGCAGCGGATCTGGTGGTGCCTGCCTGTCAGGAGCTCCACCTCAAGCAGATGATACCTGTCGGTGTCGGCGATGTGCCTGTATCTGAGCCTGGCTAGTTTTGCGTCCTTGCGCTGCCCTTCCTTGCAGATGAAGCTTTTGTTCATCTTCTCGTTCCTCCACATCCAGCTTTCGACAAGGCCTTCCTTTTCCTTTGGAGCCTCATAGACAAGGGCCCAATAGGTTTTGTGTACGTCGCCTTCGCGGAACATGGCGGACATCCTTTCCAGGGCCTTCGAAGTCTTGGCGAAGATGGTTATGCCGCTTACCGGCCTGTCAAGACGATGGGGGATTCCCATGAAGACCTGTCCCGGCTTGCCGTCCCTGGCAGCTATGAACGCCTTGCAGGTCTCGGCAAGACATTCGTCACCGGTCTTGTCGCCCTGTACTATTTCTCCTGTCTTCTTGTTGATTACAAGGAGATGGTTGTCTTCATAGAGTATCCTGGATGCCAGATCATCATACTCCGGCTGTGAGAGCTGTCTGTAAATCATGTCACAAATATACAACAATTCTGACAATTTGGCATAAAGATACGATTGGCATAACATTCGATAATAGTGAGTCGTCGCGTCCGACGGACGCCATCGAAATGAATAAGTAATAAAAAAGGAGAAATATTATGGGAAAAATTATCGGAATCGACTTGGGAACCACCAACAGCTGCGTGGCTGTGATGGAGGGTAACCAGCCAACAGTAATTATCAATAACGAGGGTCAGAGGACGACTCCTTCAGTCGTTGCCTTTACTGACGGCGGCGAGAGGAAGATCGGAAATCCTGCAAAGCGTCAGGCAATCACCAACCCTAACAACACCATCTTCTCTATCAAGAGATTCATGGGCGAGACTTATGACCAGGTGAATACCGAGGTCAGCCGCGTTCCGTACAAGGTTGTGAAGGGTGACAACAATACTCCTCGTGTAGATATCAACGGCAGGCTTTATTCACCACAGGAGATTTCAGCCATGATTCTCCAGAAGATGAAAAAGACCGCTGAGGAGTATCTCCGCCAGGAGGTGACCGAGGCTGTCATCACTGTCCCTGCGTACTTCAGCGACTCACAGCGTCAGGCTACCAAGGAAGCCGGCAAGATCGCCGGTCTCGATGTAAAGCGTATCATCAACGAGCCTACTGCCGCTGCGCTCGCATATGGTCTTGACAAGAAAGACAAGCTCCAGAAGGTCGCAGTCTATGACCTCGGCGGTGGTACTTTCGATATCTCTATCCTCGAGCTTGGTGACGGTCTCTTCGAGGTTAAGTCTACCAACGGTGATACCCACCTCGGTGGTGACGACTTCGACCAGGTAATCATCGACTGGCTTGCAGAAGAGTTCGCCTCTGAGAACGGCGGCGCTGACCTCAAGAAGGACCCTATGGCCCTCCAGAGACTTAAAGAGGCTGCCGAGAAGGCCAAGATCGAGCTTTCAAACCAGACCTCAACGGAGATCAACCTCCCTTACATAATGCCGGTTGACGGTGTTCCTAAGCACCTTGTGAAGACCCTTACCAGGGCTAAGTTCGAGATGCTCTGCGACAACCTGTTCCAGAGATCTATCGAGCCTTGCCGCAAGGCCCTCGCAGATGCCAAGCTCACGGCTGCTGATATCGACGAAGTACTTCTTGTCGGCGGTTCAACCCGTATCCCTAAGATCCAGGAGATCGTAAGGAATTTCTTCGGCAAAGAGCCTAACAAGAGCGTGAACCCAGACGAGGTAGTTGCTATCGGCGCATCTATCCAGGGTGGCGTGCTCGCAGGTGACGTGAAGGATGTCATCCTCCAGGATGTCACTCCGCTTTCTCTCGGTATCGAGACCCTCGGCGGCGTGATGACCAAGATGGTAGAGTCCAACACCATCGTTCCTGTAGACAAGGAGCAGGTATTCTCTACCGCTGTCGACAACCAGCCGTCAGTTGAGATCCGTGTCCTCCAGGGCGAGCGTCCTATGGCCAAGGACAACAAGCAGATCGGCGTGTTCCACCTCGATGGTATCGCTCCTGCTCCAAGAGGTGTTCCTCAGATTTCTGTGAAGTTCAGCATTGACGTGAACGGTATCCTCAATGTATCCGCTGTGGACAAGGCTACCGGCAAGGCCCAGAGCATCCGTATCGAGGCTTCATCAGGTCTTTCTGACGCCGAGATCCAGAGGATGCGTGACGAGGCCAAGGCAAACGAGGCTGCCGACAAGGCCGAGAAGGAGAGAGTTGACAAGATCAACAACGCTGACGCTCTTTGCTTCCAGGCAGAGAAGTTCCTCAAGGAGAATGGTGACAAGGTCCCTGCAGACGTGAAGTCTAATGTGGAGGCGAATGTCGCTAGTCTTAAGGAAGCTGTGAAGAGTCAGAATATTGCTGATATCGACAAATATTCCGAGGCTCTCAACAAGGCTTTCGGCGATATGTATCAGCAGGCTCAGCAGGCTGGCGCCCAGGGTGGCTCTCAGGGTCCTTTCCAGGGTGGTCCTCAGCCAGGCCCTCAGCCGGGACCTGAGGCTCCGGACGAGCAGTAATCCATAAGTTTATCGGGCAGCCCCTCCAAAGGCTGCCCGATTTTTTTTATTATATTTGGAGTTGATTCACAGATTATCAGAAATATAAGATATGGCAAAGACAGTCAGAAAGAATTATTCCGTTGAGGGAATGGGCTGCGCCGCTTGCGTGGCAAGGGTCCAGAACACTCTCCGCTCATGCGAGGGCGTGTCCGAGGCGAACGTAAGCCTTGCCTCCAACAGCGCAAGAGTGGATTTCGACCCAGACATAGTCTCGTCAGCAGAGCTCTGCAAGGCAGTACAGGATGCCGGATACTCCATGAAGGAGGATGAAGGCCCTGCATCCGAGGACGAAGCTGACCGGCGGCGGGAAGAATCCTTCCGTTCTCTGAGGAGAGACATGACAGCGGCCGTAATACTGGCCGCCTTGATAATGATAGTGGGGATGGGCTTCAAGCCATTCCCATACAAGGGCCTAGTCCTATGGGCCCTGGCTACGCCTGCAGTATTCTGGTGCGGGCGGCGTTTCATAGTAGCCGCACTCAGGCAGGCGCGTCACGGAACGTCGAACATGGATACGCTCGTTGCCCTTTCGACGGTGATTTCATATTTCTTCAGCCTGTTCAGCCTGGCCTTCCCTCAGGTGTTCGTTTCCCGCGGGCTGGAGCCGAGGCTCTATTTTGAATCCTCAGCCATGATCGTAGCTTTCATACTGATTGGCCGGACCCTGGAAGAAAGGGCCAAGCATGGCACTACGGCGGCGATTCGCGGGCTCATGGGCCTTCAACCTGAGACGAAGGACATAATGCCGGGCGACATTGTTGCAGTCAGAGCCGGAGACAGGGTTCCCGTCGACGGGGAAGTCGTGGGCGGGGAAGCATTCATGGACGAAAGCATGCTTACCGGGGAAGCCGAACCAGTCGGCAAGACCGCAGGATCTAAGGTGTTTACCGGGACGATGACCATGAAGGGGGCTGTCTCGGTGCGGGCAGAGAAAATCGGCCGCGAGACCATGCTGTCGTCCATTATCAGCATGGTCAAGGATGCCCAGGGAAGCAAGGCCAGGATACAGGATACGGTCGACAGAGTGGCGGCGGTGTTCGTTCCAGTGATCATGGCTATCTCGGTGGTGACGTTCGTCGTATGGGCGCTGGCGGTTCCGGACGGAGTGACCAGAGGCCTTCTGGCCATGGTGACTGTCCTGGTGATAGCATGTCCGTGTTCTTTGGGACTGGCTACCCCTACGGCACTCACGGTCGGAATAGGGAAGGGCGCCACCAAGGGCGTGCTG
>JAFZTP010000022.1 GCA_017618815.1 Bacteroidales bacterium | reverse complement strand
GTGTGGAAGATCCACCAGATAAGCGAAGAGCCTTTCGTAATTTATCCGGAGAATCCGAGGAAAGAACTGGTCTGGGTCCATGATGTCGGCTATCGCTATATGATGCCGGACGGAACCAAGGTCCCTACGGGAAATGACCTGGACAATGCTGAGACTGTGGAAGATCCAGACTATACCGGACTATGCAAGGGCCGCGGAGGCAACGGAGTGGAGATAATTCCTATCAGAGGACTGCACGGAATGATGCCTGTCCTGGGATTCAGGTTCGGCAACATCGCATATATAACGGATATGAGCATGCTCCCGGATTCGGAGCTTGTGAAACTTCAAGGGCTTGACCATGTAACCCTGAATACTGTCAGCTACAAGCCGCACCACTCACACTTCTCTCTGGAGCAGGCTGTAGAGACCGCCAAGAAAATAGGCGCAAAACACACATGGCTGACGCATCTCAGCCATAATTTCCCGGTACACGAAGAATTTTCCAGGGAACTTCTTAAGTCAGGCGAAGGCAGGACGATGATTCATCCTGCCCACGATATGCTGACTTTACTTTAGAGACACTCCGCCAAGGCTTGACTTGGATGAGCTGTGGACCGGCGATGATGCTGCAGAATTGCCGGCAGCGGAAGCATGTGCAGGAGCAGCAGCTGAAACTTCTCCGGCTACCTTCTCGAACTCTCCCTCGGCAAGCATCTTGCAATTGCCTTCGAAACGGGCTCCGAGCTCCACGGAAAGCCTCTTTACATGAAGGTCTCCATTGACCACGCAACCTTCCTTGAGTGCAAGGGTGTCGCGGACGTAGAGGGCGCCTGTCATCTTGCCCCAGAAATCTACGTTCTCGCAGATGATGTCTCCGCTGATCACGGCCTTGTCGCCGATCACGACTCTGCCCTTGGAAATCACTTTCCCCTCAAAGCTGCCATCGATACGGATATCGCTAGGAGAATTGATCTCTCCTTTCATGCTTGTGCCGGTAGAGATCCTACTGACATCGTTTACATTTACAGACTGTTCCATTGTCTTGGCCATATTAAAAACTTTAAATTCAATTTATTAGACCAGGCCTTTGCCGTGGCAATTCTTATACTTGAGACCCGAGCCGCATGGGCAAGGATCGTTTCTGCCAATCTTCTGGGCTGCCTTTACCGGCATGTTGGCTTTCTGCTCACCGTTGGTGGTGAGGCCGTTCCTGCTGGTCTGGAGCTGGCTCATGTCCGAGCGAGGCTGAGGAGCTCTCGTTGCAGGAGCATCTTCACGAAGGGCGATGGCCGAACGGAAGAGGAAGGTCAGTACGTCCTTGTTCAGGGACTCGAGCATGTCAGCGAAGAGGTTGTAGCTCTCGAGCTTATACACCACGAGCGGATCTTTCTGCTCATATGAGGCGTTCTGCACGCTCTGGCGGAGGTCGTCCATGTCACGGAGATGAGTCTTCCAGTGCTCGTCGATCTGCCAGAGTATCAGGGTCTTGCTGAGAGCCTTCGCAAGCTCCTTGCTGTTGTTCTCGTATGCTTTCTTGAGATTGATTCCGAGCTTGAGAATCCTGCGGCCGTCGGTGATAGGAATTAAAATGTTCTCATACATCTTGCCCTGCTTCTCATACACATCCTTGACTACAGGATTGACTCTCGCGATGAGGGCATCCATCCTGCGGTTGTAAACGTCCTGCATATGCTCGACAAGCTTGGTCCTGATCTCGGACGGCTTAGCCTTCTCATAATACTGGGCGCTGAAGCCCGGATCGATGGAAAGCTGGCTCATCAGATACTCCGAGAAATCGTTGTATCCCATGCCCTCGGTCTTCTCGACGAGAAGGTCGACGGTCTCGATCATCATGTTGAGTATGTCAATCTCGATTCTCTCTCCAGAGAGAGCGTTGCGACGACGTGAATAGATAGCGTTACGCTGGTTGTTCATCACGTCATCGTACTCGATAAGTCTCTTACGGATACCGAAGTTGTTCTCCTCGACCTTGCGCTGGGCCTGCTCGATCCTGCCTGAAAGCATCTTGCTCTCGAGGGCGTCATCCTCGGTCATGCCCATCCTGTCGACGATGGCGGCAATCCTCTCCGAACCGAAGAGTCGCATCAGCTTGTCCTCGAGGGAAACATAGAAGGTAGATGAACCAGGGTCTCCCTGACGTCCGGCACGACCACGGAGCTGACGGTCCACACGGCGGCTGTCATGACGCTCGGTGCCGATGATCGCAAGACCTCCGAGGGCCTTGACCTCAGGAGAAAGCTTGATATCGGTACCACGGCCGGCCATGTTGGTGGCGATTGTGACTGTGCTGGACTGACCGGCGCGGGCTACGATCTCGGCCTCACGCTGGTGCTGCTTGGCGTTGAGCAGCTGGGCATCGCGGATTCCGGCGCGCTCCATCATCCTGAGCAGGAGCTCGGATGTCTCCACGTCGGTAGTACCGACGAGCACAGGACGGCCCTGATTGCGGAGTTCGAGCACTCTCTCAATCACGGCTTTGTATTTAGCACGTTTTGTCTTGTATATGAGGTCATTCTGGTCGTCGCGGATTACCGGACGGTTGGTCGGAATGACTACGACGTCAAGTTTGTAGATGGACCAGAACTCGCCTGCCTCAGTCTCGGCAGTACCGGTCATTCCGGCGAGCTTGTGGTACATCCTGAAGTAATTCTGGAGGGAAATCGTCGCGAATGTCTGGGTAGGATCCTCGACCTTCACGTTCTCCTTGGCCTCGACAGCCTGGTGGAGACCGTCGCTCCAGCGGCGTCCTTCCATGATACGGCCGGTCTGCTCGTCGACGATCTTGACCTTGCCGTCCATGATCACATAATCCACGTCCTTCTGGAACATGGCATATGCCTTGAGAAGCTGGATCATGGTATGGACGCGCTCGCTCTTGAGGGAGAAGTCCTCCATGAGCTCGTCCTTCTTCTCCTGTTTTCCGGCTGAGTCCAGTTCGAGATCCCTCTCGATTTCAGCAATCTTGCTGCCGACATCCGGGAGCACGAAGAAATCAGGGTCTCCGGTCATTCCGGCGAGAAGTTCATGACCCTTGTCGGTCATGTCCACGGAGTGCTGCTGCTCGTTGATGACGAAGAACAGAGGATCGGTGACTACCGGCATCTCTCTCTCGTTGTCCTGCATGTAGAAGTTCTCGCCTTTCTGGAGAAGCTGCTTCATGCCGGGCTCGCTGAGGAACTTGATGAGCGGCTGATATTTCGGAAGGCCTTTGTGGCAACGGAGAAGGAGCTTTGCACCTTCAGCCTCGTCGCCGGCCGCGATGGCTTTCTTGGCATCGTTGAGCGTCTGGGTGACGAAAGACCTCTGCATGGTGTAGAGTCTCTCGACATATGGACGGAACTCGACGAACTGCTCGTCAGAAGTGTTCTTAGGAACAGGTCCGGAAATGATGAGCGGAGTACGGGCGTCATCGATAAGCACGGAGTCGACCTCATCGACTATGGCATAGTGATGCTTCCTCTGTACGAGGTCGTTCATCGAAACTGCCATATTGTCACGAAGATAGTCGAAGCCGAATTCGTTGTTGGTACCGAAGGTAATGTCGCAGTTGTATGCGCGCTTGCGCTCGTCGCTGTTCGGCTGATGCTTGTCTATGCAGTCCACGGAGAGGCCATGGAACATGTAGAGGGGTCCCATCCACTCAGAGTCTCGCTTGGAGAGGTAATCGTTGACGGTGACTACATGTACGCCCTTGCCGGCGAGGGCATTAAGGAATACCGGAAGGGTTGCGACGAGGGTCTTACCCTCACCGGTAGCCATCTCGGCGATCTTTCCCTGATGGAGCACGATACCACCGATGAGCTGTACATCATAATGTACCATGTCCCAGGTGATCTCATTGCCTCCGGCGAGCCAATGGTTCTTGTATATTGCGACGTCCTTGCCGTCTCTTTCTTCGATTCTGACAAAATCCTTGTCAATGCTGAGCTGGCGGTCGAAATCCGTGGCAGTCACTTCGATTTCCTCGTTCTGGGCGAACCTGCGTGCCGTGGATTTCATGATTGAGAATGCCTCCGGGAGTATCTCCATGAGGATTGCCTCGATGGCATCGTCCTCTTCCTTGACGAGACGGTCTGACTCGGTGGCGAGCTCTTCCTTCTTCTTGATAGGAATGTCGGTGTCAAGCTCCGCCTTTATCTCCTCGATTCTCTTTTCGAAAGGAGTCTCGACCTCGCGGATGCGGGCCTTGAGGGCCTCGGAATGGGCTCTCAACTCATCATTGGAAAGCTTATCAATCTCCGGGTATGTGGCCAGAACCTTCTCCAGGAGCGGCCTTATCTGTTTCATATCGCGGTCCGATTTGGACCCGAAAATCATTTTCAAAAAATCAGCAATTGCCATTATCTTGTCTTTTCTTTTTCTGGAATTCAAAAACTGCACCTGCCCAAGGCTTCTGCCAAAAAGTCATGCAATCTCACAAATATACTAATTTCGCCCGAACATGTCAAGCCTTGAACGGTTGTCTGGAGACAATCGAACGGCCGAGAGTGAGTTCATCCGCATATTCCAGGTCGGCTCCGAAACCGAGTCCCCTGGCAAGAGACGTGACTTTCACCCCGAACCGGCTGATCTGCCTGTAGATATAGAAGGCCGTAGTCTCCCCTTCCACATCGCCGCTGAGAGCCATTATGACCTCGACAGAATCAGGATCGTCCTCCGAAAGGCCGGCGACTCTGGAGACCAGCTCCGCAATCGTCAGGTCGGACGGGCCGATGCCGTTGATCGGAGAAATTATGCCCCCGAGCACATGGTAGAGACCATGGTACTGTCCGGTATTCTCTATGCTCATGACATCGCGTATGTTCTCCACGACGCAGATCGTCCTGCGGTCGCGGCTCTTGTCCGAGCAGATAGAGCATTCCTCGCCGTCGGAAATCATCATGCAGGTCTTGCAGTATCTGGCATCGTCACGCAGATGGTTGACTGCGTCAGTGAAACGGTGGACGTTTTCCGCCGGCTGTCGAAGCAGATGCAGAGCAAGGCGCAGAGCGCTCCTCCTGCCTATTCCGGGCAGGGAGCCGATAGCCTCGACTGCTTCCTCCAGCAGGGCGGATGGATATGTATCTTTAATCAGTCCCATAAAAATCAATCAGTCCGGGCATCGGGTCCGCCATGATCCGGCTTATCCTGACGCCTTCTTCTCCTGCAACCTTCCTCAGCACGGGCTCTGCGGCGGCAGCAAATCCGCCGACAATTCCGACCTCATGCACGGACGTGTCGTATCTAAGCATGAATTTCCGGATGAAGTCCCTGAAATTGTCCTCGATGATGCGGCTTACGGTTTCGTCCTTCCCGTACCATGAAAGCACATATGGGGCGAACGACGCGAGATACCTGGCAGGAGCCTCACCCTTGTAGACGTTTCGGACAACGGTCATGTAATCGACTTCGAACTTGGAAGCAAAGTCCCTGGAGACATCCTCCGGCAGCATTTCCTTCAGGAAGTCCGCCACGAACCGTTTGCCGAGAGAGCAGCCCCCTCCTTCGTCGCCCAGGATATACCCGCAAGGATGCAGGTTGCGGACTATATTCTCGCCGTCATAAAGACATGAGTTGGATCCGGTCCCGAGTATGCAAGCAATACCGCTCCGATGGCCCAGGACAGCCCTGGCGGCTCCGAGCAGATCTGATGAATACTCGACCCGAGTTCCGGGAAATTCCTCGGAGAGGGCTGCGTCAAGCACTGCCGGCGCAGCTATGATCCCGGCTCCGTAAAAGTAAATTTCAGTGACATTTTCCGGCCGGCCCAGCTTTTCAGCCGCTTCCCTGACAGTCTTCCGGACGGAGGCCCCGTCAGAAGTCGCAAGGTTCAGACCGCCGGTATATACGGAGACAGGGGCGCCCTTGCCGAGTGCGGTCCACCCGGCCTTGGTCGCGCCACTGTCTACGATTATCCGCATTAGAGAACTTCGATCAGTTCAACCTTGAAGATGAGGGCTGCGTACGGAGGGATAGCGCCATGGGCGCCGGCCTCGCCGTAAGCGAGATTGTAAGGGATGTAGAGCTCCCACTCAGAGCCTTCGGACATGAGCTGAAGAGCTTCCGTCCAGCCTGCGATCACCTGGTTGACACCGAACACGGCCGGCTCTCCCCTCTTGTATGAGCTGTCGAAAACCTGTCCGTTGGTGAACTTGCCCTCATAGTTGCAGCGTACCTTGGAAGTCTTGCCTGGCTTGCGGCCGGTACCTGCCTTGAGCACCTTGTACTGGAGTCCGCTTGCGAGAGCGACAACTCCGGCTTTCTTGAGGTTCTCGGCGAGGAAGGCCTCGCCGTCTTTCTTCATAGCCTCTCCGATTTCAGCTTCCTCAGCTGCGCGCTCAGCCTCTATATTGGCAAAATACTCGTCCAGAAGGCGGCCGGCCTCCTCATATGACACTGCAGGTTCCTCTCCATTGATCGTAGCCTTCACTCCGGCGCAGAAATCATCGAAGTTGAGTCCCTTTACTCCTGATCCGAGCATATTGTGGGCGATGCTCATGCCCAATGCGTAACTTTTCTTATCCATTTTCATTTAAATATATAATGTGCAAAGATATCGTTTTTTATCGTATATTTGTTGTCTATGCGCAAATTATTGACCATAACTGCAGTGCTTTCTTTCTGTGGTGTCCCCGCAGTCCATGCACAGTCTCTCTCCGATACGCTCGAGATAAAGGAGTCGCTTGTCTCCGCGTTCCGTATCGACAACACCCTGGCCAGCCAGCACATACTTTCAGACAAGATCCAGGCGGCACCGAACCTTGCCGACGCGATACGCCTCTTCTCAGGCATCCAGATCAAGGATTACGGAGGAGTCGGAGGACTCAAGACAATCAATGTCAGGAGTCTCGGCAGCGAACACACTACCGTCATGATCGACGGAATTCCGGTCGAGAATGCGCAGAACATGCAGGTCGACCTCGGCCGCTTCAACACATATTCTTTCAGCAGGATCGAGCTCAGCTCAAATCCATATTCCGGCAACATCCGGTCAGCCCGGGAGATGGGCTCCGGAAGTTCCCTGAATCTTTCTACAGATTATGCCGACTTATATGGAAAGACTGATTCTTTCATAGTTCGTCTCCATGGCGGCGCATTCGGCACGTTCGCCCCTTCCGCTTCATGGCGGCACCATGGCAAGCACTACGGCATGACCCTGAATGCCAGCCTTCGTACCGCCCACGGCCGGTACCGTTTCCATGAGACCAAATACATAAGAACTCCCGAGGGGATCGCCGGCTACGATACGGTGATGACCAGGCAGAACTGCGACCTCACTTCGGTGACCCTTGACTGGAATCTCCTTGCTTCAACCAACGGACGGCTCAAGGTCAAGGGCTATTTCTATGGCTCGGGCCGCGGACTTCCCGGAGCAGTGGTGCGCAGGCCGCAGAACGCCATCACTTGCAAGGACAGGCAGGACGACCGCAACGCTTTTCTCCAGGCCAGCTATGAGCCTTACGGGCTGCCGCTTCAGGTTAAGATCCAGGGAAAAGTCGGATATGACTATCTCTGGTATCGCACGGATCCGAAACATGACGCTCAGGCTACTCCGATAAGCAACCATTTCCGCCAGACTTCCGCTTATCTGAGTGCCGCTGCCAGCGGACAGATCGCCGCCGGGCTCAACTATAAAGTCGCCTCCGACGTGCTCTACAACTATCTCGATTCCGACATGGCGGGATTTGCGTATCCCAACAGGGTCACGACATGGCTTGCTGCAGGCGCGGACTATCTCGCGGGGCCTTTCCGCGTCGATGCCACATTGGTCTACGAGCTCGCAAGGGACTGGTTCAGGAAAGGAAGCGATGCCGGAGGATGGGCTGTCAGCAATGCTACAAGAGACAAAGTATCGCCTTCCCTCAACATCAGCTGGGTTCCCCTGCTGAACGTGCTCAGATTTTCCGGATACGCCAGGCGCACTTACCGCCTCCCGTCTTTCAACGACCTGTATTACACCATGGTCGGCAACTCTTCGCTTGTACCGGAGACTGCGGACCAGTTCGGCCTCAAAGGACTTTTCCAGTACCGGTTCAGCAGGACCATGCTCTCGGAGCTTGAAGTGGAGGGATATCATAACGAGCTCGACAATAAAATAGTGGCCATCCCGACCACGAACCTGTACCGATGGAGCATGTACAACATCGGCAAGGCCAGGGTAAATGGCATCGAGGCAAAATACGGACTGTCATATGACAGGGACGGATTCCAGTCCGACCCGAAGATGGACGGTTTCGACATCGTCATAAAATATACATGGCTGAGGGCCCTGGACTACAGCACTCCGGGAGCGATTACCTATAAATCCCAGATCCCTTACACTCCGATCCACAGCGGCTCGGTTTCAGCGTCAGCAGTGCGCAAGGGATGGCGGATCGACCTTAACGCCATCACGGCGACGAAGCGTTGGTACAACTCCACCCAGCTTCCGGAATATGAGTTGGATCCATATATGACGATCGATATCTGGATGTCCAAGATTCTTCCTGTAAGGGACGGAAATCTCACCCTGCGTCTGTCCCTCAACAATATATTGAACGAGCAGTACGAGGTTGTCACCCGCTACCCGATGCCGGGATTCAACGCTCTCGGCACAATTGAGTATTGTTTTTAGATTTTTATAAGTAACTTAGCAGACTTAATAATACCATCTCAAATGAAAAAAATTACACTGCTGATTTTCAGCTGCATTCTGGCCACAATGTTTGCCAGTTGCGTAAAGGATGACGGTCCGTTATCCAGAATCACCTCCGATGACAATAAGCTCGCGGGTGAGAAAATTCGAGTAGGTGAAAACAAGAACAACCCTTATTACAAGTTGTTCGTCCTCAACGAGGGAAACTTTGGCAGAAATAATTCTTCTCTGGATTTCCTCAGGTTCACTAACAAAACTTACGTACGAGATGCTTTCAGTCAGATGAATCGCGACCTGGCGCTCGGTCTCGGCGACACTGGCAACGATCTTCAGGTCTATGCGAACTCGCTTTGGGCTGTTATGAACGGATCCGGACTTGTCGAAGTAATGAGCGCCGTAGACGAGAAGCATATCGCAACCATTCCAGTACCACAGCCTCGCTTTATCACCTTCCATGATGGTTTTGCATATGTAACTTCCTACGCAAACATAAACAAGGACAGCGAAGAAGATCTTGGAAGCATCTTCAAGATAGACTTACGGACGCTGAAGAAAGTCGATTCCCTTTCACTGGGCTATCAGCCTGAACAGCTGACCGTATGCAAAGACCAGATTTTCGTAGTAAACGGCGGCGGCAATCACAGATGGAACCATAACAGCTATGACAAGCGCATCACAGTAATCAGCGCCGTCACATTCGAGATCAAGAAAGAGATCGAGTCAATGGAGAACCTCAAGTGGATCACGAATGACGGCCAGAATGTATGGGTTGCCAACATGTATGACACGGCCGCTGGAACATTCGGCTCCGGTTTCAGGTGTTATAACGCCGATTCTTACAGGGAAGTCGATCTTCCTGAGGACATAAAGAATCTGCATGTATCCTACATGGTCGCCTATCCTTCTCTCGGAGCCATTTACGTAATAGGTGCCGAGCAAGAGATTTATCCATCAAGCGGCTACTACTCCGCAGCAATCAGCATGAAGGAAAAGAAAGAGACCAAATATCCATTCGAGGGCACACCTGCTGCAGGAATACAAAACCCATACGGAATGGAGGTCAATGTATACACTGGCGAATTATATATAGCTGATGCCGGAGATTGGGTCAACCCGGGAAAGGTCGCAAGCTTCTCCTTTGACTTGAAAGAAAAGAGATGGGAAGCAAATGCCGGAATACTTCCTGCTCATTTCGCACTCTATTACCCTCTCTAATGGATATCATCCAGATAATAGAAATATTCGCCTTCGTCACCGGGATTATCTATATCATTCTCGAGATCGGGCAGAAGAATTCAATGTGGGCAGTCGGCATCCTTACGGGTGTCGCCTGCTCATATTCTTTTGCAGTCCAGCAACTCTGGGCCTCGATGGGACTGAATGTCTATTATGTTGCCATGTCGGTATGGGGGCTGTACCAGTGGAGGCGGGACAGCATGACCCTGAAGTCAGACAATCCGGAGGGAGCGACGATCCATCTGGCGAAGCCGGGTAAAGCAGTCCTGCTCTGGAGCGCCGTTCTCATGGTCATAGGCACTGCGGGCATGATCGCTCTGCTCCGGGCCCTTGGGGACAGTTCGACCGTGCTTGATGCAGTGGTGGCGGTAATGAGCGCCATCGGCACATGGTGGCTGGCGAAATCATACCCGCAGCAGTGGCTGATATGGATCGTTGCCGACATTCTTTCGACGGTTCTCTGCCTGGTATCCGGCATGTACTGGATGGCAATACTGTATCTGGCCTACACGTTGTCGGCGATTTACGGTTATTGGCACTGGACTAAAAACGGCCGCTATATAAATACCAATAAATAATGACTTGATACTGTCATTTTTATTTGGTAAATTTGCGCCGCACGGAAAAAAATTGGTTAGAAATTTTATCTTTATTTTTTAAAATACTATGGTATCTTACAAAGAACTTGGCCTTGTAAACACCAGAGAGATGTTTAAGAAGGCCGTAGCAGGCGGATATTCAATCCCTGCATTCAACTTCAACAATATGGAGCAGCTTCAGGCTATCATTCAGGCAGCAGCAGAGGAGAAGTCCCCTGTTATCCTTCAGGTATCCAAAGGTGCCCGTAACTATGCTAACCCTACTCTTCTCCGCTACATGGCAGAGGGTGCTGTAGAGTACGCTAAGGAGCTTGGCTGGGAGAATCCACAGATTGTCCTCCATCTTGACCATGGTGACAGCTTCGAGACTTGCAAGAACTGCGTTGACATGGGCTTCTCTTCAGTAATGATCGACGCTTCTGCTCTTCCATATGAGGAGAATGTCGCTCTTTCAAAGAAGGTTGTTGACTACGCTCACCAGTTCGACGTAACCGTTGAGGCAGAGCTTGGCGTTCTCGCCGGCGTTGAGGATGAGGTTGCAGCTGAGGAGTCTCACTACACCCGTCCAGAGGAAGTTATCGACTTCGCTACCCGCACTGGTTGCGACTCACTCGCAATCTCAGTAGGTACCTCTCACGGTGCATACAAATTCAAACCAGAGCAGTGCACCCGCGACCCTAAGACCGGTCGTCTCGTTCCACCACCGCTCGCATTCGACGTTCTCCACGAGATCGAGAAGAAGCTTCCTGGCTTCCCAATCGTTCTCCACGGTTCTTCATCTGTTCCACAGGAGTATGTTGACATCATCAACGAGTACGGCGGAAAGCTTCCTGACGCAGTAGGTATCCCTGAGGAGCAGCTTCGCGAGGCTTCAAAGAGCGCTGTCTGCAAGATCAACATCGACTCTGACTCACGTCTCGCCATGACCGCTGCTATCCGCAAGGTCCTCGCTGAGAAGCCAGGTGAGTTCGATCCACGTAAGTACCTCGGTCCTGCACGTGACGAAATGAAGAAACTTTACATCCACAAGATCGTAAACGTTCTCGGTTCCAACAACAAAGCCTAAACGAATCATTCGTTAAACATACTTCGCCTCTCTCGCCTCTGCGAGGGAGGTTTTTTCGTCTCCTCCACCTGAATCATGGCACTCCATTTGCAAAAAAGCGATCGAACCTCATTAATTCCACTGAGATGAAAAGAATTGTATTGCTCCTTACGCTGTTGTTAAGTATTACAGCATTTGCACAACAGCCCAAATTAGGCACTCGTCCAGCTATAGATATAAAATGGTTCGAGGGGAAAACCCCGGAACAGATTATTTCCGAATATGGGACTCCACCCAAAATGAACCTCTCCGGCTTTTATAAATCAGATTACTTGGCAGATTTCGCTTTGCTTTATGAACACTTCCGTATATGCCTTAATGAGCTCTCGGAAGGATCAAGACAAGGTTATGTGGCTTATTTCGCGACAGACT
>JAFZTP010000133.1 GCA_017618815.1 Bacteroidales bacterium | reverse complement strand
GGATTTCCCATATCTGCAGTCCCTCCCGGATACTCCCGGACATGCGGAAGATGCCGATCCGTTCTGCAATACGGCCGATGCGGCTGTCCTGTCGCAGGTTCTGAATGATTATGATCTCGAGACCAAGGATTTCTTCAGCTGGAAGGCGGAATATTCGAGAGCCGAGATTTCGGAGCTGATTTCCAGACGGTCCGGAAGGATGATAGGGGAACTGAAGGAACTGAATCCGCTTGAGACCGGACCTTCGGGCAGGATCAAGAAACTGGAGGTGGTCGGGACTGCCGGAAGTTTCGTCGTGGGCAAGGAACTAATGGTCCGCAAGATTCTTTCGGAGTCTCATCTGAAAAGCTCCGCTTTCTCGATTGCATGGACAAAAGATGACAGACTCGTACTGGAAGGCCATGGCTGGGGCCATGGAGTCGGGCTGTGCCAGATCGGCGCGGCCGTGATGGCTTCCAGAGGGTACGGGTATGACGAGATACTTCAGCATTACTATCCAGGAACCTCGCTCGAAAGACTATGAACAAGGTAAAGATAAACCCATGGGCATGGATACCCACTCTGTATTTCGCGGAGGGTATTCCGTATTTCATAGTGAACACTGTCTCCACGATAATGTTCAAGCGGATGGGCATGTCGAATGCAGACCTTGCTCTTTATACCAGCCTGCTTTCTCTTCCTTGGGTGTTCAAGCCTTTCTGGAGCCCGTTCGTGGACATCATCCGCACAAAGAGATGGTGGGTCGTGTTCATGCAGCTCCTGATGACTGCCGGTCTCGTGGCCTTGGGACTGACTCTTCCGTCTCCTTCTGCCGAGACCATTGCGTCCGGGGCGACGCCAGTGTCCATGTTCGTCGTGACTCTGGTAGTGTTCTGGATAATCGCCTTCGCTTCAGCAACCCATGACATCGCCGCCGACGGATTCTATATGCTTGCCTTGCCGCAGGAGCGCCAGGCCTTTTTCGTCGGTATCAGGAGCACGTTCTTCAGGCTCTCGTCAATATTCGGCCAAGGCGTGCTTGTCGTGATCGCCGGCCTGCTGGAAAGACATTACGATGGGCTGGGAGGTATCCCGAAGGCCTGGGCCATGACCATAGGCATATGCTCTCTCATCTTTGGAACCATCGCCCTGTACCATGTGTTCTTCATGCCTCGTCCCGAGGCTGACGCTCCTCGTGTAGGAGTCGCTTCAGCTGGTTCCGTGCTGCGTGAAACCTGTCGCACCTTCGTGACCTTCTTCCGCAAGCCTGGTATCTGGCTGGCGATATTGTTCATGCTGCTATATCGTCTTCCGGAGGCATTTCTCGTCAAGATGATCAATCCGTTCCTGCTTGACGGACACGAAGCCGGAGGTCTTGGCCTGGCCACGGAGACCGTAGGCTTCATTTACGGGACCATCGGAATAATCGGTCTTACAGCAGGAGGCATAATAGGCGGTATAGCCGCTTCCCGCTGGGGACTCAAGAAATCACTCTGGCCTATGGCCCTGGCAATCACCCTGCCAGACCTGGCTTATGTCTATTTCAGCCTTGTGATGCCGGATAGCCTTCTGGTCATAAACGCCTGCGTCTTCGTGGAGCAGTTTGGCTACGGATTCGGTTTCACGGCTTATATGTTGTATATGATTTATGTAGCCGAAGGCGAGTTCAAGACATCTCATTACTCGCTTTGCACTGCTTTCATGGCCCTGGGCTTGGCAATCCCCGGCATGTTTGCCGGAAAGATGCAGCAGGCGCTGGGCTACTCAGGTTTCTTCCTCGTCGTGATGGTCTGCTGCCTGGTTACGCTCGCAGTTACATCCCTGCTCAAGGTGGATCCTGAATATGGACGAAAAAAATGAAGACTATGAAAAAAATACTGTTGCTTCTGGCTCTTGTCTCCGTGACTGTTTCCGCCCAGGTCCGTCCTGGAATCGAAGTCCTGCAGTCTATCGGATTCAAGGGGCTGGAAGGCTGCCGCGTCGGCCTCGTGACCAATCCAAGCGGCGTCGACAGCCATCTCCGTTCGACAATCGATATCCTGCATTCAGCACCGGAGGTCAACTTGGTGGCGCTCTTCGGACCTGAACATGGAGTCCGCGGCGATGCATATGCCGGAGACCATGTGAAAGACTCCCGCGATCCGGCTACCGGCCTGCCGGTGTTCTCGCTATATGGGGCGACCAGGGAGCCGACGCAGCAGATGCTCGAAGGCATCGACATCATGGTCTATGACATCCAGGATGTCGGCACGAGGTCATATACATTCATCAGCACCCTTGGCCTGGTGATGAGGGCATGCGCCAAGAAGGGGATTCCGGTGATGGTCCTGGACCGTCCGAACCCTCTTGGAGGTCGCAAGGTCGAAGGCCCGTACGTCCAGGATGGCTTCTACTCATTCGTGAGCCAGTACCACATCCCTTATGTCTATGGACTTACTGTCGGAGAATTGGCCTTGTTGATAAATGAGGAAGGCCTGAACAGGGGACAGCAGGGACGTTTCGAACCGCTGAGATGCAAACTGATCATAATCCCGATGGAGGGATGGACCAGGGACATGCTGTACAACGACACTGGGCTGCCTTGGGTCGCGCCTTCTCCGAACATTCCATATCCAGAGTCTGCCGTCTGCTATCCTTCTGCCGGAATAGC
>JAFZTP010000021.1 GCA_017618815.1 Bacteroidales bacterium | reverse complement strand
TCGTACGTCCTGAGTGGCTCGGCGAGGAAGTGACTGGAGATGTAAAATACTACAACTCCATGCTCATGAAGAACCCTTATAAGAACTGGAAATAATGAATTCATCCCACGGAACAGGTTTCGATCCGCTGGACATGAACAACTATAGGATCGAGAAGCTGCCGAAGATGCAGAAATCAGGCTTTGAAAGGCTGATGCAGCGCTTCGGCGGCCCTCTCGCCATCCTTGTGTTCATACTGATCTACTGGATCGCAGGAATCCCGTTTCTCGACAAGATAGACCCGTCTTCCCTTACCGGCGCAGCCCTCAAGAGATGCAACGAGCTCGGTCTGGCCGGATTCATCAGGGCGAACTATGCCATGCTTGCGATTTTCGCGGCAGCCATCGTCCTCTGGATTACGGAAGCGCTTCCTAACTACCTGACCTCCCTCATCGTAATACTTACGATAGTACTCACCGGAGTGACCACCGACAAGACGGCATATGCCCAGCTCGGCCATCCGGTAATGTGGCTCAACATACTCTCGTTCGTACTCGCTTCCATGCTCGTGAAGACCCAGGTCGCGAAGCGTTTCGCGCTCTGGTTCGTACTCAAGTTCGGAAAGAATGCGGGCGGAGTAATCTTCAGCTTCATCATCATCAATCTCGTGCTTTCGGCTTTCATCTCCGCGACGACGGCCAAGGCTGCCATACTGCTTCCAATCATGATGGTAGTATGCGCAATCTACGGCGCAGCCGGCGGAGACCACCGCAACAACTTCGGTCGTAACCTCATGCTTCAGAACCTCTTCCAGATCAACCTGGGAGCCAACGCCTTCCTCACCGGATCGGGAGCCACCCTGCTCGCAGGCTCGCTGATCGCCGGCGCGATGGGCATCGGTTCATTCAGCTATCAGGACTGGTTCAAGGCCGCCTTCCCGATGAGCGTGCTGCTCATCTGCATAGGCTGGGTCGTTGGTACAAAACTTGTCTTCCCTATGAAAAAAGAAGACAGGGTGCCGCAGATCGAAGGAGGAATGGAGAGGCTTCGCGAGGAGCTCCACTCCATGGGTAGGATGAAAGGAGAAGAATTCAGGGCAATCGCCATCTTCGTCGGAGTGCTCTTCATGTGGGCTACCGACAAGCAGCATGGCATCAACCAGACTGCTGTCGCCTTCATCGGTGCGGTCATTGCTCTTATGCCTAAGATCGGCGTAGTAAAATGGAACGACGTCGACATCCCTTGGCACCTGCTTCTCTTCTCGGCCGGAGCCTATACGCTCGGCGCGGGACTTGACGCGACCGGACTCCCGGGAACAGCCGTAAATGCAGCCTTCGCTGCCCTCGGAATCACCCAGCAGACGCCTTACTGGGCCCTGTACATGATTCTGACCGGATCGATGCTGCTCAGCGCGCTGATCTTCCAGTCCAAGACCATGCAGACTCTGATCTTCATCCCGATCGCAATCGGAGTGTCCCAGAGTTTCGGCTATCCGATCATGAGCCTGGCCTTCCCGGTAGCAATGCTCGTAGGACACGTATATGTGCTTCCGTTCAACAGCAAGCCGGCCGCACTGCTTTATACTACGAACCAGTACAGCTGGAGCGACACTTTCCGTTTCGGTATCATAATGATGGCCATCTCTTGGCTGACCATCCTCCTCTGGGGACAGACGGTGCTGAAATGGATCGGATACACTCCTGGACTGTTCTGACATATTTTATTCTGATTAAAATTTTTTATTATGACATGGAGTTTCATATTGAGGATAATCGTTGCAGGATTGCTTGGCGGACTGATCGGACTTGAACGAGAGATCAGAGCCAAGGAAGCCGGACTGAGGACACATTTCATTGTGGCGCTCGGCAGCGCATTGTTCATGATAATCTCGCAATATGCATTCACAGGACGGTTTGACGCGGCGAGAGTAGCTGCGCAGGTCGTTTCCGGTATCGGTTTCATCGGCGCCGGTGTCATAATCTTCCAGAAGAATGTCGTCCGCGGTGTGACCACCGCGGCCGGCCTCTGGGTAGCGGCTGCCATAGGACTCGCCTGCGGCGCCGGCATGTATCCCGTCGCAACGGCAGCCACAGCTCTGACTGTTATCTGCCTCGAAGCAATGCACATCATTACAAACAGATACGGAGAGAGGCTTCTGACCGTAAAGGTCACTCCGGCTGACAACGAGAAACTGCTCATACTGCTGGACTCACTGAAGAAGGCCGGCATGGACATCGAATCATTCAGCTTGTCGGAGGGCGAAGCGATCATCCAGATAAGGATGAAACACAAAGACTACATGGGGACTGTAAGGTCTGTCCTCACCTTCGCCAAGGGACTCTCTGTGGATATTATCTAAGTAATTACAATTCAAATATATGGGTATGTATTTTTATGCGGTGCCTGCGGCATCGTTGCTCGCACTTTTTTTCGCGTGGCTGTTTTTCCGACAGATGATGCGCGAAAGCGAGGGTAATGTAACAATGAAGGAGATTGCCCTGTACGTCCGTGAGGGCGCGATGGCATACCTCCGTCAACAATACAAAATAGTTATCATAGTATTTCTCGTCCTCGCAGCCATATTCGCCGTGCTGGCATATGGCTTCGGGGTACAGAATCCATGGGTACCGTTCGCCTTCCTTACCGGAGGCTTCTTCTCGGGACTGGCCGGATTCGTGGGCATGAAGACAGCGACCTACGCCTCTGCCCGCACTGCCAACGCCGTGAACCACTCTCTCAACAAAGGCCTCAAGATAGCCTTCAGGAGCGGCGCGGTCATGGGCCTCACCGTAGTAGGGCTCGGACTGCTGGACATCTCTGTCTGGTGGGTCATCCTCAAGGCCTTCATCCATGAGGCAAGCGACGCCCAGACACTCGTGGTCATCACCACCACTATGCTTACCTTCGGCATGGGAGCATCTACCCAGGCTCTCTTCGCCAGGGTCGGCGGCGGTATCTACACAAAGGCTGCCGATGTGGGCGCTGACATCGTAGGAAAGGTGGAGCAGGATATCCCTGAGGACGATCCCCGCAACCCTGCCACCATCGCCGACAACGTGGGCGACAACGTAGGAGACGTCGCCGGAATGGGCGCAGACCTCTATGAGTCCTACTGCGGCTCGATTCTCGCCACAATGGCCCTCGGAGCGTCCGCATTCTTCTCTGACGGAGTAGAAGTGCAGATGAGGGCGATTCTCGCCCCTATGATGATCGCCGCAATCGGCGTCGTCCTTTCAGTTCTCGGCATATACGCAGTCCGCACCAAGGAAGGCGCTACTTTGAAAGACCTCCTGGGCTCGCTCAGCCGCGGAACCAACCTCAGCGCAGTGCTGATCGCGGCGCTTTCGTTCGGAGTATTCAAGGTCCTCGGCTTCCCGAACTGGTGGCAGCTGGCCCTCTC
>JAFZTP010000020.1 GCA_017618815.1 Bacteroidales bacterium | reverse complement strand
TCATTGTTTTAACACACAAATTTAGCGATTTTTTCTACTTTTGCATAACAAAGGAAATGCGTATGAAACTTCAGACAACGGTAGAATGTAACAGATGCGGTTCGGGGATATCCTATAAGGACAAGATCATGGTGCTGGGCAGTTGTTTCGCCGACAATATAGGAGACAGGCTGCTGAAAGCCGGTTTCGATGTCTGCGTCAACCCGTTCGGAACCCTGTACAATCCGGTGTCGGTCTGCAATTCCGTGACCAGGCTCGCCTCGGGCATCCCGTTCTCGGAGAACGAATGTGTAGAGATGGGCGCGAAAGCCGGTCTGATATGTTCATTCAGCCATCATACGCTCATGGCGCGTCCGACTGTCGCCGAATTCCTGGAAGTGGCCAACAGCTCGTTCGAGAAGGCCTCCGCTTTCTTCGGGGCATGCAACAAAGTCATAGTGACACTAGGCACGGCGTGGATATTCAGGCACAACGGGACAGGGGAGACCGTGTCGAACTGCCTGAAGAGGGATGCCTCCGAGTTCACCAGAGAGAGGCTTTCCATAGGTTCGGTCGTGATGATGCTCGAAAGAATGGTCTCGAGATTCACTGAGAAAGAATTCATATTTACCGTCAGCCCGATCAGGCACCTGAAGGACGGGGCTCATGGCAACCAGATCAGCAAAAGCACGCTTCTGCTTGCGCTGGAGGACGTCTGCGGGCGTTTCAGCAATGCCGGATACTTCCCTTCATACGAGATCTTGATGGACGAGCTCAGGGACTACCGGTTCTATGCTGCCGACATGGTCCATCCGTCCGACCAGGCTGTGGAGTATATCTGGGAAAGATTCATAGAGACGTGCCTGCCCGCGGAGGAAAAAGAAAAGCTCCTCGAAAACGAGAAGCTTGAACGTCAGTCCAGACACCGTCCGCTGCATTAGCGGGATGTCTTGTAGGCCGTGATTCCTGAATCAAGGAAAGCTATATATCCTTCTACGTCGAGGTCGTATCCTCTCACAGGGACAAGCGTCTTTCCTTCAGGGGAGACGATGGCATAATTAGGCTGTGCATTGACTCCGAAACGAGTACGTACTATATAAGAATTCACCCGTCCTAAATCCTTGAGCACTTTACCTTTATCGGTTGTTACCCAATCTTTTTCTTCAAGTTTGGTCTTATCATCCGTATATAGGGCGACGACGACGAATTCGTTCCTCAGTTTCTCCAGGATCCTCGGATCGCTGAGGACTCTCTGCTCCATCTCCCTGCAGTTCACGCAGCCATGGCCGGTGATATCCACGAAGACCGGTTTGCCGACTCTTGCGGCTTCGGCCTGGGCTTCTTCCATATTGAAGTACCCGGTAAGTCCCAGAGGAAGCTTAAGACCATTTTCACTGGATTGTTCCTGCGGCTGCGCGTAGCCTCCGGTTATTATGAAATCCTGGGTCTCGATAGGAGGAAGATATCCCGAGAGGGCCTTGAGAGGCGCTCCCCACATGCCTGGAACAAGATATACCACAAAGGAGAATACAGTTATCACAAGTGCCAGCCTGAATACGGAAAGTGGTTTTGCCTCAGGGCTGTCGTTCTTGAAACGAATCTTGCCCAAAAGGTAAAGACCGAGCAAAGAGAATACTACAATCCATATCGCAAGATATACTTCTCTGTCGAGAAGCCCCCAGTGGTATGTCTGGTCGGCAACGCTGAGGAACTTGAATCCGAGGGCTATTTCTATGAATCCGAGCACGACCTTGACTGAATTCATCCAACTGCCGCTTTTCATCTTCTTCAGAAGCGACGGGAACATGGCCAGTACCGTGAAAGGAAGGGCGAAGGCTGCAGAAAATGCCAGCATTGTCACCATCGGGGTCCAGAATTCTCCCTGGGTGGACTTGATCAGCACGGTGCCTACGATCGGACCGGTGCATGAAAAAGAAACCAGAACCAGGGTAAGAGCCATGAAGAAAACACCTGCGAGACCGGCTCTGTTGGCGTTCTTGTCGCTTTTGTTGACGATCGAAGAGGGGAGAGTGATCTCAAATGCACCGAAGAAGGATGCGGCGAATATCATGAATACTACAAAGAATATGATATTCGGGAGCCAGTGCGTCGCCAGCCAGTTAAAGATATCTGCCGTTACCGTCTCACCTCCGGCGATGCGCGTTATCAGAATTATCACCGATATCGGTACGGTATACAAGAGGACTATGAACAGTCCGTACATCAGCGCCTTGAATCGTCCGGCAGTCGGATTGGACGAGCCTTTCAGGAAGAAAGAAATGGTCATCGGGACCATCGGAAACACGCACGGAGTCAGCAACATGGCCAGTCCCCACAGTATCGCCTCTATTATCAGCGCAAGAAGGGGAGTGCTGTTCTCCTTAGCCCTAAACCCCTCCTGTACAGGATTTAAAACATCATTGTTATTACTCATAACAACTTTGTTAACCCCCGATTCGGAGCTATTTACGGCGTTTTCAATTGTTACTTTGAGCTCTGTGTCATTAGGCTGAGAGCAGAACCGGTCGTTGCACGCAATCCATGTAACGACAACTGATATATTGGCTGAAGGAGCAGTAACCTTTACCTTCTGTCCAAGCATGAACTTGCCGAAGAAGACAGGCTCATCCTGATATAACTCAGGTTTAGTGATGTCATATAGTCCTCCTACAAGTTCGCAGCCTTCCGGCACGGAGAATTCGGCGCATGTGGAGGATTCGCTGCCGGAAGAGCTGTAAGTATGCCAGTCGTCGGTAGTGAAGCCTGTGAGGACTATTTCATACAGGCCGTCCTCCGCCTGCCTTGAAGACGCCTTCCAGCGGACGGCGTTGTCCGGCACCATCTGTGCAAAAACGGCAACACTCCAAAGAAGTGCTGCCGCAAATGCGATTTTTCTTTTTTTACTTTGCATATGCAACTGAACGTGTCTCACGAATAACTGTAATCTTAACCTGCCCAGGGTATGTCATTTCGTTCTGGATCTTTGTCGCGATATCGGAAGAAAGGGTTACGGCCTGCTCGTCAGTTACCTCCTCGGCTCCTACGATGACTCGAAGCTCTCGGCCGGCCTGGATGGCGTAGCTCTTCGTTACTCCAGGATAAGATGCGGCAAGGTCTTCCATGCCCTTGAGTCTCTTGATATATGACTCGATGACCTCTCGGCGTGCACCAGGACGCGCTCCGGAGATAGCGTCTCCGACCATGACGATAGGGGAGATCACTGAAGTCATCTCGATTTCCTCATGGTGGGCTCCGATGGCGTTGCAGATCTCAGGACGCTCCTTATACTGCTCTGCGAGCTTCATTCCCAGCAATGCGTGCGGAAGCTCAGGATCGTCCTCAGATACCTTTCCGATATCGTGGAGAAGACCGGCCCTCTTGGCAAGCTTGACGTTGAGACCGAGCTCGGATGCCATTATGGCGCAGATATTTGCAACTTCACGGGAGTGCTGAAGAAGGTTCTGTCCGTATGATGAGCGGTATTTCATTCGGCCGATGAGACGGACAAGCTCCATGCTCATTCCGTGGATACCAAGATCGATGCAAGTCCTCTTTCCGGTTTCGAGAATTTCGTCCTCAAGCTGTTTCTGGACCTTGGCTACGACTTCCTCGATTCTTGCAGGATGGATACGGCCGTCGATCACGAGCTGGTGGAGGGCAAGTCTTGCAACCTCCCTGCGGACAGGGTCGAAGGCTGAGAGAAGAATCGTGTCAGGTGTATCGTCCACAACGATTTCGACTCCGGTGGCGGCCTCCAGGGCGCGGATGTTTCGTCCTTCTCGTCCGATGATCCTTCCCTTGATCTCGTCGTTCTCGATAGGGAAGGTAGTCACGGCATTCTCGATCGCAGTCTCTGTAGCCGTCCTCTGGATAGTGTTGATGACTATTCTCTTGGCTTCTTTGGCGGCGTTGAGCCTGGCCTCGTCGATCGTGTCATTGATATATGCCTGAGCCTCTGTGCGGGCTTCTGCCTTCATGTTTTCCATCAGCAGGTTCTTGGCCTCGGAAGCGGACATTCCGGCTATGCTTTCGATCTGCTTGTTGGCCTCGGCACGGAGTCTTTCGTATTCCTCGGCCTTCTTTTCAACAGCTTCTTTCTGGGACATCAGGCTGCCGCGGAGGCTGTCGTTGTCGCGCATTTTCTTCTGAAGCTCGCCGTTCTGCTGGTTGAGAGTGTTTTCTTTCTGTTTAAGACGGTTCTCGATATCTCGTATCTGATTGTTCTTATCATTGACATACTTGTCGTGCTCTGATTTGAGTTGGAGGAATTTCTCCTTCGCCTGGAGCATCTTTTCTTTTTTGATGTTCTCGCCTTCAAGCTCGGCTTTTTCAAGTATATCCTCCCGCTTTCCTTTCAGGATTCTTTTACGGATCAGGATGCTGGCGCAGGCTCCCACGGCAATACCGAGGACCAGGCCAATGATTAGATATAAAATATTCATATATATAATAGTGTTATAGCCAAAAAAAATGCCAGCGGGACAAGTCTCGCTGACACTTATAGAAAGAAGCCGTCGGCTGTCGGTCAGAAAAATCTCTATAAAAAAGATTTGAGCTCTGCGCCGGTTCAGTAATCCTCCGTCCCGCAATGCGGAATCCCCAAAGGGTAAAATAGGCCCGCCATCCCCGGCACAAGTTACTCTGTTCAAAAGAACCTGTTGT
>JAFZTP010000019.1 GCA_017618815.1 Bacteroidales bacterium | reverse complement strand
GCGAAGGAATTGAGGAAAAGCGGAGAGCGCAGGAGCGCCCGTCGCTGCCGTGAAGAACGGCGTGTGTCTGAAGGACGTTACGACGACTTCGAGCGAAGCGACGATGGCGGCGTAAAAGGACTGAGTTAGCCGTTTAGGCAGTGACAGCGACTAAGCAGCTTTTCCGAAACCTGACTGAGCCGCCACGCACATCGGTTGCAGAAGAAGGAAGGAAGAGGAGGCGCGGCTACTTGGAGGCCGTGGCAGGGGAGAGCATGAACAGTACGTTCATGAGCACGTAGGTCACGAAGGACATGAGCGGAATCAATGTCCAGTGGAGACCTGCTACGAATACTGCGATGGCAATAAGTACCACGATGGTCAGGAAGGCGATGCGCTTGAAGGACAAGACAGTGTCTTTACCTTCTTTGCTGCCCTTCATGGAGAACATCGGAATCTCCGAAACAAGCAGCAGGCTGAGAATGACGGCTATTGCAGGAATGATGTATGGCGAGGCGGCCCAGCTTGAAATGCCGGAGAACTGCTCGCTGTAGATGAAACTGCAAAGCGAACCGCAGATTATCGCGCATGACGGAGTCGGAAGTCCGATGAAACTGTAGTGCTGGCGCTCGTCAACATTGAATTTTGCAAGCCTGAGAGCGGAGAATACCGCAATGATGAGCGGGATGTAAATCACCCAGCCAGTCTGCTGGAAAGACATCAGCTTATGCATCATCAGGGCCGGAAGCACCCCGAAACTAACCATGTCGGAGAGAGAGTCAAGCTCCTTTCCGATATCGGAATAAGAATGGAGAAGCCTTGCGGCGAAACCGTCGCAGAAGTCGAACACGGCGGCAGCCAGCATCAGCAGAAAGGCGATGTCAAGCCTTCCGCCGAAAGTCGCAATCACCCCGATGAGCCCCGACAGGAGATTCATTGAGGTGATTGTGTTAGGAATGTATTTCTTGATCTTCATCAGTTAAAAACCGAGTTTTTTGCGGATATTCTTAGGGACGGCGTCCTTATGTACCATGATGTCGATGGTCTTGCCCCTTGCAAATGCATCGGACATGTACCAGAGACCTTCATACTTGCCGCTCTTGCCCCAAGAATTCTTGATCATAAGATATCTGTTGCCAAACTGGTCCTCGGCGATACCATAGGCATGCATGCCATGGTCATCGGTGGTAGCCTTGGAATCGAAGTCAGCCTGACGGCTCTCCTGGGTTACCTTGATCTCCTTCGGAGCTTTGGCCTTCACGGAATCAACCTTCTCATCGGCCTTGCCAACCCATCTTTCCTTGTCGGAACCGGAAGTGGCGGCATCACTGTCGAGAAGAAGGGCGGTACCGTTGCGAGTGAAGCCCTTTTCGCTGACATCGCCGCCCCATGCGGCGGTATAGCCATGGTCGAGGGCATAATAAAGAACCTCCATCAACTCGTCCAGAGTAACGTTGTAAGCCTCGTCAGACCTCCAGTTGTCGCACATCTCGATGGCGAACTTGGTGTAGAACGGATGATGGGTAAATGAAGTCAGAGTAACATAGTCTGAAGCCTTAAGCTTATATGAATCCCTGTATGAGGCAGGGGTGTAAGTCTTTCCGTTGTATTCGAACTCCTCAGGGCATTCTCCGAGATAAGCGTCCATGATGCCCTTGAAACCTCTCTTCCAAGCGGTAGAAAGGGTTCTGTTAGGGTTTTTGACGATAGCGTGGACATAGGCGGCTGCAGCGGCGTCAAGCTCTCCGTGGACAGGAAGCTCCGTGCCATAGTTGGTGCCTGGCATCACTGACTGAGGAACGAGACCATAATCTGTCATGATATGAAGGACGTCGTCGCACTCGCTGCCGGAGCTGAAAGTAAGGTTGCCGTCGAGGCGGATGAACTTGTCAGCCCTGTCCTGGTAAGAATGGCTTACTACGAACATTTCGGAAAAGTCCGGATAGAGGGATTCGTCTTTGATATTGTTGATCCTGATGGCCTCGGACTCAAGGAAAGAGAGCGCGGAGAAGCACCAGCAGGTACCTGAGCGATGCTGGTCCTTGATTGAGGTTACAGGGAGTTCTTTAATGACTTTAAATTCAAGGATATCGGTATCCTGCGCGAAAACAGGAGCCGAAAACGCCAGCGCGATGGCTGAAACGCAGAGTATGGTTCTGTTTAAATTCATAACAGTTTGATCGTTTTTAATTAGACAAATGTAACCATTTCTTCGTACATTTGCAATTATGGACGGATCAACGGTATTATATATACACGGTATGGGAGGCGGCGGAGACAGCCGGATCCCGTCAATCCTTCAGGAACGGATTCCGGCCTCTGCCGGCATCCATGTGATAGTCAGGACATATGACTTCGAACCGGAGAAAGCTGCGGCCCAGATCCGCGGCTGGGTCGATGAACTCAAGCCTGCGCTCATCATAGGGGAGTCCCTCGGCTCCATACAGGCCATAAGGGTCAAAGGACTGCCGCATATCCTCGTTTCACCGTCCCTCGGAGCCCCTCTATTCCTGGGCTACCTTTCATTTCTCACATTCATTCCGGGAGTGACCCTGCTGCTTGACCGCATATACAGGCCGAGGGAAGGTGACAGGCAGCCGCTGCACTTCTCATTCTCCAACCTCCGCGGATACATCAGGCACCGCCGCGAAGCCCTGGCGAACGCCCCATTGAACGGAGGAAAGGATGCTTTCTTCGCATTTTTCGGGACGAAGGACCATTACCGGAGGACCGGAGTGGTGAGCGTCAGGCTGTACAGGAAATATTTCGGAGACACATATTCGATATATGACGGGACTCACTTCATGGAAGAGGAATATGTGGAAAAACTGCTCATTCCTAAGATAATGGAGACGATTTTACACTGATTTTTCCTATATTTGTAAGATTAATTAACTTAACAAATTTAAGTATTTATGGCTAATTTCAGACAGATGGCGCTCAAGGAGGCCGCAACCCATCTCCCCGCCCGGTTCTATGAAGACAAACGACCTGTTTCCGAGTATTTCGGACAGAACGTGTTCGATCTCGAAAAGATGCGCAGGTATTTATCCCAGACAGCTTTCGAGGCAGTCCAGGCCGCGGTAGACCAGGGCAAGAAGATTGACAGGCCTATTGCAAATGAAATCGCCACGGCAATGAAGACCTGGGCGATTGAAATGGGAGCTACCCATTATACCCATCTGTTCCAGCCACTTACCGGTACTACGGCTGAAAAGCATGAAGCATTCGTCACGGTAAAGAACGGCAAGCCATTCGAGAGATTCAGCGGAAGCGCCCTCGTGCAGCAGGAGCCTGACGCGTCAAGTTTCCCTAGCGGCGGACTCCGCAACACCTTCGAGGCCAGAGGCTATTCCGCATGGGATCCTACCTCCCCGGTATTCATTCTTGACGGGACCCTCTGTATCCCTTCAGTCTTTGTATCATACACGGGAGAGGCTCTTGACATGAAAGTACCGAATCTCCGCTCTCTGCAGGCCCTCAATTCCGCCGCCACGGAAGTAGCGAAACTCTTCGACAGCAGCGTGAAATCCATTACGGTCAACCTTGGAATCGAGCAGGAGTATTTCCTGGTCGACGAGGCTCTCTACAATGCCCGTCCTGACCTTCGCCTTTGCGACAGGACAGTGATTGGCCATACTTCCGCCAAAGACCAGCAACTCTCCGACCACTATTTCGGAGCAATCCCTTCCCGCGTGGCCTGCTTCATGAAAGACTTCGAGACCGAAGCCTACAAACTCGGAATCGAACTTTCGACAAGACATAACGAGGTCGCCCCGAATCAGTTCGAGTGCGCCCCTGTGTTCTGCGAGGCTACAAAAGCCATCGACCAGAACATGCTGCTTATGATCGTCATGCATAAGGTAGCCGAGAAGCACCATCTGAAGGTGATTTTCCATGAGAAGCCTTTCGACGGAGTCAACGGCAGCGGAAAACATGTCAACTGGTCCATGATGACCAATACTGGAGTCAATCTGCTTTCACCTGGCAAGACCCCTACGAAGAACCTCCAGTTCCTTACCTTCTACGCAGCTGTCGCAAAGGGAGTCTATGACCATAATTACCTGCTGATGAGCTCCATCTGCACGCTCGACAACTCCTGGAGACTCGGCGGTCACGAGGCTCCGCCATCAGTGATGTCCATTTTCTCCGGATCGACTCTCTCGCAGATTTTCGAGGGAATCATGAACATGAAGGACGTCGACGACCCTAAGGCTGCAAGTTCCATCAAGATGGTCAGTTCGATACCAGAGATCATGCAGGACAACACCGACAGGAACAGAACATCGCCTTTTGCATTTACCGGCAACAGGTTCGAGTTCAGGGCCGTGGGCTCTTCCATGAACTGCGCCTGCGCTACTTATGTGATCAACTCTATCGTTGCCGAAAGCCTCTGGAAATTCAAGGCTGAGGTAGATGAGCTCGAGGCTGCCGGAGAGAACAGGCAGGCCGCCATACTTGCTACAGTGAGGAAATTCCTCCGCGAATCCAAGGATATCATGTTCGAAGGTAACGGATATAGCAAGGAGTGGGCAGAGGAGGCGGCACGCCGCGGTCTCAAGTCCGTCAATGATATACCTGAAGCTTACAAGTCCTTCCTCCAGGAGGATTCCATCCAGATGTTCAGCTCGATAGGAGTTCTCTCTAAAGCAGAGGTGGAAGCCAGATATGAAGTGTTCAACGAGCTGTATGTTAAGAAATTACAGATTGAAGCCAGACTCATCGGAGATATCTGTCTCAACCATGTGATCCCGGCTGCTGTAAGCTACCAGAACATACTTATAAAGAGTATCCAGGGCAGCAAGGATGTGTTCGGCGACGAATACAAGAGCCTCTGCCGCGCGGATATGGATACATATAAAAAGATATCAAACCATGTCAACCAGCTTTCCGCCGATGTGGCTTCTCTCGTAGATGCGAGAAAGAAGGCCAACAAGGTCGAGAACATGGCCGAGAGAGCGAAGCTCTATTCCACCGAGGTGCTCGGATACATGATGAAAGTCCGCAAGAGCGCCGATTATCTGGAGATGCTGGTCGACGACGAATTGTGGCCTCTGCCTAAGTACAGGGAGCTTTTGTTTTTCTAGATTATGCAGATAAAACTGAGAACAGTCTTTTATATTGCTGCCGTCGCGCTGCTTGCCGTTTCCTGCAGGGAACGCCAGGTCAGCGGACGCTATGTGATTCCTTATGTAGGGAAAGTGATGTCTGATACGTCTTCGGCCGAGTATCGCACTCTGTCCACGTATGACATCCGCCGGTCTGTCAACGGCACGATTGCGGTATTGGGCGAGCCGGAAGAGACATTGACCCTTTCAGAGTATCTTTTGGGGTGCGACCTTGTCAACAACATCAACGGGGCCGCCTCTGCCGATGGTCTCCCGGACTTTTCCGGGGAGGTGATATCTCCTCTGCTGGACATTGCCAATGCTCCTTATATAGGATATGTCAAAGCCGGCAAGGAGGACTATCTCAGCGAGATCAACGTCCGTAATTTCATCGCGGCCGTCGATTCCTCATGTTATCTGAGCGCATACGACGAAGACAAGATCGTGCGCAAGGCCAGGGCGAAGGTGGTTATTCTGTCATCATCTTATGCCGCCGCGTACGGATATTATGAGATAGACTCGCTTTCGAGGTCTCTGGCAGACGGAATACCGGTGTTCTCTACCGTCCATTCCATGCTTTCGCAGGCGCTGGATGGCCGTCAGGAAGGCGCCAACCTGGGAATCTGGGCGTCCAAGGATATCCTTGGCTCCGGAGTGTATTCGACAGTGATTCCTGACGTCGCCGCATCTAAGGGCGTGAAATCTGTATCTTATGAGGTCCTTTGCCCTGAATCATCCGGTTCCGTCATGGAGCGTTTCCTGGAGTTCCTGGACAGGTACAAGGCTGTCGGCGGCGATACCAAACTCTCCGCAGTAGTGGTGGATGATCCTTCGGTCAACGTCGATTCCCTTCGCGCTGCCGTAGCTTCGATAGTCAACATGGACCATGACAAATATCTGTTGTACAAGATGTCCCTGGAGGATGGTTTCAAGGTCGTGGATGCATATTCATCCGTGGCTGCTTCGTGCCAGGCCTATCTCAGGGAAAGCAACAGGTTTACTCACAGGATCGCATATCCTGATATCTATGCATATGTGACATCTCCATGCCGTGGTTTCGGAAACGCCGCATATAATGGTGACGGCAGTTTTTCCGACAGCTTCAAGTTCGGCAGGGAAGAGAATTCCGACGAGGTCACTTACTCATTCGTCGAGTTGAAGGATAAGTATCTCCCGTCGGATGTCCGGGATTTCATGATTGTTAACACTCCTAAGATTTTCTCGTTGTATGTTCGCTAAGAGTATTACGCCGGAAGAGATAGAGAAACTGGATTTTGCCTCCTTCAAAGGTGAAATCCATGTCATCGACCAGCCCGGAAAGGAGTTTGACAATGCCGTGAGGTATCTCAAGAACAAGAAGGTGATAGGATTCGACACGGAATCCCGTCCATGCTTCAGTGCGAACCAGCCCCATTATGGGGTGTCCCTTCTCCAGCTTTCTGGCTCCGAGAAGGCTTTCCTGTTCCGTGTCAAGACCCTTGGTATGCAGAAGAAGCTCTGCAACCTGCTCGCTAATGAGAATATCATCAAGGTCGGAGCGGCCGTGAATGATGACATAAAGGGTCTGCAGAAATATGCCGATTTTACTCCGGGAGGTTTCATTGACCTCCAGAAGATTGTCAGCGAATATGGCATCAAGGACAAGAGCGTCAAGAAAATGGCGGCCATCATCCTGAAAGTCCGCATCTCCAAGACTCAGCAGCTCTCCAACTGGGAGGCTGAGCAGCTCTCGGATTCACAGAAGGCCTATGCGGCCACGGACGCGTGGATCTGTCGTGAGATGTACAAGAAACTTATGCGCAGCAAGAAACATCCCTTAGAAGAAGAAGTACAGTTATGATAAAGGTTATTTTGAAGAAGGGAAGGGAGGAGTCTCTCCGCCGTTTCCATCCGTGGGTTTTCTCAGGTGCTATCGCACAGATCAACGGCTCTCCTGCGGAAGGAGATGTCGTGGGCGTATATGCGTCCGACGGTTCTTTCCTCGCCACGGGACATTACCAGATCGGGTCGATAGCGGTTCGCGTGCTCAGTTTCGATGCTCCTGCCCTTTCTCCTGATTTCTGGAAAGTGATGATTTCCCGCGCCCTGGAAGTGCGGAAGGCTTGCGGACTTGCTTCTTCTGCCACTACGAGCTGCTACAGGCTTGTGCATGGAGAAGGGGACAACCTGCCCGGACTTATCATAGATTATTATGATGGTGTCTGCGTGATGCAGGCCCATTCAGTAGGAATGTTCAGGGCCAAGAAGCAGATTTGCGAGGCTCTCGTGGAAGTATATGGGGATTCTCTCCGCGCTGTATATGACAAAAGCTCTGGTACGGCTCCGTTCAAGGCCGGTCTCGACCTTGTGGATGGATATCTCTACAAGAAAGAGGGTTTCAATGACGACGAGCAGGTAGTGCTTGAGAATGGCCACAAGTTCATGGTGAACTGGACTGAAGGCCAGAAGACGGGTTTCTTCCTGGACCAGAGGGAGAACCGCGCCCTTGTGGGCAGATATGCCGCTGGACGCAACGTGCTCAATCTTTTCTGCTATACCGGAGGATTCTCGATCTATGCTCTCGGTGCCGGCGCCGTCCATGTGGATTCTGTGGACAGCTCCCAGAGGGCGATGGACATGGTGGACAGGAATGTTGCCGTGAATGGTTTCGATTCTTCACGCCATACCAGCTATTGTACAGATGCGATTGATTTCCTCAAGGCGGCTCCGGAGGACAAGTATGATCTCATGATCGTGGATCCTCCTGCATTTGCCAAGCATAGGGGAGCTCTGCAGAATGCTCTCAGGGCTTATCAGAGGCTCAATGCCGCTGCTATTGCCAAGGTCGCTCCCGGCGGTCTCGTATTTACGTTCAGCTGCTCCCAGGTCGTGGACAAGGAGGCCTTCGCGCTTGCCGTGTTCTCGGCTGCAGCTCAGGTAGGCCGTTCTGTGCGTATCCTTGACAGGCTTAACCAGCCGGCTGACCATTCGGTGAACATCTATCATCCGGAAGGGGAGTACCTCAAGGGTCTTTTGCTCTACGTCGAGTAATATTCCGCAATATATATAAACGAAAAACTCCCGGGGATTTCCTCGGGAGTTTTTTGGAGGTGCCTAGCGGAATCGAACCGCTGTAGCAGGTTTTGCAGACCTGTGCCTAACCGCTCGGCCAAAGCACCGTTTCCTCAAATGGAATGCAAATATAGCTTTATTTTTCGGACTATCAAAAATTTTTTACGGTGCGGCTCAATATTTGTTTTACCTTACAAATGTAAAGTTTACTGCTTTTCTGTAACCTTACGATTTATAATCGCTTTATCGTTTTAATAGATTCCAATCGGCCTCTTAAAACGTTGTACGGCATATTTGACTTTTTTACTTAAAATTTTAATAAAAATTTGTATCATTTTAAATCATTGATAATCAACAATCTAAAAATGTTTATTAAAATTTTAGTTAAATTTTATACGGAATAATTTGTGGGGAAGCAAAAAAGCAGTACCTTTGTATCGAGTTGATGATGAGGTTCTCTCACATACAGCTCATTGGTTATTAGTTTTAGTGTTATTAATTATGTGGTTAGTATGAGCCTCGCGCGTGAAGCGTCAGTGCTCATGGAATTAAAGAAGTCTGATCTGAAGGACTTCTTTTTTCTTTTATATACGTCCCTGTTCCTCTGTATCTGTCCTGCTGACGCCTTCCATCGCGTCCGTCAGCCGGACGCGAAAGCAGGGCGGCAGTGATGGATGTAGGGTGGGGGTTAGATGAATTTCAGGAGAAGGGAGTAGAGGGCATGGACGGGAAGTCCCATGATGTTGAAATAGGATCCCTCGATCCTTGTGATTCCGATGTAGCCGATCCATTCCTGGATGCCATAGGCCCCAGCCTTGTCAAACGGCTTATAATTCTCTATGTAATATGAAATCTCTTCGGCAGAAAGCTCCTTGAACCAGACATTGGCAGTGTCAGTCACGGTCTCCATCCGGGAAGAATCTCGCAGAGTCACGGCAGTGATTACCTGATGCTCGCGACCCGAAAGAAGCCTCAGCATTCTCTCGGCGTCCTCGCGGCCTGCAGGCTTGCCCATGATCTCATCCCCGCAGAGGACCATCGTGTCCGAAGTGACAAGAATCTCGTCATCCGCAAGAGGACGGTGGAAGAACTGCGACTTGCCTTCGGACATCAATACTGGCACCATTTCGTGCGGTGTGTCAGGGGAGTAAGTCTCAATGAAAGAAGTGTCGGTATCGACAGTGAAGTCTATGTCAAGACCGGCAAGCAGCTCCCTTCTGCGCGGAGAATTGCTTGCCAGTATAATCTTTTTCCCGTGAAGATCCATCCTAGAACAGTTTCTTGTACTTTTTCTGGTCGAACACCCAGCGTCCCTGGGCCTTCATTACCGTCTCGACCGAGTTCCTTACGCAGCCTCTGCCTCCCGGATAATCAGAAACCCAGTCAGCTGCAGCCTTGACCTCCTCGACGGCGTCAGAAGGACATACGCCTATTCCGCAGGCCTCCATGACCTCGATGTCCGGAATGTCATCACCTATATACATTACTTCTTCGGCCTTGAGTCCATGGCGGCGGCAGAAATCCTCGAATTCATCCATCTTGATGCGGGATCCGAGATAAATGTCCTCCTCCGGAAGCCCGCTTGTAAGGAAACGGGCCTGGATCGACTTGGATCGGCCTCCGGTGATGATTGCGGTAGGGTAGCCGTTCATTACGGCCATTCTGACCGCGAATCCGTCCTTGGCGTCGAAGGTGCGGTAAAGCTCACCCTGAAGGTCACAGAGGATGCCGCCGTTGGTGAAGACGCCGTCAATGTCGAAAGCGAAAGCTTTGATCTTGCTGAAATCCATCACTTACGATTTGGGACCATTGAAAGGACCGAAGTTCTCGATGTTGAAGGTGCCGCCTTTCTGCTGGCCGTCCAGATCGATCATTCCGAACTGGTTCTCGTACTTGATGATATTGTCCTGTAGCGCATTGAGAAGACGTTTTGCATGCTCCGGAGTCATGATCAGACGATTGCCGATCTCCGGCTTCGGAAGGCCCGGGAGCATGGTCGCGAAATCAATGATGAATTCGCTGCGGGAGTGCGTAATTATAGCAAGGTTGGAATAAGTGCCTTTTGCGACTTCGGGCTTAAGCTCGAGGCTTATCTGTTTCTTCTCGTTTTCCATATTCAGAATGTATTATTTCCACAAATTTAACTAAAATTATGTATCTTTGTATGTTTATACGAAATTTAGATTTAAAATGGAAATATCAGCGAAGTACAATCCGTCAGAGGTAGAAGATAAGTGGTACTCCTACTGGCTTGAGCATAAATTCTTTCATTCGGAACCGGATGAGCGTGAACCTTACACGATCGTAATCCCGCCGCCGAACGTAACCGGTATCCTTCACATGGGCCATGTGCTCAACAATACCCTGAATGATGTGCTCATCCGCAAAGCCCGCATGGACGGAAAGAACGCCTGCTGGGTTCCGGGTACTGACCATGCATCCATCGCTACCGAGAACAAAGTCGTAGCGAAGCTTAAGAACATGGGCATCCGCAAGGAGGACCTGACCAGGGAAGAGTTCCTCAAATATGCATGGGAATGGAAGGAGGAGCATGGCGGAATCATCCTCAAGCAGCTCCGCAAGCTTGGTTCGTCCTGCGACTGGGACAGGACCAGGTTTACCATGGAGCCGGAACTTACCGAGGCCGTCATCAACACCTTCGTGTACTTCTATGAGAAAGGCCTGATATACAGGGGAGTGAGGATGGTCAACTGGGATCCGGAAGGACTTACCGCCGTCAGTGACGAGGAGGTTATCCACAAGGACACCAAGAGCCATTTCTATCACCTGAAATATTATATTTCCGATGGCAACGGCAATCCTACCGACCAGTATCTCGTGATCGCGACCACAAGGCCTGAGACCATCATGGCCGATGCTGCGATCTGCGTCAACCCTGAGGATGAGAGACATCACTGGCTCCGCGGCAAGAAGGTGCTCATCCCTCTGATCAACAAGGAGATTCCTGTGATCGAGGACAGCTACGTGGAGATGGACTTCGGTACCGGCTGCCTCAAGGTGACCCCGGCGCATGACGTCCATGACTATGAGATCGGACTCCGCCACAATCTTCCGGTGCTCGATATCATCGATGAGCATGGAAAACTCAATGAAAATGCCCAGATACTCGTCGGCGAAGACAGGTTCGTGGCCCGCAAGAAGATCGTCAAGATGCTTGAGGAAGCCGGAAATCTCGTCAAGGTCGAAGAATATACATCTCCTGTCGGATACTCTGAAAGGACCAACGCCGTCATCGAGCCAAGGCTCTCCGCCCAGTGGTTCCTCAAGATGGAAGGTCTTGCTGCAGAGGCTCTTGACGCTGTCGAGTGCGGCAAGGTAAAGCTCATCCCGGAGAAATATCGCAATACATACAGGCATTGGATGGAGAACGCCCATGACTGGTGCATCAGCCGCCAGCTCTGGTGGGGCCAGCGCATCCCTGCCTACTATCTCCCTGACGGCCGCTTCGTAGTTGCCGCCACCGCAGAAAAGGCTCTCGAGGCTGCCAGGAAGCTTGACGCTTCTGTCAAGATGGAAGATCTCCGTCAGGACGAGGACGTCCTCGATACATGGTTCAGCTCGTGGCTCTGGCCGATTTCAGTATTCGACCCGCAGATGCCGGGCCAGCCTGACCATAAGCCGAACAAAGACCTTGCATATTATTACCCTACGAGCGACCTCGTAACCGGTCCGGACATCATCTTCTTCTGGGTGGCCAGGATGGTGATGGCTGGAAGCGAGTTCATGAAGAGGGAACCGTTCAGCAACGTATATTTTACAGGTATCGTGAGGGACAAGCTCGGACGCAAGATGTCCAAGCAGCTTGGAAACTCTCCTGACCCTCTGGTGCTCATCGAGAAATATGGCGCAGATGCAGTCCGTATCGGAATGCTTCTCTGCTCATCGGCCGGAAACGACATCTTCTATGACGAGTCTCAGGTCGAGCAGGGCAGGAATTTCTGCGGAAAGATATGGAATTCATTCCGTCTCATCAAGGGATGGGATACTGAAGCATCGCTTAAGCAGAGCGATGTCAATGCGCTTGCAGTCAAGTGGTTCGAGAATAAGCTCAACCAGACAATTGAACTCGTTGAAGACCACTACGGCAAGTTCAGGATCTCCGATGCCCTTATGGCCATATACAAGCTCTTCTGGGATGATTACTGCTCATGGTACCTCGAGCTCGTCAAGCCGGCATACGGCGAGAAGATCGACGTGGCTACCTATGAGGCTACCGTCGGATTCTTCGACAAGCTTCTGCGCATGATCCATCCGGTCATGCCATTCATCACAGAGGAACTCTGGCAGGCTCTCCAGGCACGCAAGGAAGGCGAGACCATTATGTATGCTTCAACTCCGAAGGCTGGCGCATACGATGCCGACTTCATTTCCCGCTTCGAGATGGCTCAGGAGGCCGTGAACGGCATCCGTGGCATACGTCAGCAGAAGAACCTCTCTCCTAAGGAGGCTCTTGCCCTCAAGATCAAGGGAGACTTCAGCGCCGAACTCGTTCCTGCAGTGGTTAAGCTTGCTAATACTTCTTCAGTCGATATCGTGGAGGACTTCGGCCAGGCTGCCGGCGTTTCTTTCATGGTAAGGACCGTGGAGATGTTCGTGGCCCTCGAAGGACTCGTGAATGCTGACGAGGAGATAGCCAAGCTTGAGAAAGAGCTTGATTACCAGGTCAAATTCCTCGAGAGCGTGCGCAAGAAACTCTCCAACCAGGGTTTCGTGGCCCATGCCCCTGAGGCCGTGATTGCCAATGAGCGCAAGAAAGAGGCTGACTCGCTCTCAAAGATCGAGAGCTATGAAGCCCAGATTAAGGCTCTGAAAAACAATAAGTAAGATGATGTATTTCGAATTGGAGTTTCCTGTTCGCTATTATGAGACAGACCAGATGGGCATAGTCCATCACTCCAACTATATCCGGTATTTCGAGTGCGCCCGTAACGGTATGATGGCCGACGCAGGCTATCCTATCGAGAGATGCGAGGAAGAGGGTGTGACCATTCCTATCGTGTCCGTCGAGTGCAAGTACAAGTATCCGGCCCGCATGGGGGATGTCCTCAAGGTTACGGCTTCGATAGAGGCGGCTCCTATGGCCAAGCTTGTAGTGAAGCAGTCTGTCTATAACCAGAGAGGGGAGCTTTGCGCGACCGGTCAGGTGATGTTGGGCTTCCTTAACAAGGAGACCGGCCGTCCTACCCGTTGCCCGGAGCCGCTGTACAAGATCATCGAATCCAGGTTGACTGACCGTTAATACGCTATAATATGATCGCTTATCCTTTATTTATCGGTTACGGGGAGATTATCCTCATCATCATTCTGTTTCTGCTTATCTTCGGCGCCAAGAAGATTCCTGAGCTCATGCGCGGAGTCGGAAAGGGTGTAAGGAGCTTCAAGGAAGGGCTCAACGACGTAGAGAAAGAAATCAAGAAGGAGGATAACCCTTCGGAAAAGGAGGACAAGTAGAAGTGGGCGACACTTCTGAAATGTCTTTCTGGGACCATCTGGATGTGCTGAGGGGCGTTTTGCTGCGCTCGGCCGCGGCGATTGTGGTCCTCACCGCTATCTTCCTCTGCTTCAAGGACGCCTTGTTCTCGGCTGTGCTCTGGCCTGCTTCGGAGGATTTCGTCCTCTACAGGCTTCTGGGAGTACGGTTCGGCATGGACCTGATAAATATTGAGGTATCTGCCCAGTTCTTCGCCCATCTCAGGATGGCGGCCCTTTCAGGGGTGGTGCTGGCATTCCCGTATATCATATTCGAGCTATGGAAGTTTATCGCCCCCGCTCTCTATGAAAAAGAGAAAAAAGCGGTCGGGATGGCCTTTGCGATGTCCTCAGGCCTGTTTTATCTGGGAGTCGCGGTCGGATATTTCGTGGTGCTGCCGGTATGCCTGATGTTCTTCATGAACTATACAGTCAGTCCCGACATAATCAACACAATCACCCTGGGCTCATATATTTCGACTTTCACGTCGATGGTCTTCCTGATCGGAATAGTCTTCGAGTTCCCGGC
>JAFZTP010000132.1 GCA_017618815.1 Bacteroidales bacterium | reverse complement strand
AGGCTGCGACGCCGACGAGTATCCCTCGGACTTTAGGCCGGTTATGTTCCGATCCAGGGGTATCATCCAAACCGGATGCACATGGGGACTCCTTTAAACCATGCCAAGACTTAGAGGATAAGCTGCGGTTAGCCCGTCTTCCGGCAGGCCGCTGACGAAAAACAAAGGAAGAATAAACGTGTAGAAAGCTATCTGATACGGTGTTTGGACGGCGGTTCGAGTCCGCCCATCTCCACAAGCGGAATACAGTCTCGGCTACAATTTCTCGAATTTGTAGCCGAGTTTCTTTAATCTCACTGCCGCTCCCACAAGAAACATGACATCCAATGCGGCGAGCACAGCCTTGTAGGCAAGGATGCTCTGTGCCTCGATGTTGTCATGGCGCAGGAAACTGTATGCATGGCCGGCAAGGTCCCTCAGCACTGCTGCGACCTCGTTCCCCTCTTCCGAGCCGACCTGATAACCCAGGAATCTCTCGGTAATATGCTCGTCCATGTAATCGAAACCGCGGGAGCCGCGGAAGAAATCGTATTTCGCGCCAGAAAATGAACTCCAGTCAGAATCCCAGCACTGGGCAACGGCTTCTCCAAGATAGCCGGCCCATGCGAGTGTAACCTCAGGATAGCCGTTGAACTCAGGAATGGCGTCGCCGTAATAATCCGGAGCAAGGTCCTTCCATTTCTCTTCTATGTCAGGAGTCTGCAGCAATGTGTCGCCAAGATAGCCTTTCTCCTTGCAGATAGCAAGCAAATGCCCTGTCAGCCTGTCCCTGAACCCCTGGATTACTTCTTTTTCATTCTCTGTCATAACGAAAAAAGGTCAACCGTAAGGGCTGACCTTTTAGTGGGAGCAGAGGGAGTCGAACCCCCGACCCTCTGCTTGTAAGGCAGACGCTCTGAACCAACTGAGCTATGCTCCCAAGCTTATTTGCAACCCGCTTTTTTCAAACGGGATTGCAAAGATAGCTATTTAAATTAATTCGGCAAGGTTTTTCCCGAAAAAATTCAAAATAATTATTTCACGAATGCATCCATGATAGCCGTAGGCTTTCCGGCGCTGTCAAACGCGCCCATTCCGTACGCTCCCCAGCCAAGGCTGTCATAGATTGCAGGCTTCCAGACACCGTCCACCTCAGGCTCCCAATAGAAGACGCCGGCGCAGCTTTCAAGTTCCTTTGCCGCTTTCATGAAAGCCCCCAGGCACTCGGCCCCGACAGAAGGCTGATGCTGCTGGACTCCGACCTCGCAGACCATGACCTTGTAGCCGTATGTCTCCGAGAGCAACTTGATCTTGTTAAGGGCAAGCTGGTTGACCTGCGCCCAGTCAATTCCTTCATATGTCATAGGATAATGAGACAGTCCGATCATGTCCAGACGGCCTCCCGCAGCGATGAATTTCTCGAACCACCATGAATCATACCACCACGGATCGATGCCGTTGTCAAGCCATGAGTTGTCGATATGGATTATGACCGTCGTCTCGGGATATACGCTCTTCACGGCCTCGTAGCCGGCATTGCTGAGCTTTGCATAATGCCTCCATCCCTCAGGGATGTCGCCTTTCTCGTTCCAAAGCCTTCCGGTATCCCATAGCATTCCGCAGCGGGTCTCGTTGCCGACCTGCACCCATTTCACATTGACTCCGGCTTTCTTTATGGCTGAAAGCACGTCCGTCGTATGCTCAGAAACTTTCGAGCACATGTCAGCGAGGCTGAGGCCCTTCCATGCCGCCGGAACGGTCTGGCGGTGAGGATCTGCGAAATAGTCGCTGTAATGGAAATCGATCATGATGTCCATCCCGGCATCCTTGGCCTTGCACGCAGCCTTGACCACCTCATCCTTGCCGCACCAGCCGCCTACCGGATCCACGAACACGCGAAGCCTTATGGCAGTCACTCCCATATATGAAAGTATGTCCACAAGTTCCCCTTCATCTCCGGAGGCGAACTGAAAAGAACGGCCGTCGTGCTCCATTTCCGAAGCCCAGCTTATATCGGCCCCGATCACGAAATCAGGATTGCCGCCATTGTTTTCTTCCAAGTTAGAATTCTTGTTTCCTGCACATGCGACGAATAACGCGAGACACAGGCCAATCAATGTAAATCTGGTCATAGTTTAAATCATTATTAAATAATCAGTTCCCTTATTACGGCACAAGGAGAAACCTCACGGCTCCTCCTTGTCATAATAACCACTAACTGATAACTAACCAATATGAAACAACGCGAATGCGTTCTATCTATTGCATTGCAAAGTTGGGAATATTTTTTTGACCATGCAAATATTTCTTACAAAAAACGTCAATTTTCAGTCAAAACGGTTTATTTTTCAGCGAACTCCCTGATTTTTATAGTCTTTTTCAAATCGCGAATCGCTTCAAGAGGGGTGCCGTACGACTCCAACAATGACACAAATTTGCTACCGATTATGCCTCCGGACGAGTAGTCGCAGGCAGCCCTGAACGTCTGGTCATTGCTGATGCCGAAACCTACCATGCGGCAATTCCTCAGCCCCATCGAAGCAATCCTGCGGAAGTATTCCAGCTTGGCTTTGTTGAAGTCCTTCTGGGCTCCGGTCGTGGCAGCGGACGATACCATGTAGATGAATCCGTCGGTATGTTCATCGATCAGCCTGATCCTCTCCTCCGAGGTCTCCGGAGTGATGAGCATGATCATCCTGATTCCGTATTCGTCTGCTATCGGCTTATACGATTCCATGTAGTCCCTGAACGGCAGGTCCGGGATTATGACCCCGTCGATGCCGCAGCCCCTGCATGATTCGCAGAATTTCCTGAACCCATATCTGTACACCGGATTGAGATACCCCATGAGAATCAGGGGGATATGCACGTCACGACGTATGTCGGCAAGCTGGCTGAAAAGCAGCTGCAAAGTCATTCCGTTGCGAAGAGCCTTGGTCGCAGCGTCCTGGATTACCGGACCGTCAGCCATGGGGTCGCTGAACGGGATTCCTATCTCCACCATGTCCACGCCCTCATCCTGGAGAGTGCGGATCACCCCGGGAGTACCTTCCAGCGTAGGCGTCCCGGCGCAGAAATAAATTGACAGAAGCCCCTGCGGCTTCCTTGAGAAAAGTTCGTCTATTCTGTTCATAATCTTATATTTTATACAAAAACTGCCCTAGGAGGGCGACATCCTTGACTCCGGGCTCCGACTCGAAACGGCTGTTCAGGTCATATCCGGCAAGCATCGGGTGCGAGAATTCGGAGAGAGCGGCGGCAGACTCCGGACCGATTCCCCCGCTGAGCAAGAACGGAGTCTTTCCGGAATAGGCCTGCAGCAGGCTCCAGTCAAATCGCTTTCCTGAGCCTCCACGGCCGGCAGTCGGAGTATCGAAGAGATAATACCGGCAGAGTCCCTCATAAGCGGACGTCCGGGCAAGGTCGGATTCAGACGAGACCGAGAAGGCCTTGATGACTCCGACTCCCCTGCGGTCCAGCCTTGAGCAGAACTCAGGGCTCTCATCTCCATGAAGCTGGACAAGGTCGAGACCATAAGCCACCACCTTCTCCAGTATCTCCGATTCCGAAGCATTCACGAAGACTCCTACCCTGGCTGCAGTCTCCGGCAGGTAATCCGGAATCCCGACAACTTTGCGGGGCGATGCAGGATAAAAGATCATCCCGATGAAATCAGCTCCCAGAGCCTCGACAGCCCGGATATTCTTGCCTTCGGTCATGCCGCAGACCTTTATATAATTTCCATTTCTCATAGCGCTGCGATAAACTCCGACAATGTCCTTGCAGGATCATCTGTTTTCATGAAATTCTCCCCCATCAGGAAGCCCCTGAAACCGGCATCGCGGAGATCCCGGACCGTGGCGGGATCGGAAATCCCGCTTTCGGATACCAGCACGGGCATCTTCTCGCATTTCTCCGCCACGGCGCTGCGAAGGGCTTCAGCCAGCCTGAACGAGTTGCGCACGTCAGTCACGAACGACCCGAGGTTCCTGTTGTTGATTCCGACCATGTCCACTCCTTCTGCGATGTAGGCAAGTTCAGACTCCGAATGTATCTCGAAAAGCACCTCCAGTCCGAGCTCATGGGCCTTACGGACAAGCGAACGACATTCATCCGCACTAAGGCAGGCGGCGATGAGCAGGACTGCATCAGCCCCGTAAAGCCTTGCTTCCAGCAGCTGGTATTCGCTTATTATGAAATCCTTGCGGAGAATCGGAAGAGTCACCGAATTGCGGACGGAGCGTATGAATTCCAGGCTTCCCCCGAAATACTTGGCATCAGTGAGTACTGATACCGCAGAAGCTCCTGCAAGGGCATACCCTGGGATTACAGACAAAGGACTCGCATCCCTGTGGATCCAACCCTTTGACGGGGACTTGCGCTTGAACTCGGCGATGATTCCGCTTTCCGAGCCGGACAGGGCTTCGCTCATGCTGAGCCTCTCACGGATGCAGGCAAGGGCCTGTTCCCTGAGAGTCTCCAAAGGCAGGGCCTCCATCCTGGATGCCAGCTCTATCCTCTTGTCGGCAATGATATCTGACAGTATGTCTCTCATCGGTTGATCTCCAGGAATTTGCGGAAACAGCCGAGAGCCTTGCCGCTTTCGACGGATTCCAGAGCGATTGATACACATTCTTCGAAGCTCTTCTGCGGCTCCATGACCTTTATGGCTGCTGCCGAATTGGCTACCACGGCCTGCTTCTGGGCCGGCGTAGCCTTGTTTTCAAGCACGTCGTCAAATATCTTCGCGGCCTTCTCAGCGGTATCTCCGCCGTACAGCGACGACTGGGAGACAGTCTTGAAACCAAGGTCTTCCGGCCTGTAAAGATGCTCATAATCCGGAGTCGCGATCTTGAACTCCGAAGTAAGGGATATCTCGTCGTACCCGTCAAGGCTGTTGACGACGGCATAGCGGATTCCGAGCCTGTTCAGCGCATTCACATACAGCCTCATCTGTTCCAGGTTGGCGACTCCGAGCAGCTGGTATGCAGGCCTGCATGGGTTGATCATAGGACCGAGAAGGTTGAATACGGTCGGGAACTGGACTGCCTTGCGCACAGGGCCGACGAATTTCATGGCCTTGGCGAACAACTGGGCATGGAGGTACACCATGTTGCTCTCCTCGATGCTTCGGAGAAGACTGTCCCTGTCGCTCTTGAACACCACTCCATGCTGCTGCATTACAGTGCTGGCTCCGCTGACGGAGGTCGCGGCGTAGTTGCCGTGCTTGGCCACCTTGTAGCCGGCTCCTGCCACTACGAAGCATGAGCATGTCGATATGTTGAACGTATTCTTTCCGTCTCCGCCAGTACCCACGATGTCAATCGGCTTATACGGAGAGAGGTCCACGGGGACACCTGTCTCCATGAGAGCCTGGCGCAGGCCAAGCAGTTCGTCAATGCTAACTCCGCGGAGCTGCAGCATCGCAAGCAGGGATGCAATCTGCTCCGACGGATATTTCTCTTCTGTTATGTCCAGCAAGATCTGGCGGGTCTCGTCGGAAGAAAGCTCCTCATGACGGAGCAGTTTTGTCAAATATGTTTTCATTTCCTTAATGTTTCAACCAGTTACGCAATATTTCCCTTCCGTTTGGAGTAAGCACTGACTCCGGGTGGAACTGAACCCCCTGGACATCGTATTCCTTGTGTCTCAGGCCCATTATGTAGTTCTCTTCGCTGATGGCGGTAACCTCCAGGCAGTCCGGAAGGCCTTCCGCATCCACCACCCAGGAGTGGTACCTGCCCACCGGGATCCATTCGGGAAGCCCCTTGAAAAGATAGTCCCCTTTTGGCCGGAGAATCTTCACCGGCTTCTGAAGGCCGTGGAAGACTTTGCTGAGGTTGGTCAGCCTGGCTCCGAAGAACTCTCCTATCGCCTGTTCCCCAAGGCATACTCCCAGTATCGGTTTCTTTCCCGCATAGACGCGGATCACGTCAAGCAGCAGTCCCGATTCCGACGGAATTCCCGGACCCGGAGAAAGCAGAATCTTGTCAAACTCCTCAAGCTGGTCCAGAGTGAACTTGTCATTCCTGAACACCGTGACCTTGGCTCCCAGTTCTTTTACAAGATGGGCAAGGTTGTATGTGAAGGAATCATAATTATCTATTAACGCTATGTTCTTTTTCATGGCTTTACTTCTCTTCTGCACGGATTATGGCCTTGCGGAGCGCTCCGAGCTTGTTGTTGACTTCCTGGAGTTCATCTTCTTCCTTGCTCAGGGCGGTTATTCCGCCTCCCGCCTGGAACCAGAGCTTGCCGTTTCGGCTGACGAATGTCCTGATGGTAATGGCCTGGTTGACAGAGCCGTCGATTCCGATGAATCCGGTGCAGCCGCCGTATGCTCCCCTGTTATGAGGCTCAAGCTCGCTGATAATCTGCATGGCGCGGACCTTAGGGGCACCGGAAAGAGTCCCGGCCGGGAATGTGTCGATGAAAGTCTTGATTGGATCGGCATCCTTGTCGAGAGTTCCGCTGACGCGGCTCACCAGATGGATCACATGGCTGTAATACTGGATCTGCTTGAAGAAATCTACCTTGACGTCATGGCAGTTGCGGCTCAGGTCATTGCGGGCCAGGTCGACGAGCATCACATGCTCCGCATTCTCCTTAGGGTCATACTTGAGCTTGGATGCATTCTCCGCATCCTGCTTGTCGTCACCTGTCCTGCGGGCGGTCCCGGCAATCGGGTCTATGTATGCACGGCCGTTCTCGATGCGGCAATGGGTCTCCGGGGACGAGCCGAATATGCGGAAGCCTCCAAAATCGAAATAGAAAAGATAAGGGGAAGGATTGATGCTTCGCAGAGCCCTGTAGAGCTTGAAGTCATCCCCTTTGAAGTTCTGCTCGAAGCGGCGTGATATTACCACTTGGAACGTATCTCCACGAAGGCAGTGAGCTATGCAGTCGGATATGTTCGCCTTATGCTGCTCGTCAGTGAGAGGAGAAGTGACCGGGCCCTCGGCCTTGAAGTCATACACCCTGAAGGAAGGCCTGCCGACTGCTGCCTCGATAGTATCAAGATGGTCTTTTTCGTCCTTGGAAAGCATCTCCAGCAGCATCATCTCGCTCTTGAATCCCTTGAACACGACCAGATACTTATACATGATATAGAGCATGTCAGGAGCATCGTTGGAGTCTTCCGTGCTGTCCTTCACGTCGATGTTCTCGAAATAGCGCACCGCATTGAAAGATGTGTAGCCGAACAGTCCGCAATAAGACGAGCCTTCTCCGGTGACGGAGAAATGGTTCAGGAAGTTTCTGAGGGCCGTCCCCACAGTATTGTCGGCGTTTATCCCGGCCGTCTCGACAGTTCCGTCAGGATATGAGCATATCGCCTGTCCATGGCTTACGCTGAACTTCGCGATCGGGCAGAGTCCTATGAACGAACGGCTGTTTTCTCCGCCATGATAATCCGAGCTCTCCATCAGGGCGCTCTGGGCATACATGTCCCTTACCCTGAGGTAAGTTCCCACAGGTGTCGCCATGTCTCCGAGGAGAGTGCGGCAAGCAGTTGTAAATCTGTACTTTTTCATATCAGTAAACTTTTTATCTTTTGTCAGAACAATAAGAAAGGTAGGTCTCGAGGTCCTTGTCGCCTCTTCCGGAGAGGGTCAGCACGACGACATCGCCTTTGTGGAAACTTATCTTTGGAAGGACTCCGAGGGCATGGGCGCTTTCGATAGCCGGGATTATGCCTTCAGTCCTGGTGAGCGACACTCCCGCCTCGAGAGCCTCGTCATCATTGACAGGAATCACCTCCGCGCGCCTGCATTTGGCGAGGTTGGCGTGCATCGGTCCGATGCCCGGGTAGTCAAGTCCGGCAGAGACTGAATATGGTTCCTCGATCTGTCCGTCCTCGTCCTGGATCACATAGGTCTTGGCACCATGGATGATTCCGACCTGGCCGAGGGCTATGGTCGCTGCTGTCTTCCCCGAGTCGACGCCGAGCCCGCCGGCTTCGGCAAGTACGATGCGCACCCTTTCGTCGTCGATGTAATGGTAGATGGTTCCTGCCGCATTGCTTCCTCCTCCGACGCAGGCTACGAGACAGTCAGGATAGTCGCGTCCTTCCTTTTCCTGAAGCTGGGCCTTGATTTCCTCGCTTATCACAGACTGGAGCCTTGCGACCATGTCAGGATATGGATGGGGCCCTACCGTGGAACCTATTATATAGAATGTATCTGCAGGATGGCAGCACCAGTCGCGTATGGCTTCATTGGTGGCATCTTTCAAGGTCTTGTTTCCGGAAGTCACGGGAACAACGCTCGCTCCGAGCATTTTCATTTTCTCGACGTTCACATGCTGTCTGCGGACGTCAGTCTCTCCCATATAGACCACGCATTCCATGCCCATCAGGGCGCATACGGTGGCAGTTGCGACTCCGTGCTGGCCAGCTCCGGTCTCCGCGATGATCCTCTTCTTTCCCATGTGGCGGGCGATGATGATCTGGCCTATGGTGTTGTTGATCTTGTGGGCTCCGGTATGGTTAAGGTCCTCCCTCTTGAGATAGAGGCGGATGCCGTATTTCTCCGAAAGCTTCTCGGAAAGATACAGAGGAGACGGGCGGCCCACATAATCCCTCAGAAGGGCCATGTACTCCTTTCGGAACTCCGGAGTGCCGATTACTTTGAGATAGGTATCCTGAAGCTCGGATACGCAAGCGTGGAGTATCTCAGGAACATATGCGCCCCCGAACTCTCCATAATAACCTTCTTTGTCTGCAAGATATGTCATAATGTCTTTTTGTTAAGTCTGGACATAAAAAAAGCCCTGTCGCAGTGCGGCAGGGCTCGGGTTTTACTATCTATATATCTCTATACTATACGAGCGATGGCCTCTTACGACTTGTTGAAGTTGTAAAAGCGCCACCACCAATATGAGTTGCTATATATCATCTTTCGTATTTTCCGGATGCTAATATAGACGAATCCGCGGATATATCAAAGTTTTTATCAAAAAAACGTCGAAAAATTCACGTCATAATATGGCAATTTCACCCCAGAATCCGCAGTTTCGCCACAAACAGCAATGTTTCACGACAAACAGCCGCGCATATTTTCAAGAATGGGACAAGAAGCTTAACTTTGGATTATGAATTTAAAGATAAAATGATCGAGAAATTTATCAAGCAGACCGAGTTCTCTTCAATGGAGGACTTCTCCAAGAACCTGGAATTCACAGTTCCTGAACATTTCAATTTCGCATACGATGTAGTAGATGCCTGGGCGGAGACAGATCCGGACAGGCTCGCAATGATATGGGTAAGCGACAAGGAGGAAGAAAGAAGATTCACTTTCGCAGACCTTAAAAGAGAAAGCGACAAGGTGGCGGGATATCTCACCTCCCTTGGCATAGGACGCGGAGACATGGTCATGACCATACTCAAGCGCAGGTACCAGTTCTGGACGACTATACTCGCCCTCCACAAGATCGGGGCAATTGTCGTTCCGGCAACCTTCCTGCTTACCTCCAACGATATAGTCTATCGCTGCAAGTCAGCCGAAATCAAGGCCATCGTCTGCTGCGGAGACAAGCCGATTCTTGAAAACGTTGCCGCTGCAGAGCCTAAGTGCCCGTATCTCGAGCATCTGATCAGCATCGGTCCGGAAGTTCCGGAAGGCTTCGACGACTTCGAGGCAGGAGTGGCCGCCGCGACTCCATGGGAAAGAGGCGACTTCATCAACGAGAGCGAAGACCCGTTCCTGATGTACTTCACGTCCGGCACGTCCGATGAGCCTAAGATGGTGCTCCATGCGCATACATACGCAATCAGCCATCTTGTGACTGCTGCTTTCTGGCATAACCTCAAGGAGGACAGCCTGCATCTGACCTATTCCGACACCGGATGGGGAAAGGCCGTCTGGGGCAAGCTCTACGGCCAGTGGATCGTCGGCTGTGCCATCTTCGTATATGACCATGAGAAATTCGTCCCTGCCGAGATTCTGGGACTCATCGGAAAATACAAGATCACGTCATTCTGCGCGCCTCCGACAATCTACCGATTCCTCATCAAGGAGCATTTCCACTGCTTCGACCTGAGTTCCCTCAAGTACTGCACTACCGCAGGCGAGGCCCTCAATCCATCGGTATTCGAGGAGTTCCACAGGCGCACCGGCATCTGGATCCATGAAGCCTTCGGCCAGACTGAGACCACGATGACTCTTGGCACATACCCATGGGTGAAGCCGAAGCCGGGCTCCATGGGCATCCCGTCCCCTGCCTATGACATCGACATCCTCCGTCCGGACGGCATTTCCGCCGACACGGGCGAATCCGGAGTGATCGTGATCAGGACTGACAAGAAAAAGCCTCTTGGACTGTTTCTGGGCTATTACAGGAATCCTAAGCTCACCCGCAAGGCATGGCACGACGGAATCTACTACACCGGAGACGTGGCCTACAAGGATGAGGACGGATACTTCTGGTTCGTCGGACGAAATGACGACCTCATCAAGACTTCCGGCTACAGGGTCAGCCCGTTCGAGGTCGAAAGCGCCCTCATGACCCACCCTGCAGTGCTCGAATGCGCCGTAACCGGCGTTCCTGACCCTGAAGAGCTCCGAGGAATGGTAGTGAAGGCGACCGTGGTGGTAAGCGGCGAATACCGCAAGAGCCTCGCTACTCCGGAAAGCCGGATGGCGCTCATCAAGGACATCCAGGCACATGCCAAGCGCATCACCGCCCCATACAAGTATCCGAGAATCATCGAGTTCACCGACGAACTGCCTAAGACGATAAGCGGAAAAATCCGCCACAACGAAATCCGCAGGCAGGACGCAAGCAAATAAACGTTGCAAAACTACTTCTAAAAGGCTATCTTTGTTCACCCATCTATGAGAGACAACAAAGATAGCCTTTTGTCAATGGTCCGCGACGGCGGCCAGCTTACTACAGGCCAGCAGGTCAGGCTGACCATGCTGCTCAGTTTCCCGTCCATCCTTGCACAGATTTCTTCTGTGATGATGCAGTATATAGATGCGTCGATGGTGGGAAGTCTCGGCGCAAACCCGTCTGCATCCATAGGTCTCGTCGCATCCAGCACTTGGCTATTCGGGGGGTTCATCATGGGCGCCGCATCCGGATTCTCCGTCCAGATCGCCCATTTCTGCGGCTCCAAGGATTTCAGGAGCGCGCGCGAGGTAATGCGCAAAGGTCTCGTCTCCCTGCTTTGTTTCGGCCTTCTAATGGGGCTTTCCGGGCTGCTGATAAGCAGGAGCCTGCCCGTATGGCTTGGCGGAAGCGAAGAAATCAACTCCGACGCCACCGGATACTTCTCGATATTTTCGGCATTCATGCCGATGATGGCCCTTAGCTGGTCGGCCGGCAGCATGCTCCAGGCCAGCGGCAACATGAAAGTCCCAAGCATACTGAACGTGATGATGTGCGTCCTCGACGTAATATTCAACTATATATTCATATTCGGCATGGACATGGGAGTGCGCGGAGCCGCCCTCGGAACAGGAATGGCCGAGACAGTGACGGCAGCGGCGATGCTCTGGTTCCTGCTGACGCGGTCCAAGGAGCTTTCAGTACGAGGCGAGCACGGAAACTATGTTCCGGACAGCAAAACCCTTCGCAATGCATTCAGCATCAGCGGCCCTATGTGGCTTCAGAACATATTGATGAGAGGGGCATACGTAGCCGGAACGCTGATAGTCTCCCCTCTCGGGCCTATCGCCATCGCAGCCAACGCCTTCGCGATCACTGCGGAGAGTTTCTGCTACATGCCGGGATACGGCATCGAGGAAGCCGCGACGACTCTCGTGGGCCAGAGCCTAGGGGCGAAGAGGCGTTTCCTGGCAAAACAGTTCGCCAGGATGACCACTTTCCTTGCCGCCGGAATCATGAGCGTAATGGCAATAGCCATGTTCATAGGAGCCGGCGTCCTGATGAGCATATTGAGCAAGGATCCCGAAGTCGTCGCCCTGGGAGCCAAGGTGCTAAGGATCGAAGCCTTCGCTGAGACCATGTACGGAGTATCGATAGTTGCTTACGGCGCCTGCGTAGGTGCCGGAAACACATTGGTGCCGACAATCCTGAACTTTTCCAGCATGTGGATAGTCAGGATAGGTCTCGCTGCCATCCTTACCCCAAGGATGGGACTTACGGGATATTGGATAGCGATGTGCATAGAACTGAACGTGAGGGGCCTGCTATTCGTCTGGTGGCTCAGGGGGGATAAATGGCTGCGCAACCGTTCCATAACCTCGGAAGAAAAATGACAATAAATCAAAATAATATGTACGATTTCGAAAAAGCAGTTGACCGGAGACATTCCGGATGCGTGAAGTGGGATGCCCAGCCGCCGGTAGAGGCCGACATGGACAACGTGATACCTATGTGGGTAGCCGACATGGATTTCGAGGCTGCTCCATTCATTCAGGAGGCGATACTGAAACGCGTACAGCACGGGATCTTCGGCTATACATGCGTTCCTGAATCATTCTACAAGGCAACGACAGACTGGTTTCGCAGACGTCACGGCGTAACCTACGAAAGGGACTGGTTCATATATACCACAGGCGTGGTGCCTGCAATCTCCGCAGCCGTCAAGGCCCTGGCTAAACCGGGAGAAAAGGTGATACTGCAGAGCCCCGTCTACAACTGTTTCTTCTCGTCAATCCGCAACAACGGATGCACGATCCTGGACAACCCGCTCAAGGAAATCGACACCAAAGACGGACTCACCTACGAAATAGATTTCGAGGACTTCGAGCGCAAATGCTCCGACCCTGCGGCAAAAGTATTCCTGCTATGCAACCCTCACAACCCTGCAGGTCGCGTATGGACAAGGGAAGAGCTCTGCCGCATCGGAGAGATCGCCAGGAAACATGGGGTCATAGTCGTCAGCGACGAGATCCACTGCGAACTCGTGATGCCGGGATACCACTATACTCCATATGCAGCCGCATCGGAGGACAACCTTCACAACTGCGTGGTATTCTGCTCGCCGAGCAAGTCGTTCAACATAGCCGGACTCCAGATAGCGAACATAATAACAGAGAATGCACAGTGGCGCGAAAAGATAGACAAAGCGGTCAACATCAACGAGATATGCGACGTCAACCCTATCGGAGTAGCAGCCCTTCATGCAGCATACAGCGAAAAGGGAGACCTATGGCTTGACGAGCTGAACGCCCACGTCCACAAAAACTACCTGATGCTCAGGGAGTTGTTCTCGAAGGAACTTCCTTTCGCAAGGGTGACCAAGCTTGAAGGAACTTACCTTGCATGGATAGATTGCCGCAGCCTCGGCATCAAGTCAGAAGAAATCGAGAATAGCCTGCTCCAGAACGAGAAAGTATGGATAAACGCCGGGACAATGTATGGCACCGAAGGCTTCATAAGGATCAACCTTGCGACCACCAGCGCCCTCTGCAAGGAAGGACTGGGAAGGATTGTCGCCGGACTTAAGAGACTGAAGGCTTAGCCTATCACATAAAGACGCGACGGATACTGCCTTGGAAGCGCCGCCAGCTGGACTTTTTCAGATACCCCCAACTCGTCAAGGGCCCTCTTGGAGGTCTCGAATGCGAGTGTCGGGGTATTGTTGTTTTCGCTCAGGTGGCACAGGAAGATGAAATTCAGGCCCTCATGCCAGAAGCGCTTGATTGCAGAGGCGCACTCGTCGTTGCTGAGATGGCCGTTGCCCTGGCATATCCTCATCTTGAGTTCATGGGTGTACTTGCCTCGGAGCAGCATGTCCGTATCATAATTGGACTCGATCACGACGGCATCGGCCTGGGATGCGAGCTCCACGGCCTCGTCGGTAATCCGGCCCAGGTCTGTCATTATCACGAACTTGAACCCTTCGTAATCGATTGCATATCCTACCGTCTGGGTGGCATCGTGAGGCACCACGAAATAGCGGACCTTGAAACCGTCCACGTCGTTCCACTCCCCTTCCAACAGGTCCCTGCGGCATCCCATTATCGAGGGCATCGCGAAAGAATGATGTATCAAGGCCTCATGCAGCACCGTAGTCGCATAGACCGGCTTGCAGAGCCTCTTGCAATATGAGCCAAGGCTGCGGATATGGTCCATGTGGTCATGAGTCACCAGTATGGAGCTGAAAGAATTCTCGTCAAGGCCATGCAGGGCCATGAGTTTCTTTAGATGCCTGAGGCTCACGCCCGCATCTATCAGCAAACCTTTCTTGTCATCTCCGAACCAATAGCAGTTTCCGCAACTCCCGCTGGAAAAACTCATGAACTTTATCATTGCACCTCCTTGCAATATCTGTTAATTACACTATAGGCATCTTTCACGCCGAGCTCTCCGGCATGGGACAGGTCGATGCAGCCTTTCTCCTTATCTTTCAGATAGATAAGCACCAAACCTCTGTTATAATATGCATCTCCCATCATAGGATAAAGTTCTATCGCCTTGGAGTAGCTGCCTATTGACTCTACAAGCCTTGAAGACAGGCAATAAAGGTTACCCAGATTGAAATGGATATATGGAATGTCTGAAACTATGGATGCGGCTTCCTCCATGTCGGAGATAGCTTCCCCATAATCGTAGGTCTTGCTTACATTGTCTCCGACTCTTGCCCTGGCAACGCCCTGGTTGTCCATGGTCAGGGTCTGCACATTATTCTCCATCGACGATATGAATTCGATGACGTCGGCCCTGAGCACGCCTCTGTTCATCAGATAGATGGACCTGTACATCTCCTCCACGCGGGAGCCGTTGGCCGCTTCGGCTATCGCGTCTCCGTAATAGTTCAGCGCAAGGTTGAACTGCTTTTCGGACAATTCATACACGCCCCTCAGGAAAAGATTGACTGAGGACGGGACTTTAGCGACGGAATACAGCTCCTCCTCGGCTTCCGAGCCGGCCTTGTTCTCCGAGGAGTTGGTGATTGCCACAGGAACAGGAGCCTCTCTTATGAATTTGTCAAGGAGAGGGTTCTCCAGACGCGATGAGAGCGCATAGTTGACGTCATCCCTCGCGCCGGTGATGACCACCTTGTAGAATGGCTTGAGCCTGACGTCCACATCACGGTGCTGCAGCATCGTCTGGTTGAAGTTGTGCCTTGCAAAATCAGCGTCAAACTCTATCAGGGAGTTATATTTCCTGGTAGTATCTGCGAACGAACCCTCATTCTTGATGTTGGCCTCACGATATTCCCTGATCTTCCTCTGTCCGGTCTCATAATCTTTCTTTGCCTCGGCGTTGTTTCCCATCTGCAGCTGCACATGGCTCCTGTTGAAATAAGCCTTGGCGAAATCAGGATACAGTTCTATGGCCTTGTCCAGGTCCTCCTTCGCGCTTCTCCAACGCCCCATGGACCAGAATATGTTCGCCCTGTTGAAATAGGCCAGGACATTCTTCGGATTGAAGTCGATCACCCTGTCCATGTCATCGAGAGCCAGATCGAACTCATCGAACCTGGCATACACGAGGCTTCGGTTATACAGGGCGAGCGAGTTTCCCGGATCCTGCTTGAGAATTCGGTTGAAGTCTTCCATGGCATCGATATATTTCTCCTGTTCGAATTCTATCAGGGCCCTGTTATAATATGCGAGGGTACTCGTTGTATCCAGGGAGATTGCCTGGTTGAAATCTTTCAATGCGGAGTCGAAATCCTTGATTTTCAAATAGAGGTTTCCCCTCCTGATATAGCCTTCCGGTTCGAACCTGTCGATCTTGATCGCCTTGTCAAAATCCTGGAAAGCGCTCGTCGTGTCTCCCATGTAGATACGGCAGGCTCCTCGGTTGAGATATGCCGACGGATCCTTAGGTTCCTTGCGTATGTACAGGTCGAAATCCTTGACCGCCTTGTCGAACTGCTGGGAGAGGAAATATGCCACTCCGCGGCTGAAATAAAGGCCCACCTGGCCCGGACGCAGCGAAATGGCGTGCTCGAAATCCTCAAGGGCAGAATCATAGTCCCCGAAACGGCTCTTGGTGACTCCGCGGTAATGGAATCCGGAAGTGAACACCGGATTCAGGCGGACTGCGGTATTGAAATCCCTGTTGGCGCCCCTGATGTCTCCGAGATTGAATTTTGCCACGCCCCTGTGGAAGAATGTCCAATAATCGGTGGAGTCCAGCCTTGCAAGTATGTTGAAATGCTCAATCGCTTCAGCATAGTTTCCTTCGGACAAAGCTTTTCTGCCCCGGAAAGAAAAAACGTCCTTGTCATACTGGGCATCGGCCGTCAACGACAGCAATGCCATGACGACCGAAACCAAAATGTATTTAAGGTAAATTTTCATTTATGACCGATTATCACTAATTTTGCAAATATAATCATTTATCGTGCCGAATAGTTTTAAACGATATATTTTTTTTCTTCTGATCCTCGCTCTGCAAGGATTTTTTTCTGGCATCCCCGCAAGGGCTCAGGGCCGTGTGATCCATATCACATGGAGCGATGAGGCAAACAAGAACATCAGCGAAGAAAATATTTCCAAGGGACTGGACTTCCTGGCCGGAGAACTCTGCGAAGGAAGGGCCACCGGCACCCGCGGAAGCATCGAGGCTTCGTCCTGGATTGCCCGCAGGTTCAGTTCCGCCGGGCTGATGCCCGTAGGAGGCACCTATTTCCATTCATTCACTGCAGACAACGGCAAGATTGCCAGAAACGTGATCGGTTTCTTCCCCGGCTCACCGAATGCCGGACGGCAGCGCTATGTGATAGTCGCCGCAAATTACGACGGGTACGGAATCATGGGCGGGAAGAAATACCCGGGAGCCGACAGCAACTGCTCGGGAGTTGTGGCCATGCTGGAAATCGCCGGGACATTCGCCCGGATGCAGAAGATGACAAGGACATATAACAAGAGCATCATCTTCGTCGCCCTGGACGCCAAGCGGCTTAACATGGGCGGGGCAAAGGCCCTATGGTCGATGGTCGAGGCAGGTGAACTGAAGGACCCGCAGACGGGAGAGACCGTCACCAAGGACAAGATTTCCCTGATGGTCAACCTGGACCAGCTTGGAAGCAGCCTCAGTCCCCTCTCTTCCGGTAGGAAAGACTACCTGATCGCGTTGTGCGGCAGCAATCCAGGCTACTTCATACTGCTCTCCGACTGTAACGACAGGTATGGGACAGGCCTCGAACTCGCCTCGGACTATTATGGGAGCAAGGACTTCACCAGAATGTTCTACCGCAACGTCAGCGAGCAGAAACCTTTCCTGGACCATGGCGTTCCGGCGGTCATGTTCACTTCCGGAATAACGATGAACAACAACAAACCGGCAGACACGCCTTCGACCCTGAATATCCCCGTGCTGAAGAAACGCATATTCCTTATATTCGAGTGGCTGGAGAAAGTCTGAGATTTTAACTATCTTTGCATGTTATAACTAAAACAGATGAAAGATTTTATAAAGATATTGAAGCGGTATGTCACCCCATACAAGAAATATATGGGAGGCTCCGTGGTACTCAACATCCTTTCCGTTGTATTCAACCTTTTCTCATTCGCATTCATAGTCCCGATACTGCAGATTCTGTTCAGGCTCAGCGACAAAGTCTATGAATTCATACCTTGGGAGACGGAAATGGATTTCAAGGACAAGGTCATCAACAACGCATACTGGTGGATCGGAAACTACATGGAAACCGCCGGAGAGTCAAAGACTTTGCTGATTCTATGCCTCTTCCTCTGCGTTCTCACCTTCATCAAGACCGCATGCTATTTCGGAGCATCCGCCGTCATGATCCCTATCAGGACCGGCGTCCTCAAGGATATACGCAACGAGCTGTACAACAAGATATTGAGTCTCAATCTCGGATTCTTCTCACAGGAGAGGAAAGGCGACATCATAGCCAGGATGAGCGGCGACGTCAACGAGGTCGAGAACTCCATCATGAGCGTGCTCGACATGCTCATAAAGAACCCTATCCTCATAGTCGGCTATTTCGTTGCCCTGGTCTACATCAGCTGGCAGCTGACCCTGTTTACCATAGTGGTCGTGCCGGTGCTCGGCTGGGGAATGGGCGTGATCGGAAAGCAGCTCAAGAAAAGGTCCCTGCTTGCACAGGAGCTGTGGAGTGACACGATCTCCCAGGTTGAAGAGACTCTCGGCGGCCTGCGCGTGATCAAGGCTTTCATCGCTGAAAAGAAGATGTCCGAGCGTTTCGACAAAGTGACCGGCTCGCTCAGGTCAAAGACAGCAAAAGTCTCCACCAGACAGGCTCTTGCACATCCGGTCAGCGAATTCCTCGGCACAGTGATGATTGCGATAGTGCTTTGGTTCGGCGGCCATCTCATCCTCAGCAACAAGGCCCCGATCGACGCCGCCACCTTCATATACTACATGGTGATACTCTACAGCATCATCAACCCGCTCAAGGAATTCTCCAAGGCAGGCTACAGCATCCCTAAGGGTATGGCCTCCATGGAGCGTATAGACAAGATACTTAACTCTCCGAATCCGATAAAGGATCCCGAGTCGCCTAAGCCTCTCACGGATTTCAGGGAGAGCATCGCCATGAAGGGCGTCAACTTCAGCTACGAGAATGGAAGACAAATTCTCAAGGATATCGACGTAGAGATTCCTAAGGGCAAGACCATCGCCATCGTCGGCGAGTCCGGCGCCGGAAAATCCACCCTCGTGGACCTTATCCCGCGTTTCTATGACGTCACCTCCGGTATCATAACCATCGACGGCACCGACATCCGCGACGTGAAGATGGACGACCTCCGCAGGATGATGGGCTATGTCAACCAGGAGCCGATCCTTTTCAACGACACAATCTTCAACAACATAGCCTTCGGCGTAGAGGGTGCTACCATGGAACAGGTCATAGAGGCCGCCAAGATTGCCAATGCCCACGAGTTCATCATGGAGAAGGAAGACGGATACAACACCAACATCGGAGACCGCGGTTCCCGCCTTTCAGGAGGCCAGCGCCAGAGAATGTCCATCGCAAGGGCGATTCTCAAGAATCCTCCGATACTGATCCTCGACGAGGCTACGGCTTCGCTTGACACGGAGTCAGAGAAACTCGTCCAGGAGGCTCTTGACAGGCTCATGTCCACCAGGACCACGATCGCAATCGCCCACAGGCTTTCTACGATCAAGAACTCGGACGAGATCCTCGTGATGCATGAAGGACGCATCGTGGAAAGAGGACGTCATGAGGAACTTATCGCCCTCGGCGGCTATTACAAGAAGCTCAACGATATGCAGAGTCTATGATGAGGAAAACCACTTTCGCCATCCGTGTCCTGCTGGTATTCTACCTGCTGGCGGTGATGTTTTTGTGCTTCGCAAGATTCGAAAGTGTTCCTCGTATAGCCCCTTCGTTCATGGGAATCCCGGTCGACAAGATCGTCCATTTCCTGATGTTTTTTCCGTACCCCCTCCTTGTCTATGGCGCCGCCGACAGGCATATCCGCAAGCCATGGAAGTCCGTGCTGTTCGTAGTCATGACCTTCCTCACCGGCTGCGTGATTGCGATGGGCACGGAAATCGGACAGTATTTCATCCGATACCGGTCTGCGGACCCGGACGATTTCCTCGCAGACGGGACCGGAATGCTTGTGAGCAGCGTAATTGTACTGATTATAGACCTATACAAACAAAAATAAACTATGAAGCGGCTTATTTGTTTCCTGACAGTTTTAGCAACATTCGCCGTATCGTCGTCAGCGCAGAGAGTCAAGATGGCTCCGTTCCGCCCTGTACTGGATTCACTTCAGACACTGATCCAGAAAAGGACAACGGTTTTCGCTGAACTGCACCTGCGTAAGATCACGAAAAACGGAGAGACACTGGACTTCGAGTTTTCCGAGACTCTCGGAGACATTCCATGGAAAAAGAACGACATACCATGGTTCAGGGCAAGGCTCAAGGAACTGCTTCCCGAGGAACATAAGGCCTGCGACATAGGAGTCATAAAATGCAGGGCGCTCGACCTCGAGGAGCTTCCTACCCCGTCTCTCCACAACAACGGCAAGGTCCACTTGTCCGATTACAGGACGCCATCCGACCCGAAAGGTCCCGTGATCGTCAGGAAAGCCGACGGAATGAATTTCCCTAAAGGAATGAGCGGCCGCCATATAGCCCTCTGGCAAAGCCACGGGCGCTATTACAATGAGAGACTCGACCAGTGGAAATGGCAGAGGGCCCAGATCTTCGGGACCGTGGAAGACATGTTCACCCAGAGTTTCGTGCTTCCGTTCCTCATCCCCATGCTGGAGAATGCCGGGGCCTATGTGATGACCCCGAGAGAAAGGGATACCCAGCCGCATGAGATCGTGGCAGACAATGATCCGGCGTTCGGCGGCGAGAGGAAAGGGATGCTTCGCCACGAGGGCATGTACAGCGAGACAGGAAAATGGCAGGATGCCGGCACTGGTTTCGCGGATGCCAAGGAGGCTTATTCAGGCAATGACAATCCATTCACCATGGGTACCGCAAGGTCGGCAAAATGCACGCCTGACGGGCTAACCCGCGCCGAATGGAAAGCAGATATCCCCGAAAGAGGCAGATATGCCGTCTATGTTTCATACAAGACCATCCACGACAGCACTCCTGCCGCCTATTATACTGTCAAGCATCTTGGAGGAGAAGACCTTTTCATCGTCAACCAGAGGATGGGAGGAGGTACATGGATTTATCTCGGCACGTTCGAATTCGCCGAAGGTACGGACAACTTCGTAAGGCTGGATAACAGAGGATCGGCAGGAAGAGTGGTAACGGCCGATGCGGTCCGTTTCGGAGGCGGCATGGGCAAGATAGCCCGCGGCCCTGCAGAGGAACCAAGGGAAGACTGGAGGATATCCGGAATGCCTGCCTACATGGAAGGAGCTCTCTATTCCATGCAATATGCAGGCATCGACTCGACCGTGACACGCTTACATGAGGGTGACTACACCAATGATTTCGCAGACAGGGGCCCATGGGTTTCGAAGCTCTCGGGCGGTTCCAGAGTCAATCCGAAGGAGGAAGGACTCGGTATTCCGTTCGACCTCAGCCTTGCATTCCACAGCGATGCTGGCACTACTCCCAACGATTCCATAATCGGAACGCTGGCAATATACACAAGGCTCGCAAACGGCAATCCTAAATATCCCAACGGAGAATTCAGGATGCAGGCTCGAGAGTATGCCGATTACGTCCAGTCCCAGATCGTTTCCGACATACGGGCGTTGGTGGACTCCACATGGTCCAGAAGGGAAATATGGGACCGCTCATACAGCGAGGCTCGCACTCCTTCGGTCCCGGCACTCCTGACCGAAAGTCTCTCCCACCAGAATTTCGCAGACATGAAATACGGCCTTGATCCCGGCTTCAGGTTCATCCTCAGTCGCGCCGTGTACAAGGGCATGCT
>JAFZTP010000018.1 GCA_017618815.1 Bacteroidales bacterium | reverse complement strand
TTCGGAATCGGCCAGAGCTGGCCGGTAGAAAAATATGATCCGAGGTCCCGTCGTTTCTATCCCATGCCAATACTGGACAGGAAACGTGCGCGGTGCAGCGCCGTGGAACTGGAAGACCGCAGTATAGTAGTTTCAGGCAACTGGTATGCCGAGGACGGTTCCGGAAGACTTTTCCCAAAGGGAATCTTCGAAGAGACCCAGGACGTGGCGGAACCGCGTGCCTTCCCCCTCATCTTTCCCGTAAGTGACTCACAAGTCATCGTATTCGGCGCCGTTGACAACTACGGCAAGCTGCTGGATGGCATGGTCGACTGCATCCCGGGAACTCCTTTCGAGGTACCGCTATTGAAAGAATGGCATCCATGCACCGCCGAAGGAGCGGCAAACCAGGATGGCTTTTTCATCGGAGATACTTCTTCAGGAGATTATTCATACCTGGTACCTGCAAGTACTGACGACGGGCGGACGGGGATCATACTCATAAAAGGAATGGAGTTTTCCCTGCTGGAGCTTGAAAGGCCCGTTCCCGACCAATACGAAGGGACACGAATAGACTACGGCTACGGAATGTTCAGCGACCGGCAGTCGCGTCGCTGCTGGGTTGTCGGAATAGACAGGGAATATCGTTGCCATATCGTGGAAATAGGCTATGGAGACACCCTGGACGGAGGCAAGGCTTCAGTCAGGCTAAATGTCTCGGAGCCGCTGGAAGGAGCAGGCGCAGGTCCGATAATACGCGCGCAGGACGGACGCTTCGTCCTTGCAGGCGGCGCAAGGGCACCGGGGTACAACTATGAGCCGTCCGCCGCAGTATACATCATTTCCCTCGGAGGTCCTTCAGCATCCGGATTCATCTCCTTCCTCAAGAAGGCTTCAACCGGCTCCTGGGGCTTCATACTCCTTTTGGTTGCGGCCGGAGTCGTATGTTCATTCATAATAAACCTCAGGAAGAAGCATCAGGACGCAGCCGAACCGGAAAGGCAGGACATACTTCTGGCGAAGATATGCGACCTGATGGAGAAGGAACAGCTATTCAAGCAACAAGGCCTGACACTGTCAGACCTTGCGCAAAGAATGGGTTCAAATACCCGATATGTCTCCGAATGCATCAACTCCGGCTCCGGAGTTTCATTCACTGACTTCATCAACGGTTTCAGAGTAAGATATGCCCAGAATCTCATGAAAGTCAACCCGAAGATGACGCTTTCCGAAATCAGCGAAGAATCCGGATTCTCAAGCGAATCCACGTTCTACCGCAATTTCAAGGCCCTTACAGGGAAAACTCCGGCCCAGTGGATCAGCGATCTTTAGACTGCAGGCAATCCTTGATTCCGCTTATGACCACTTCAGTAGCTTCAGGACTGAAACCATGTCCCTGTCCCGGCATGACCGTCAGGACTGCATCCCTATACTCTTTCTGAGCCCTCTCTGAATATGAGAGAGGAACGACGTTGTCTTCATCACCATGGAAAATACGCACGCGTCCCTCATATTTCGTTATGGTCGGATATACGTCCAGTCCATACAGACCCTCCACATATGCATGACCGATCTTAGTGCCCCAGACATCCATCTCCTCAGGCATGTTCTCGGTAGTAGGGAATACGTCGACCCAGTCATCCGGAATGCACAGCGCAGGATAGATAAGTATGAGATTCTCCACAATGTCTTTCCTGTCCGCTGCCACGAGGGCAGAGACAAGGCCTCCCTGGCTCTCCCCTATCAGTGTTACTCTGCCCAAGTCGAGGCCTTCCACATCCTTCAGGCCGTCAATCACTGCTTCGAGGTCAGACTTTTCGGTCATAACAGACATGTCCGTAGTCTTTCCGTCTGACAGGCTGTTGTTTCCGCCTCCGCAGAAATCGAAGCAATAAGCAGCATAGCCGAGAGGAACGAGGTTCTCCGCATAATACTCCCACGGGGCATGGTTACCGCCGAAGCCATGGGAAATAATGACAACCGGAGCCTTCTTCAGCCCCTCCGGGCGGAAAAGCACGCCATATATCTTCTTCCCGTCATTTGAAAGCATATGCTCCTCCTTGACTACGGGATAGCTCTTCGTCCCGCATGCACACAGTGCGAAAGCCATAAACAAAATGATTGCTTTTTTCATATGTATGTGATTAGATCTTCATCTAAAAGGCCAACTTCCAGGCAGCCTGCTGCGCCCGACTGTTATGGGCCGCATTCATCTTTCCGAAGTTCCACTTGACTCCGATGTGGGCATATCGTCCAAGTACGAGACGATGGATGTCCTCATGATAGTTGGCAGTAACGGTGCGGCTCAGGTTTTTGGTCTGGTTCAGTATATCATGGATCTTGAGACTTAAGGTAAAGGCTCCTACATCCTTGGTAACTTCCGCATTCCATTGCCATTCCGGCTCCCCGTAGCCTGATTCGTAACCTGTATAGAAATTATAACTGAGTTCTGTCTTGAAATCAAATTTGCTCTCAGTCGTATATCCTATTTCACTCCATAGTGAGTAATCCCCCGTTTTCATGTTGACTGAAGGATTCAGGGAGTACCTTGCAAATATCCATTTGCCATATGAACCGCATGCGAAATAGAATGGCTCTTTGTTATATTTGAGATCGATTCTTGCGTCCGGCTTGAACTGCGAGGTGCGTCCTTCGTCAAAACCGCTTTCACCTCCATAGAAACGGTCTCCTGCCCTGTCCCCCCAGAACTCGGTCATGAACTCATGATAGTCCAGTCCCTCTGGCGAAATCCCCGGCATGGCAGAGCGCTGCTGGTAGCTTGTGGAATAATTGAAGAAGGTCAAAGTAGCGAGACGAAGCGACCATGTTTTCTTGCTGTCCAAAGGGAAGGTATAAGATATACGGAACAGACAATTCACATGAGGTTTGCTTGCATTTACCGGGATGGAATACATCCTTCCCTCCGAATCGTACCAGCTTGCATAGACGACAGGGGCCTGGATGAGATCTCCGTTCAGGCCGGCCTCCAAAGTAGAAAAGCGTTTCTTGTCATTGCGATCCCAGGATAAATACATGTGAAGGTCATTATATGGCCTGAGATAAATGTTTCCAAGGCTCAGCATGGACGGATTGGAAACATCCATCATAGGCCTCATGAGCCTGGCTGAAGGCCTGCGGCTGAATCCGATGGCACGGAACTGGATCCTGCTGTCACCGTCTCTGCGTACATACTGCAACTCCGGAGTGAGGAACCATGACAAGATTCCTCGTCCCGTAGTATCGGTCACGGACGAATATCTTGATATGACTTCATTCTCGGATCCGCTCAGGACAGCACCGAACGAAATCCAGCTTTTCTTATCGATGGAAAACAGTGCCAGCGCCTTATAATCCTGTCTGAAAAATGTCTGTCTCACGTATGAGGAAAGCTGGTCAACATGGCCCTCCCGGTCGGAGGCATTCCTGGTATTCTTGTCAAGGGAATTAAAGTACGTCGCGGAAACGGAAAGAGTCCACTTCTTCCCTATCGGCTCCGCATATTCGAGTCCTCCTTCCCACCAGGAATTTATCGCATCGTTATCATACAGCGTCAACCTTTCCTCCTGAGCGCCGGCTAGGCTGAGCGAAGTGAATTCTTCGCTGTTTCCCGTATCATTGCCATAGCCGCCGCCGAAACGGAATCTGAGGTTTCTGGATTTTTTTCCGAACAGGTCACGGACGGTGAAATAGCCGTCGACTCCCGCACTCTTGTCAATGCCATGATCCACCAGCCTGTTCTCGGAGATGTTCAGCAGTTCTCCGTTCTTGCCGGTCCTGGACGAGCGAGACGAGAATTCATCAGTCTTGTTGTATTTGAAACTAGGATTGATGCGGAACCAGTACTTTCCTTTTTCTTTCTTGGCCTGCAGCTCCGTTGAGACATAATTGATAAACTGTCTTCCATCGTCCCTTATTTCGGAGCGGATATCCCCGTCGTCCATGAACGTAGTCCTTACCCTTTCCGAACGGGAATCCATATCCGAGTACTTGTATACTGCACTGGCATCGCTTTCCACATCCTTGATACGGCTCGAATTTACGTTCATGCCAAACTGTCCCGCAGAAATCAGGCCCTGTTCCAGAGAGGTGCGCGAAATACCATCATTAGACATAAGAACCATGACCACACCGGAATCATCAAAATTCTGGCCGTTTGCCAAAATGGTGACCTGTTCCTTGTCATTATATGCCGCAACCAATGCATTTGAGTTGTAGAGAAGTCCCCTGTCATCTGTCAGCCCTCCGTTATCTTCCGGAACCATAGTGGCCCCGCCTTTCACGCCCACATTTCCGAACCACCCTCTCTCATATTCTTTCTTGAGAGTTACGTCCAGGACCTTTTCAGTATCTCCGTCCTTGACTCCCGTAGCACGCGTAGCCTCGGACTCCCTGTCGATAATCTTGATCTTGTCGACGACGGCGGCAGGAAGGTTGTTCAGGGCGACGGACTGGTCGCCAAAAAAGAACGTACGACCGCCCACGGTAAGCTTGTCTATCTCCTCGCCATTGAAAACGACTTTTCCATCAGCCGTTATCTCAATCCCGGGCATTCGCTTGAGAAGATCTTTCAACATGGCATTGGCACCGACATGGAAAGAGGAAGCGTTGAATATGACCGTATCCTGCTTTATCACGATCGGATTTCCGACGTCAGATACGACCGCGGCCTTCAGGAACTGGTCGTCAACAACCATCCTGACAGGATTGAGGGTAACCTCCGCAGTACGGAAATATACCTCCTCTGCATAGGGCTTGTAACCAAGCATCTCTACATGGAATACGTATTTTCCGAGCGGGACCTCTTCCAGTTTAGCCTGTCCCTTTTCGTCTGACATAGTAAAGTTGGTAATCACCGTATCCTTGGCCGGAACCACATATACGGATGCATACGCAATAGGTTCTTCCGTCTTTGAATCGATGACGGATGCACTGATGTTGCTCAGCCTCTTTGCACTCAGATTGTCATTGTAAATGAGGACCTGAGCCTTGGACTGAAGGCCGGCAACAAAGAACAGCAAAGATAGAAGTACGAATCGTTTCATTTTTCTTCCATGAATAATTCACGTTTTACATAATTTATGCTTTCAGTTATCTGTTCATACCCCTTGGACCCCTGGGGAACAAGTGTAAGATATTTCTCATACCATTCAAGGGCACGTTTATAATCTTTCTTTTGCTCATAGCAGTACCCGATCGTAGAAACGGCCGCCCTGAAATTCGGATCATAGCGATATGTCTCCTTATAGTGCACTATCGCATTGTCGAAATCATGTCTCTTGAAATACTCCAGCGCATATCCCTGATGGATTCGTGCCATAGTCTCGGCATTAGGCTGCATCATTTCCAGCGCCTTGTCCAGCCATGGCTTCACTTCTGCCTCAAACACGGCAAAGCCATCGCTTTTCACCCCGGCGATGGAACAGGCAAGGTTGGCATCCGTCGAATCGATCTGCCATGCTGCAAGCAATTCCTTCTCCGCCTTATAGATGGTTTTCGTCCGCCAATAGGCATGTCCGAGGTAAAAATGGATAGAATATGTATCATTTCCCCCATCCTCCTGCTTCTGGAATATTTCTATCGCCTTCCCGTAATCGCCCTTGCGATAGTATGCAAGGCCGCAGATCGGGGCTATGACGTCATTGTCAGGGTCATTCTCCAGAAAATGCTCCGTCATGCTTATGGCTTCGTCATACTCTTTGTTGGCTAACAGCATATTGGCAGCCTTGGAGACAAAAGATTCCTTGTATGGATTTAGAGCCACAGCCTTCTTGTAGTAGACGAGAGCCGAATCCGGCATGTCAAGCTGCTTGTATGAGTCTCCTATACTGATCGCAATGACAGGGATGGAATCCTGCCGGAAAATGAACTTTCCAATCCTTATGCTATTGTCATAGGCTTTCATCCGTGCGAGGGACTGCATCAGCCTTACACGGTACAGGGTATTCTCGGGAGCCTTGGTTACAAGCGTCATGTATAAGCCTGTCGCAGCCATATAATCTCCATTCTGATAATAACACTCGGCAAGTTCGACACCGACTTCCTCGTCGAACTCATCCTCATCGATTAAAGATGCGAGAAGGTTCAACGCCGATTCTGTCTTATAGATACTCCTCAAGTATCTAGCCTTTGCAATAGTTTCCCTGCGCACATCCGCCTCTTCCTGGCTCTGGGCAAATACCCCAGCCTGGACCATAGCCAGCAATAAGGTTAGTAATAAAAGACGCTTCATGTTTTAATAGATATGGTTAAAAACGATAAGCCAAACCTAAGCCGAATGAGAAATACCACGAGATTGGCCTATGATAAACGGAAAGCTCATTTACACCGGCCCGCTCAATGCCCTCGTGCCATACGAAGTTCCCCGTCAGGTCATAATGGAAAGCAGGCATGAGTTTCAGGTCAAATTTCCAGATACCGATGTTCACGCAGACTCCGGCGTCCAGAGTCGCCATGAAATCCGATTTCTTATCCACCCAGGAATGACATATAGTATATTCGGTCCCATCCCAGCCGTCCTGTAGTCCAGGATACGCAGAAAACGGTTCCGGGTCATATGTACGGGTAACCACGCCGGGAGTAACGCCGACAAACGCCTCCGCATTCGATATGGCCTCAACGAAGATCGACATCAATGTAACGACTACGGCCTGCCCGAAACAATCCTTCTCATATTCATCATACAGATACTGGACGTCAATTGGGCGGGAAGGATAGCCATCAAATGCTGAGCCTAACAGCCCGGGATTCTGCCAGCGTTCCTTGGAGGGAGTCTTATAGACAAAAGATACGGGCACGCCAAGGACATCTCCACACCCCGCATATTCACTGTTCCACTTCACCCCGGCCCGAAAACCAAACCCCTTATCGGAGAACTGGCCGTAATTAATGGTGAGATACGGGCTGTTGCAGCTCCCGGATACCCCCTTCTTCATAACGAAGTCGGTACCCGCAAGAACGCTTATGTCCCGTCTCTGAGCCAAAGCATTATGACAAATGAGAAATGCAATAGCTATGATCAGATATTGGCGGAAGCAGTCAGTTTTACTCATGTGCTTAATTTTCGTAAAATTACGAAAAAAAAGCAGACCAATCAAATATATTTTCTATATTTGAGAAACATAGCTAATACAAATAACTCTTAACACCACAATCATGAAAAAAATCACTATTATCCTTGCGGCTCTCTTCTTCGGAGCATTTGCCGCTAATGCCCAGAATGAACCAGCGCAGTTCTCCATCAGGCCGTCAGCCGGCATCAACATCGCCACCTACGGAGGCGAAGACATAGACGACGTGGATCCAAGAGTAGGAATGATAGCTGGCGTGGAGGCCGAACTTGGACTGACCTACAATTTCGGATTATCCCTCGGCCTTAATTACGCGCAGTTCGGCGGTTCGCGAAAAATGGCCGAAGATGGCGCAAAATATAGCCTTGACGTCAAGACCAACTATATTACAATGCCCGTTCTCGCAAACATCTACCTTTGCAAAGGTCTCGCCCTGAAAGCAGGTATCCAGGCAGGATACTACTTGAATGGGGATGCGTCTGTTTCTGCCGGAAACAGTTCTGGAAGAATTACAATCGCGGCGAAACTTGATGATTATGCTGAAAAAATCGCCTTCGGCATTCCAGTCGGACTTTCCTATGAATTCAAGGGACTGACAGTGGATGCTCGTTACTACTATGGCCTCAACAAGGCTTTCGACGAGGATCTGTACAAAGCTTACGACGAGTATCTGTCCGGAAAAGTATACAATCGAGGTCTCTCAATCACACTCGGCTACAGAATTAGTTTCTAAAGGAGCTCTAATGATATAGAAAAAGAGCAGCCCTACCGGGGTTGCTCTTTTTCGCTTTCGGGAGGGGGTGCGCCTCCGGGCATCTTGATGTAGAACAATCCGCCCATTACCCGTTTCTCATCCCCATAGTATCCCCTGTCATTCCTGAAAAACACAGAAGCAAGGAGAGTGATGAATTTCACTGCAGGAGGCAGTTCCTGCGGTTTCAGGTTATTGCTCACGGAAACCGACAGCCTGTCCAGAGCCATTCTTTCGACCGCCCTGCGCCGTTCCTCAGGATCCACATATTCATCCGTGAGAGGGAGAGTCTCATACATCCTGTCCAGCCGGCTGGTGATCTTGTCCAGCCCCATCAGTCCGTGCCTGAATCCGTCATTATCCATGATGTACATATGCAGGCTGTCCGCCACAGACCGGTCGATTATCCCGTCCCTGACTGCATTATCTATATACATGTTCGTCTCTTTTGTTCTCTGTTCAATGACCAAAGAGTCCGGTCCCTGTCCGGACAAAGCACATGGAGCCGACAGGAACAAGACAATGACGATGTATCGTGACTTTTTCATGCCTCGACATAGAACAACGACCGTGCCATACGCTTTATGAAAAACATAAAATTATTTAACGAATTTCGTAAAGCTTTGGCATCATGTTTGCGAACGGTCCCAAAATAAAACAAAAAAAACATGAACAACTCCACACAAAAAAGTATCAGGAATCTCTCGATAGCGATATTCCTCCTTAGCACCATCACGGTTGCATATTACATATGGCATATTTCTGGTGTTTTGTGGTTCTACCCCGAGGACAGGAGAATCGTATGGAATCCCAGCATCAGCTATTTTCAAATAGCGGTCGTTGCCGGCAAAGTTCTGTCCATGACAACACTGTATGTATTCTGCATGGTATTTCTGGCTCGGACATACAAGGCCATCAAAAGCGGCGAGATCTTCCCGAAGTCAAACATATGCCTGATACGCTGGGGTGCCCTGATTTCAGGCCTTCTCACATTTGCAAGCTCAAACTACGACGCAGCGATAAACGGGAGAAGCGAATTGATGCTAGACAGCAATTCCATACTTGTTCCGCTCATCGTGCTGCTTTTCGCAGGATTATATAAATTGGCCCATCTAGCCGCCAAAGACAGCAATCTCTCGATATGATAACGGTAAATTTAGACAAGATGCTTTGGGAGCGGCACATGAAGCTTTCCGAGCTCTCGGAAAAGATAGGCATCTCGATGACAAATCTTTCCCTTCTCAAGACGGGAAAGGGCCGCGCCATACGATTTTCTACGCTCAACAAGATATGCAGGGTGCTGGAATGCACTCCTGGGGACATACTGGACTATCAGGAGGATCCTGAAGGAATTGAAACAGAAGAAGATATTTACAACGATTAGATAAATGAAAAATAAACTGCTGATAACCGCGGCCGTAATCCTGGCCGCGACATCCATCCGCGCGCAGGAAGCGCCGATGGAAAAGTTCCTGGTAAAAGGACGTATAATCAATGAACTCGGGGATGCGGTAGAATATGTCCAGGTCGGCATTCCGAAATATGACATCGGAACCATCTCAAAAGCCGACGGGACGTTCGAACTGGAAGTGCCGGCTGACACGCTGGAGTTCCACCACGTATCATACAGGACGGGACTCCAGCCTGTGACCGGACCGGAAACAGAGATAGTCATGATAATGGAATCAGAGGAACTTGAGCCAGCCGTATTCAACGCATCTGACACGAAAGAAAAATACCTGATACGGCCTGGCAGAAAGATTCTCGGAGACTACGGACTGCTATCATTCCAGGCTCAGCCAAAGAATAACGGCATAATCGAGATGGGGTCGAAGGCAAGCGTAAAGAAACCGTTCCTGGTACAGAAAATCAGGTTCACGATAAACAGCAATCAGATACCGGGCTGCATCGCTTCGATAAATATCTATCGCATCGAAGGAGACGAATTCATAAACATACTCCACAAACCGAAGTATTTCGAGATACCCGTATCGGACACCAGCCGAACATTCGAACTCCAGCCCGACGAACCAGTGCTGCTCGAGCCCGGCAAGTACTTCGTTTCATTCATGGTCGTGGACCATGACGAAGTCGACGAGCCCAAGAATATGACAGCCTCGCTGCACCTTAAGAGCAGCTACATGAGAAGGTCTGCCCTGGGAAAGTTCGACCATTTCCCCGTCAACATAGGCGTCGCGGTAAGAGGCCTTGAATATAGATAAAATTAGCTATCTTTGTAATAGAATTACACTAACAACTCATAATGCTATTTTATCATGAAAAAAACCGCTATGCTGCTTGTCGCCATGCTGATGACATCAATGGCCGCCAATGCGCAGGATAAGGTAAACGCTTACTCATTCAAACCTTACGCAGGCATCACTCTTTCAACTATCACCGGAAGCCCATATTCATGTTATTTTGAACCGAATAAGGGATTGACCGTCGGAATCGAGGCAGAATATATGATCAGCCCGTCTCTAGGCATTACGTATGGTGTCGCTTACTCCCAGATGGGGGCAAAGGACTCTTTCTACGAAGAAGACAGAATACCATATCGTACCTATAGATACGATCAATTGGTAGAAGAAGGCATAAATGTGATAGCTTCATCCCGAAACGGAACCATCAAGTGCGACTATGTAAATATCCCAGTCATGGCTAAGCTATACTTGAATCCCTGGGTTGCGATAAGCGCTGGAGTCCAGATGGGAATTCTTGTAGACGATAAAATAACCGGCAGGGCCATCTATGACGACATAATATCCGGAAATGGCTTTTATGTAAGACGGGGATACTACACATTGATAAGTCCATATAACTCTTCTTTTGAATTCGCAGACGAAAACGGCAAGGCAATGAATTATAAGATAGAATATTTCGCCAAACAATTCGATGCCGGCATCCCGGCAGGGATCTCTCTGGAATACCGCAATGTATGCCTCGACGCCCGTTATTACGCCGGCCTGTTCAATATTCTGAAGGGCTCGAAAACGGGAAAGGGGTATAACCGAAGTTTTTCCGTAACACTGGGCTACAGATTCGGCAGCCGATAGACATCCTTTAAAAATCTAAAACCGACAGAATCGTGAAAAAGTTTGTTATAACAATAATGATATCTTTCGCCTGCACCTTGACAATCATGGCTCAGGATGGAAACAGAAGACTTACTCTCAAGCCATACCAAGGCATGGCAATCTCTAAATACATTCTGACAGAAGGTCCCCAGCTCTTTGGCGACAGGATAGGAATAACTGAAGGCCTGGAAGCAGAATATGGAATCAGCTCGCGGCTCAGTATTTCACTGGGAGCATCATATATCCAGATGGGTGCAAAGTTTAATACCGTGGACGACTCGAATACGTCATATGGTTTCGGCTCCTATTCCTATCAATACGAAAAATCAGAAGGCTCGGTCAAAAGCAGCTACATTTCCGTTCCGTTATTCCTGAGGTTTTACCTATGCAAAGGAATAGCTGTCGGCACAGGCGTGCAGGCGGGATTTCTTCTGAAATCAGGAGCCAATATCGAAAGGAACTATTATAAAGCAGATGGCAGCGTCACCGCGCATTACTTTAACAATCCCACGTCTATAAACTTTGGAGAACTAGCGGTTGAAGACATATGCAAAAAATATGACTGGGGTATTCCTGTCGGCCTGTCATTCGAATATCATTACTTCACACTGGATGCCCGTTATTATTTCGGCTTGAATAAAGCGTTCGAGGATTCATCGGACATAGGGAGTAATAAAATTAATGTCTACAACAGGTGTCTCTCCATCACCCTGGGCTATAAGTTCAGAGTAAAATAAATTGTTGGACCAAAATAAAATATCATAACCGTGAAAAAGATTGCTCTGATACTTACAGTCATGTCAGTAATTTGCATGACGATTAATGCACAGGAAAGAGTGGGTAGAATCGTCATTAAGCCTTCCAAAGGCCTCACCATCTCCGACATATCAGGCTGGAAATACTCCAGTCATACTAAAAGTAAGACAGGCTACACCGAAGGAGTTGAAGCAGAATTCATTGTCAAGCCATGGCTTGGCCTCTCTGTGGGAGCCGCGTACACCCAGATGGGATCCAAGTTATACATCAGGGAAAGATTCGTAAAGAGTATCGAACACTCAGAATATATGGATGAAATAAATCCGGCGTTTTACGAAAAGGCCGCCAACAGTTTCCGAACATTGGACGGGCCTGTAAATAACGACTACTTGACAGTTCCGGTTCTTGCGAACATCCATATTTTCAAAGGCTTTGCCATCAGCACCGGACTTCAGGCAGGATTTCTGTTAAGCAGCAAGATAAAACCGACATATGAATATGACCAGCTTGCAGAAACCATAATGGAGGAAATAATGATGCCGAACATTACATACCATGCCGAGATAGACAGGAAGAATTTCTGCAAGAACTTCGACATGGGAATACCATTCGGCATATCTTACGAGTACCGCAATGTAACCTTGGATGCCCGTTACTACTTCGGGCTCATGCATACGATGAAGAAATCATGCGACGGCCTCAACCGCTGCCTTTCCATCACTCTAGGATATAAATTCAACGTGAGATAACGGTTTTAGCTACGACGTAATCACAAAAAAGTCCGGGCTTTTCGGAAGGCCCGGACTATTTCGTATGTATCCCGTCTGAAACTAGATGAGGATGTATTTCAAGATGAACAGCACGGCAAGAACCCACATGGTGATGGAAATCTTCTTTGCCTTGCCGGTCACGGCGTTGAGCACTACGTAGGAGATCACGCCGATAAGGATACCGTCAGAGATGCTGTAGGCAAGCGGCATCAAGATCATGGTGATGAAAGCAGGAAGAGCCTCGCGGTAGTCGTTCCATTCGATGTCGAT
>JAFZTP010000131.1 GCA_017618815.1 Bacteroidales bacterium | reverse complement strand
TCTTACCAAGGGAAATGAAGCTATAAATCGGTTTACGGTTTCATTTTTGTACAATTCCTCTCTCAAATATAACACATCATTAGGATAAGTCACGTGAAAAGTCGCATTGCATATTATTCAAAAAAATGCAATTTCCCGCAGAAAATATTATATTTGTATTAATGAGAGATTTCACTTACTATACCCCGACCGAGGTTGTATTCGGCAAAGACAGCGAATCGGAGATCGGATCGCTCGTAAAAAAGTACAACGGAAAAAGAATACTTCTTCATTATGGAGGCAAGAGCGCAGAACGTTCCGGTCTCCTGGCCGCAGTACGCGACAGCCTTGACAAGGCCGGAGTGTTCTACACCGAACTCGGAGGCGTAGTGCCTAATCCCCTGCTGTCCAAAGTACGTGAGGGAATCGAGGTCTGCCGCAGGGAGAAAGTAGATTTCATACTTGCGGTCGGCGGCGGAAGCGTGATCGATTCGGCCAAGGCAATCGCCATCGGAGTGCCTTACGAGGGGGATATGTGGGATTTCTTCACCGGCAAGGCGGAGCCGGCTGCGGCTCTCCCGCTGGGCGTCGTACTGACGATCCCGGCCGCCGGAAGCGAAATGAGCGACAGCCTCGTCATCACCAACGAGGACGGCGGTTGGAAGCGTTCGTGCGGGTCATATCTGCTGCGCGCCAAGTTCGCAGTGATGAACCCGGTCAGGACATTCAGCCTGCCTCCGTTCCAGACTGCCTGCGGCATTACGGACATGATCATGCATACCATGGAGAGATATTTCTCCCATGACGACGATATGACCCTGACAGACAATATCGCTGAAGCGGTGATCCGGACAGTCCTGGACATGGGACCGAGGGTCCTGGAGAATCCGGAGGACTACCATGCCCGCGCACAGATAATGTGGGCCGGAAGTCTCGCCCACAACGACTTGACCGGTTGTGGGACGACCGGAGACTGGGCGACGCATGACCTTGAGCATGAGCTCAGCGGCATGTTCGGAGTGGCCCATGGAGCCGGTCTGGCAGCGCTTTGGGCATCTTGGGCACGATATGTGAAAGAATGTAGACTGAGCCGCTTCGTGCGATTCGCAATCAATGTGATGGGGGTTCCGAATGACTTCACAGACCCTGAAGGTACTGCTCTGCGCGGAATCGCGGCCATGGAGCGTTTCTTTGCCGGGATCGGGATGCCGACCAGCATCCATGAGCTCATAGGCAGGGAAATCACCGACGGGGAAATTGCCGAACTGGCCAGGAAGGCCAGCAACGGCGGAAAAACCACTTTAGGACAATTCCGTGTACTTCAACCTGACGATATGGAAAACATCTACAAAATGGCAAGATAACTATGAAAACAATCAAGAACGCCTCCTTCGGCGGGGAGCGGCCGCTGTTCGGAATCAGCGACAGCCGATTGGAGAATATCATCATCACGGATGGAGAATCTGGGATCAAGTGCTGTTCCAACATAGAAGCCACTGGATGCAAGTTTTATGGTAAATACCCTCTGTGGCATGTTGACGGCAGCGTGATCACCGATTGCTACTTCGCTCCCGGATCCCGTTCCGCCATATGGTACAGCAATAATATGATTATGAGAAACTGCGTGATCGACGGTCCGAAGTTTTTCAGGGAGATGAACGGTCTGACGTTGGAGAATGTAACCATCAACGATGCCGACGAGACCTTCTGGAGGGTAAATAATCTCAAGCTCAAAAACGTGAAGCTGCATGACGGGACTTACCCGTTCATGTTCAGCAGCAACATATATGTAGACGGACTGGAAAGCGATTCGAAGTATGTTTTCCAGTACTGCAAGTATGTTGAGGTGCACAATGCGAAGATTGTCACCAAGGATTCTTTTTGGGAGTGCGAGAATGTCACCGTATATGATTCCGTCCTCGACGGAGAGTATCTTGGCTGGCATTCCAAGAACGTGCGTCTGGTACGCTGCCACATCGCCGGAGAGCAGCCGCTGTGCTACATGGACGGTATCATCCTGGAGGATTGCACATTCGACGAGGCATGCGACCGCACCTTCGAGGACAGCATCAACATCAACGCCAGCATCGTCGGGGCCATCACCGAGATCAAGAACCCGGTGTCAGGAATCATCACTGCTGACAAGATCGGGCGTGTCACGTACGACGAGTTCGCGCATGCGCATGACTGCATAATCTCCGAGACTACTCTCAGCTAGCATCATCGGTCAAAAGGGTTGTTAATTAGGCAAATATTATTATATTTGTTTGATTAATAACGCTTAAACCGTATGAAGAAAGTTTATTTCCTCATTGCCGTCATGGCGCTTTGTTCGTGTGCCCATAAAAGGTTCATAGATGTCCAGGCGCACCGCGGAGGGGCAGGCCTGATGCCGGAGAACACCATATCGGCCATGAAAAATGCAATCGACCTTAAGGTGAACACCCTTGAGTTCGATCTCCAGCTGTCATCTGACGGGAAGGTCGTCGTTTCCCATGACAATTATTTCCATCCAAGGTATTCAACGCGTCCGGACGGAACTTCCGTCGAGGTCGGGGATCCGAAGGAGTATCTATACACCATGCCTTACGACAGCATTGTCAAGTATGATGTAGGGCTCAAGCATGTTTCGCGCTGGCCGGACCAGAAGAAGGTCGCCGAGGTGAAACCGCTTGCTTCCGACCTGATTAATTTCGCGGAGGCATATGCAAAAGAGCAGGGCCTGGAGCCTATGGGCTACAATATTGAGATCAAATCTGTCGAAGGAGACGGAGAAGGGGTGCTGTGGCCGGATTACAAGACTTTCTGTGATGCATGTATCTCAGTTCTTCTTTCCAAGAATCTTGGTGACAGGCTGATTGTCCAGAGTTTCGATGTCCGCGCCCTCGAGTATATGCATGAGAAATGGCCCGACCTGATTCTTTCATATCTGACGGAGGAGGATGAGACCGACGTGGAGGCCATCCTTGGCAACCTGAGTTTCAAGCCTCAGTGGTGGAGTCCTGAACATACGGTCATCACTCCGGAGAACGTAAAGTATTGCCATGACCGCGGAATCGGAGTCGTCCCGTGGACCGTCGATGAGCCTGAAGATATCCGGCGCATGGCCGACTGTGGCGTCGAGGCTATCATTTCCAATTATCCTGACAGACTGATTGAAATAGTAAGATAATGTTGAGATTCCTGCAACAGCCGGCGTACAAGCCGGCCGAGACCGGCCCGGAGGCAGATGCGAAATACAGGAGATTGCGCCTCCAGGTATTTTTGGGAGCTTTCATAGGCTATGCCGGTTTCTATCTCGTGCGCAAAAACCTGTCTCTGGCCATTCCGTTCCTCGCACCTCTTGGCTTCGAGAAAGCTGAGCTGGGCTTTGTCCTTGGTCTGAATGCGGCCGCATATGCCCTTTCGAAGTTTCTGATGGGCAGCGTGAGCGACCGTTCGAATGCCAGGACGTTCCTTCCTCTCGGACTCGTGCTGACAGCAATCTCCATGTGCTTCATGATTGTTCCCATCCAGTATATCGGCACCGGGCACAAGGCTATGGCCATTCTGGTGATGGGCGTTCTGAATGCGCTGGTCGGCTGGTTCAACGGGATGGGCTGGCCTCCATGCGGCCGGGTCATGACGCATTGGTTCTCCGTTGGAGAGCGCGGGACCAAGATGAGCATCTGGAATTGTGCCCATAACGTAGGCGGCGGCCTGGTTGGAATCATGGCCACGTACGGAGCGATCTGGTTCGGAAGCTGGTTCTACGGGAATCACTCCGAACTTTACTTCCTTATCGGGACGTTTGCTTTCCCGGCTGCCGTGGCGCTTCTGGTGGCCGTTCTTGCCTATATGTTGCTTCGTGACACTCCGCAGTCGTGCGGGCTTCAGTCTATCGAGGCGTGGCGTAATGATTATCCGAAGAACTATTCGGAGAAGCAGGAGGAGACGCTTTCCACGAAGGAGATTTTCTTCAAATATGTCCTGAACAACAAGCTGCTTTGGTTCATCGCCCTGGCTAATGCTTTTGTATATATGGTGCGCTACGGTTGTCTGGACTGGGCTCCGACGCTGCTTACGGAGAAGGGCATAGACATCAAGGCGATGGGATGGGCATATTCGGCTTACGAATTCGCGGCTATTCCGGGCACTATTATATGCGGATGGCTTTCGGACAAGGTCTTCCATGGGCGAAGGGCTCTGCCGACAATGATATTCATGGCCATTGTGGCTGTGTTTGTGTTGCTGTACTGGCAGTTTATCGACAATATCACGGTGGTGATGGTCTGCCTTATCGGTATCGGATTCTTCATCTACGGGCCGGTGATGCTTATCGGGGTACAGGCGCTGGACCTGGCTCCGAAGAATGCGGCGGGTACTGCTGCCGGTCTGACGGGCTTCTTCGGGTATTTCTTCGGGACTTTCCTTCTTGCGAACTGGGTGCTCGGCGCTGTCGCAGAGTCCTTCGGATGGAACGCGACTTTCATCCTGCTCCTT
>JAFZTP010000130.1 GCA_017618815.1 Bacteroidales bacterium | reverse complement strand
TCTGCCGTCATCGCCTTCCTCCTCCCTATCCTCAATTGGGGCAGGAAGCAAGCTCAGATAGACTGATAGATACTTAAATATTTAATGGCCGGCCTCTGATACTGAGACCGGCCATTTTGTTATAATGAAAAGAGTTGATGGAGGAATCGCTACGAAGCCATTATCGCGGAATGTAGTCGGCAAGGGCTTCGCGGAGTCTTTTGAGGGCCTGCGAGATACGGTATTCGACAGTCTTCTCGGATACGTTCTGCTTCATGGCTATCTTGTCATAAGTCATGTCCTCGTATCGGCTGAGATTGAAAGCCTCGCGCTGGTTTTCCGGAAGGGAAGCCAGCGTTTTCAGATATATCGCCCTCATCTCCGTATAGAGGACGCTGTCAGTCTCGGATAAAGCCGCGACCTCCTCGATGAAGTCCATGCGCAGGCTGTTCAGGACCTTGTGGGCCACCTGACCTCTCGAGATCAAGGTCAGGCAGCGGTATTTCACCGCTGTGAAAAGATATGTGGATACGGAATTCTTGAGATTGATTCTCGGCGCATTCTCCCAGAGATAAGTCATCACATCCTGCACTATGTTCTCCGCATCGGATGTCCCTACATACTGGGATGCAAATGCAATCATACGACCGTACCACCTTCGGAACAGCAAGTCAAAAGCCTCGCTGTTCCGGGTGGCAGCCAGTTGCTGAAACAACTGGCGGTCGTCCTGATCAATAAATGAATTCACTCACGATTGGATAATGGTCCGAGATGAAAGGCTTGCCCGCAAACGATTCCGTCACGACCCTGAAGTCGAGGCACTCGGAGAAGCCTTTGTAGTAGATGTAGTCGATTACCTTCGCTTCCCGGCCCCAGTTGTTGAACGATGCGGTAGTGTCGGAGACAGCCGCGAAAACCCTGGCGCTCTTCATCATCATGTCGAGCTCCGTAAGGCAGCTGTCATCCGGGAACACGTTGAAGTCTCCGGTAAGTACCATAGGCAGGTTATGCTTGTTCATGTCGCCGATTCTTTCCACTATCAGCGCGAGCCCTTTCCTGCGGGCCTCCTCTCCGACATGGTCAAGATGCGTGTTGACGAAATAGAACTTCCTGCCATTGTCTTTCTGTTTCAGGAAAGCCCATGTGGCCGTACGGCGGCATCTTGCATCCCACCCGATGGACGGAACGTCGGGAGTCTCGCTGAGCCAGTATGTGCCCCAGTCAAGAAGCTTGAACTTGTCCTTCTTGTAGAATATGCTCATATGCTCACCTTTTGACACCCCGTCGTCGCGGCCTACGCCGATGCCGGCATAGGCAGGGCAGTGCTCGCTGATGTACTCGACCTGGTCAGGAAGGGCTTCCTGCACGCCGAAGACGTCCGGGTCGACAGCCTCCAGCATGGCAGGAGTAGCCTCTTTCCTCAGCTCCCAGTCATTCTCGCCATCGACGGCGTTGCTGTTGCGGATGTTGTAGGATACGACCTTGAGGTTTCCCCCCTCCTGCTCGCACGACGCGAGCGGAAGGAGAAAGCCTGCAAATAAAATCAGAATAAAATATTTTTTCATGGTTATTCCCAGTTTGGATTCTGTGAAAGAGTATAACCCTCGGCTGCGTAGTCGCGGATGACCTTTCCCGGTATAGGATAGAGATACTGGCGGTCGTCGTCATACCACTTCCTTCCGTCCACGGTCTTGCGCTCCAGGTCATAACCTGAGACACTGTTGGCGACAGCCCACAGGCCTTCAGGATTGGAGTTGACCTGGACCCAGATTGCTTTATATTCATGGCTGTCCGGAACGGCGGACTCGGAGAAGAAATAGTCATATTTTCCGTCACCGTTGACATCGACAGGAGTATCGAGGGCGCTGATATGGATTCCGGTCCATGGAAGGTACTGGATCAGCCGGCCACATGCCCAGCGGCGGAGGTCGTCGAAACGGAAGCCCTCGAAGAAGAGCTCGATGGCCCTCTCCCTGCGGATCTCCATGATCACAGGATTGGTGACTCCGGGGTAGAAAGTTTCTTTCATGTATGGGTCCAGGGAGGTAGGAAGGGTTCCGCCGTCCTCGATTCCGGCACGTTTGCGGATAGCGCCGATTGTCGAAGCCCATTCATCTGCGGAAAGTTCTCCAAGCTCTGCCTTGGCCTCGGCATAGTTGAGGAGGATCTCGGCGTAGCGGATGATCGGAGTGCTGTTGTAGTTCTTGTTGGTGTTGTCGAACTGGTCCTCGTCAAGGGAGAACTTGATGATATGGTAGCCGGTCTGGGCTACTCCGTTGGCGATGTCGGCGACTCTAGGCTCTCCGCTCATCTTGTATTCCGGTCCGCGGACGATCTGGGCGAGTCGCTCGTCCCTGTTGGTGAACTCATCCTTGAACTCGATGCAAGAGTAGTCGGCCTGGTCCGTGAAACGGGAACCGTCCCTGTACAGGAACGTATATACGAATGCGCGGCTGAGGCAGTTGCCGTTGCCGTATGAAGCCGAGTTGAAATGCCAGTTCTGCTCGCTGTAGATGCCCGATTCGGCATTGCAGCAGACTGCTAGTATGCTCTCCTGGGCATTAGGCTCCTCGTTGGCGAACAGCTCCCTGTATGCTCCCACCTTGCCGGCGTTCATGTTGAGGGAGAACTTGCCTGAGCTGATGATCAGGTTGGCCGCAGCCGCAGCTTCCCTGAAGAGGTCGTCTGCAGAGTATTTCATCCCGGTCAGGTTATGATACTTCCTGTAGGAAGCCTCGAACAGGCAGACGCGAGACTTGAGCGCGGCGGCGCACCACTTCGTGAGGGTCGAAGCCCCGATGGCGCTGGTCGCCTTTATATGGTCATAAGCGAAATCGAGGTCTTCAATCATCCGGGCGATAATCTCGTCCCTTGAGTCGCGGTCCTTGTACATGTAGTCGAGCTCATAGTTCTGGAGGCAATGGTCAATCCATGGGACTTCTCCATATTTGGTGAGCTTGCTGTAGTAGAAGTATGCGCGGAACCACCTGGCGATGCCCTCGTAGTTCTGGCGTACGCCTTCGTCCACGCTGCAGTACTCGGATTTGAGGCCGTCGAGGAAATAGTTGATGTCGTGGAGGTCTCCCCAGCTCCAGCTGGTGCTGCTCTCGACGTTGTATGCGCCGTTGATGAAGAAAGAGCTCATGCTCTTGCATGCGGCGTAATCGCAGAAGCCGCTCTCGTCCCAGCCGGCGCTGGCAGGGGAAGGAAGCTGCTCATAGAATGAACGCGCATAGGTAGCCAGACCGGATTCGGTCCCGAAAATCATAGACTTGTCTGCCTGGACCTGCATCCTTTCCGTCAGGTCGCATGAGACGGCGGAAACAAGGATTGCAAGTATGACGATATGTTTTGTAATATTGTTTCTCATAATCTTCCGCATTAATAGTTGATGGTTATGCCGAAGCTGAACGTCCTCATGGACGGATAGTTGTAACCGGTTCCTCGGCTGTCGCTCAGGTCTTTGTCACTCTTGTGGGTGATCGAGAGCACGTCGAAGTCCTTCGTGCGCTTGTACAGAGGGGACCATGTCCAGAGATTCTCTCCTGAGAAATAGACATTGACTGAGTTGAGGTTCAGTTTCTCGATCCATTTCTTAGGGAGGTCATAGCCGATGTTCAGGTTTTTCAGACGGATATAGGCCACATTCTGCAGGTAACGGTCGCATGGGTAGCTGGATCCTTTGTAGAATGGCTGGTAATATCCGGTGTAGCGAGGCAGGTAGGCGTCAGGATTGTCCTCTGTCCAGTAGTTGCCGATCATCCACTTGTAGGCGTTGTTGTAAGGACGGTTGTACTGGCCCCAGAACGGACATTCGTTGCCAGGGAACCAGTCCTGTTTTCCGACACCCTGGAAGAATGCGCTGAGGGAGAAACCTCTCCATGAGCCGTTGAGCATGAATGAGTAGATGTATCTCGGCTGAGTGTTGCCGATGATCTCCATGTCGCCCGGGTCGTCCGCAGTATTGGAGCCTTTGTCGATCTTGTTGTTGCCGTTGAGGTCCCTGAACCAGATGTCGCCAGGGTAGGTGACCTTGTTCTGGGAAGTCTCCATCAAGGTGTTCTTGTATCCAGCTCCTCCGAACTCGGCATCAATCTGGGCCTGGTTCTGGAAGAGTCCGTTGGTGCGGAATCCCCAGAGCTCGCCGACGCGCATTCCGGCATAGTAGTCGGAAAGCTTGCGGGAGTCATTGTTGTAGCGGTCGATGATGGAATGATAGTCGGCGAGGGTTGCCTTGACTCCGTAGTTGAAAGGCTTTCCTGCGAGCACGAAGCTGTCATTATAGCTGATGCTGAGCTCATATCCATATGTGCTCATGTCGGCGTAGTTGCCCTTAGGAGAAGATGCTCCGAAGGTGTCCGGCAGGGTAGGGCCAACAGTGTACATGTCCAGAGTCTTCCTTGCATATACATCAGCAGTAATGTTGAGCTTGCCCTTGAACATGCCCAGGTCCAGACCGCCGTCGAGGGTGCGGGAATGCTCCCATCCGATGTTGTCCGGAATCTGGGAAGGCGAGCTGGTGTAGCGGAGAAGGCTCTTTCCGTCGAGGAACCTGGCGCTTGAGCCTGTTCCTGTCCCGAAAGTAGAGAGGCTGAACTTCTCGAGATATGAGTAAGAAGATACGTTGCTGTTGCCCAGCTCTCCATAGGATACCCTGAACTTGAGGTTGGAGATATAGTCCGGGCTGACTTTCCACCAATGTTCCTTGGATACTCTCCAGGCTGCAGAGACAGATGGGAAGAAACCCCACTGGCTGTTTGTCGGGAACTTGGACGAACCGTCATAGCGGCCGTTCACCTCGAGGAGATAGCGGTCGTCGTAGCCGTAGTTGAAACGGAAGAAGGCTCCGGCATATCTCCATTTCTCGCCGCCGGCAGAAATGCTCATGTCATCGCCGAGAGCGAAGTTGATGCTGGTCACATAAGGGTTGAGAAGTCCGTAGCGCTGGGAGTATGTGGACTTGTATGTCTGCTGCTCGTAGTTGTAACCGAGGAGGGCCTTGAAATAGTTGCGGCCGAAGTAGTCCTCATATTCGCCATAGGCGTTGACTGCGATATAATTGGTAAGCTGGAGGCTCTCCTTTATGTATTCGCCAGTCTCCTGGGTGCCGAGATATGAGATGACGCCCGGGGCGGAGCTGTAAGGTATCGCAGTGGATTTCTTGCTCTCAGTGTAGTCGCGGCTCCTGAAGGTGTAGTCCCCGCTGAAACGGAGCTTGTTGCCTAGGAACCTGGCCTTGAGGGCAGTCGTAGTCTTGAAAGTCTTCGTGATACGGTCCATATAGTTGTTTCCGGTCACGAGACCGCCGATGGCATATGCTCCCGACTTTGTGAGAGTGCCGTCAGGGTTGAAGATAGGGGCCGAAGGGTGGCCTTCGTCGCTGATCGCGCGGCCCATGACGCCTCCTGCCTCTCCGGTGTAGCCCATCGGGTAGAAATAGTCGTCGTATGTATATTCAATGTTCTCCGAAAGATTGAGCCAGTCAAGAAGCTGGGCTGATATCTTCGAGCGGAGGTTCATGGTCTGGTAAGTGTCGGACGTGAACTTGAAGAGACCGTCATAGTCGTAGATACGTCCGGAAACATAGAAGTTGAGCTTTTCAGTACCGCCGCTGGCTGACACGTTGTGGGTCTGGGAAGTCACCAGTTTTTTCCAGATGGCGTCGTAGTAGTTGGTGTTTCCGTAATATACATATTTTCCGTTGGCGTTGACGTCGGTCTCTGCAGTGTTGCCGTCGAGCTTGCGCTGCTTGAACTCATCCAGCCAGACAGATGAGAACTCCTGGCTCTTGTTCATTGCAGTAGGCTCGCTGTGGCGATGGTTGAACCATGCTTCATGGAACATGGAGGCATACAGATATCCGTCATCCACGATGTCCGGTCTTGCAGTCACCTGCTGGAGGGCGAAGTTGCCGGAATATGAGATAGAGAAATGGTCCCTGGTCTTGTCGGCGCTTTTGGTGGTGATGAGCACGACTCCGTAAGGGGCTCGGGATCCGTATATTGCAGCGGAGGCTGCGTCCTTGAGGACTGACACGCTTTCGATATCGTTAGGGTTGATCATCGCAGGGTCGCCTTCGACTCCGTCTATGAGGATGAGGGCGCTTCCGCCTGCTCCGATGGATGTGATGCCTCGGATGTTATATGATGCGGAGGCATTCGGCTTTCCGTCGGCAAGGTCGATGTTCAAGTTCGGGACGGCGCCCTGCAGCATCTGGGTCGTGTTTGCGACTGGCCTGTTGATGAACTGTTCGGACGTCACCTGATCCACTGCCCCGGAAAGGTTTGCCTTCTTCACGGAACCATAACCCACTACTACCGATTCGCTGAGGAACTCCTGGGCGACATCCAGAGTGATCACTACGGAAGAATTCCCGTTGCCCGTCCTGATGCGCTTGGTTGCATATCCTATGCAGGATACTTCCACCTCGGTGCCGGCAGGAACCTTGATGTCAAAGCTGCCGTCAATGCCGGAGATGCTTCCGTTATTCGTGCCCGGAAGCATGATGGAGGCTCCGATCACCGGCTCGCCAGTCTTGGAGTCAAGGACTTTTCCATAGAAACGTACTCCGTCCTGCTTTTTTTCTGGCTGCTCCTTTTCAGGATTAGTTGCAGCCGAAAGGATAATGTTCTTATCCACGATTTCGGCCTTGATGCCGCTCTTCCCGAAGATATCCGAGAGTACGCTCATAAGATCCGTTTCCGTGGCATCTACCGATACGATTTGTTTCTTGTCGATAGATTTGTCACTGTAGAAAAAGTTGTAGCCGCTCTGGCGCTCGATTTCCTTGAGCACTTTTGCCACCGGCTGTCTGTCGGCATGCACGGATATTATACGGCTCTGGCCATATGATACTCCGCAAATCAGCATGACAACCAGCGAGAACAGACTCTTCCTGAGAATGGTTGACATAAGTTGTTTGGTTTAATGTTGGTATTAGTGTTATTACAGTGCGTGTCAGAGCACTAGTATCTTCTGTCTTCCGGACATTCCCATCCCGTTGGCCACATCCTCGATCTGCATGTCGAAACGGATGTTCGAAGTCATCCTGAACGCGTTCAGGATAGCCTCCAGCCTCTGGTTTTCAAATGTGCCTGTATATGTGTTGTTTAGCAGTTCCCTGTTCTTTACGAGAAACTCCACGTTGAACTGGTTTTCAATCCTGCGGAGTGCGTCTGCGAGGGGAGTGTTGTCGAAGACGATCTTCCCGTCTTTCCATGCAGACGTGATGGAAGGGTCCACCTGGCGGCGGATAAGTTTCATGCGGCTGGCGCTGTAGGTGTATTCTTCTCCTGGCTTGACCTCCACCGTGTTGCGGAAGACGCCGTCCAGTCCCTTGTAACTTAGGAATATGCTTCCGGAGGACAGGGTGGTGCGGATCTCGTCGTTCTCTTTGTCATACGCCTCCACATTGAACTCGGTACCTTTTACGGTAATCTTTACGTCGTCCGCGTCCACTATGAAGCGGTGGTATCCCTGGGGTGCTACCTTGAAGAAAGCCTCTCCCTGGAGCTTTACCGTCCTGTTGCGTCCGGAAAAATGCTGCGGATATGTAATCTTTGAGTTGGAGTTTAGCCAGACACGGGTGCCGTCCGGAAGGTTGGTGGAAGTGGTGACTCCGGTAGAAGTGGACACTTCGCACATGCTTTCATCCTTGTCGAATATGGACATGTAGAACCGTCCGGCAAGGAAGAACAGGGCTGCAGCCATTGCATATGAGCCTATTCGGCCAATTCTGCCCATCAGCCTGCGCCTGCGTCTCCTTTCTGACTGCCTGTGGATTCCGGCAAGGGCGTTCTCCATCCTCATCGCATTGCTTGGGTTGAGCTCGGCCCCTATCTGGTTGATGCATGCATGCACTTTTGCATCAGCCTCGTTCGTGCTGTCCGAAAGTATCCATTTTTCTATTTCCTCAGCCTGGATGCCGTCCAGCTCCCCGCGGAAATATTCGGAGAGAAGGAGGTCCATGTCCTTGGTCCCGTTATTGTCTTCCTGTTTCATGCCTTTTAGTCTGACGATAGGACGCTTTCCCTAAATGATTACATGAAATACCAATGGCGACCGATCTTTTCAGCGAATGCAAAAGGATCGGCCGCCCTGTATCAAGTTTATTTCGTTTACTGCTTGCACCAGCGGTCAAGCCACTCGAAGTAGCTGCGATGCCAGAAGAGGGCGTTCTGCGGCTGGAGGATCCAGTGGTTCTCCTCCGGGAAGACGATCAGCTTGGAAGGGACTCCCATCATCTGGGCTGCGTTGAACGCTGCCATTCCCTGGTCGTAAGGGATACGGTAATCCATCATGCCGTGGATGCAGAGGATCGGGGTATGCCACTTCGTCACGTTGAGGGCAGGGGAATTGGAATAATGCCTGCGAGCCTTGTCTGCGGAGCTCCATGGGGAGCCGGCCTGCTGCATTCCTCCGAAGGTCACGCCGTCTCCGGCAGGACCCGTCTGGCCTTCGGTGTATGAATACTCGGAAAGACCGCCGTTATCGAAGTTAGGGAACCACATCTCCTCGGTCTCGTAGTACATGTAGGTCTCGTCGAATATTCCGGCGTGGGCTATGAAGCAGTCATAGAGGTCGCCGTGGATTCCGGCCATGTAATATACTGAGAAGCCGCCGTAGGAAGCTCCGCAGCCGGCGAGCTTGCCGACGTATGGCTCAGCCTTGATCATCTTTCCTGCGGCTATGTAATCCTGCATGTTGAGGCCGATGTAGTCTCCGGAGATCTGCTCGCACCATTCCTGGCCGAATGCGGTGGTTCCGCGTCGGTTAGGAAGGACCACGATATAGCCCTGGTTGCACATCAGGTTGTAGTTCCAGCGATATGACCATCCCTGGCTGAGAGTGCCCTGAGGACCGCCGAGGAAGATCTCGATGGCCGGATACTGCTTTGCGGCGTCGAACTCAGGAGGGAAGAGTACCCATGTGAGCATGTCCTTGCCGTCCACGGTCTTGACATACCTCTTTTCGGTCTTATGTCCCTTGAGCTGGCCGAGTATGTGGCCGTTCTCGTCAGTGATGGAAGAGAACTTCATGTCCTTGACGGCGACGAGCTCGTTAGGGAAGTCCATGCTGCAGTATGAAGCCAGGAGAGTGCCGTCTTCGAGGACTCCGAACGGAGAGTTGAAGTCGAACCATGCGTCCGGAGGAGTGAGCCTCTCGATTTCTGCAGACTCGGTGTCAACCTTGAAGATGCCCTGCAGACCCTCTACGAGAGAATTGAAGTAGAGAGACTTTCCGTCCTCGGTCCATACCTCTCCGGCGGCGTTGTAGTTGAAGTCGGCGGTGAGGTCGCGGATGGACTTGACTGCAGGATTGCCGGTCTGGCCTTCGCCCTCAGCCTCATATTCGAGCTCGGCTACCATGAGCCTTGTCTTGTCAGCCTCGTATCCGTCTCTCTCCATGCTGATCCATGCTATGCGGCTGCCGTCAGGGCTCCATACCGGGTCGGTGTCATATCCGCCTCCGTTGGTGACCTTGGTGGTCTCTCCGGTGAGGATGCAGAAGATGTAGATATCGGTATTGGTTGAGAAAGCGTACTGCTTTCCTGCGAGTTTCTTGCATGAATATGCGATGTATCTTCCGTCCGGGCTCCAGCTGAGCTGCTCTGCTCCGCCGTAAGGCTCGAGAGGAAGCTCGAACTTGACGTCAGGACCGCCGAGGATGTCTATGGAGTTGTCCTTGGTGATGGTCCCGTTGCCGAGAGCGGCTACATAAGAATGAGGAAGCTCGGTAACCCAATGGTCCCAGTGACGGTACATCAGGTCCTCGGTCACATAAGCCTTTGCCTTGTCGAGTCCCGGGTCGGAATCCTTAGGGCTCTTCACTGCAGAAGGAACTGTGCTTACATAGATAACCTGGCTGTTGTCAGGAGAGAGCGCATAGTCGCTGATGCCTTCGGCAACATCCGAAAGCTTGGTCCTTCCGCCGAACTTGCCATTTGCATATGCAGCCTTGTAGAGCTGTCCGCCCTGGAGGAAATATATTGCATTGCCATCCTTGGACCAGCGGGCTGCAGAGATGCTCTGCCCGTCTTTCGTGAGCTGCACCTTTCCGGTGCCGTCTGTGTTGCAGATGAATATGTTCCTGCAGCTGCGGTTCTCCGCGATGGAAGTATAGCTTACTCCATAGAGGATAGTCTTGCCGTCAGGAGACAGCTGCGGATCCGAAAGCCTGCCCAGGGACAGCATCACCTCCGGAGTCAGCCTTCCGTCCTCGACTTTGATGTCGGACGGTCCTATGTATGAGGCCCCGGCCTCTTCTTTCTGAACATTACACCCCATAATTCCAATCATTACCATGGCCGAAGCCACAATCTTTTCAATCTTTACCATATTGTGTCATTTATATATTTTCATCGCTTTTTCCAGCTCCCCGGCGACCTCGTCCCTGAGCCACTTCGGCTCCAGCACCTCCACCCTTCCAGCAAGCCTGCAGAAATCCATCACCAAGTCCACGTTCGGCACGACCTTCATCCCGAACACGGCGGGGAACTCCTTCGTGGCCATCTCCGGGCCTTTCCTTGCCTGGCTGTGGTGCAGCGGCAGGTCCTCCAGGAACGCCGCCTCCCTCTCGGTGGCGCGGAACACTACTTCCTCGGCCGGCTTGTCTCCGGGCAGATATATTCCATAACTCTTCGAGAACATCTCATCGACATCGAAATCCTCCGGCATTACGAAACTCTCTCCGGTTGCTTCCAGTCCCACTATCCTGTCCAGTCCATAGACTCTCAGCCCGTCCCTCTCCCGGCACCAGCCAGCCAGATACCAGCGCCTCTCGAACTCCTTGACCGCATATGGACTCACATGCAGGATTTCGGAATCATGGCTCTGGTACTTCCGGTATTCGAGCTTCAGCACCCGGTCTTCGGTCATGGCCTCCATAATCACCGTCAGCCATCTCTGGCCGGACGGGATGTTCTGGACAGAAACCCTGCCCGACAGCCTCTCCTGTCCGAGAGTCAGCAGGCTGTTGACCGTAAACGTATTTATCAGCCATGCAGCATCGGCCCTGGAGTCCGAGACATCCTCTCCGTAACGGATGAAATACCGGTTGTCACTGCGGTTGCATTCGATCTCAATGCCGAATACTTCCGCAATCGCTTCCCGGTGGTTGCAGAAGGTCCTTCTGGAATACTCTTCGCCCCAGCGTCTCTCCCAGCGAGACTGGACTTCTCCCAGGTCCAGACCTCTTTCCCCGGCGTTGAGGAAGGTCTGCACCAGCCAGATATACTTGTTGAGAAGTTCCGAAACCATGGATCAGCTGATCTTGCTATAGTCGTTTATGTTGTACTTTCCTTTCCTGAGCTCCTGGAGCAGAGGCATGTTGGCCACGGTCTCCAGGGCCGGATCCTTTTCCAGAATATGCATCGCATAGTTCCTGGCATCGGTAAGCAGCTGTCCGTCCTTGGCCAGCGAAGCAATGTTCAGGCTCACCGGAAGTCCGCTCTGCTGCGTCCCTTCGAGGTCTCCCGGACCTCTCATCTTCATGTCCTCCTCAGCCAGCACGAAGCCGTCCTCTGTCTCGCAGAGCAGGTCCAGTCGCTTCTGGGACTCCTTGCTGACCTTCTGGCCCTTGACCAGGATGCAGTATGACTTGTCGCTTCCTCTGCCCACGCGTCCGCGCAGCTGGTGGAGCTGGCTGAGTCCGAATCTCTCGGCGCTCTCGATGACCATCACGGAGGCGTTAGGCACATCGACGCCGACTTCGATCACGGTAGTCGAAACCAGTATATGGGCCCTTCCTGCGGCGAATGCGGACATGTTGAAATTCTTCTCCTCATTGGTCTGCCGTCCATGCACGATGGCCGCCTTGTATGGCGGGAACGGGAATGCGTTCATTATGGTCTCATATCCATTCTCGAGGTTCTGGTAGTCCACCTTCTCGCTCTCGAAAATCAGCGGATAGACCACGAAAACCTGTCTTCCCAGCGCTATCTGGTCCTTCATGAACCTCCACAGCGCGGCTCTCTTGCCTTCGGTAATCTGCATGGTCTGGACCGGTTTCCTGCCTGGAGGCATCTCGTCTATCACGGAAACATCGAGGTCTCCATACAGGGTCATTGCCAGAGTCCTTGGAATCGGAGTCGCAGTCATCACAAGTACATGCGGCGGCACTCCTCCGACAGTCTTTCCCCAGAGCTTTGCCCTCTGGTCCACGCCGAAGCGATGCTGCTCGTCCACTATCGCCAGTCCAAGGTTCTTGAACACCACCGTATCCTCTATCAGGGCATGGGTGCCCACTATGATTCCTATGCTGCCGTCCTGCAGGCCGGCATGTATTTCTTTCCTCGATGAAGTCTTGGTGCTGCCTGTGAGCAGGGCGACCTTGACTCCCGTCGGGGCGAGATATTTTGATATGTTGGCGAAATGCTGTTGCGCCAGCACTTCGGTAGGGGCCATTATGCAGGCCTGGTAGCCGTTTCCGACCGCGATCAGCGCGGACAGCACGGCGACCATGGTCTTGCCCGATCCCACGTCTCCCTGGAGCAGGCGGTTCATCTGCCGGCCGCTCATCATGTCCGAGCGGATTTCCTTGATCACCCGTTTCTGGGCTCCGGTGAGTTCATACGGCAGGGCCTCATAGCATTTGTTGAATGCATCCCCGACCATCGGCATGCGTATGCCTATTTCGTTGCGGCTGCGAATGAATTTCTGCTTCAGCAGGGAAAGCTGGAGGAAGAAAAGTTCCTCGAACTTCAGCCTGTATTCGGCTTTCTTCAGGGCATAGGCATCGGCAGGGAAGTGGATGTTCTTAAGAGCATACTGGAGCCCTGCGAGCCCTTTTTCTTTGATTATGTAATCCGGAAGAGTCTCCTCTACTTCAGGCAGGGCCAGCCGGATGGCGTTGGCCATCAGCTTGTTCATCACCCTGCCGGTGATCCCGGAGGTCTTCAGTTTCTCGGTGGAGGTATAGACTCCTGTCATGACCATTGACGCTCCGGCCACTCCCGGCTTGTCCGGGTCGGCGTTGTCTATCTCCGGATGGACCATGTTGTAACGTCCGTTGAAGAGGGTAGGCTTCCCGAAGAACACGAATGTCTTGCCTGGCTGCAGCCTTTCGGCATTGTACTTGACTCCCTTGAAGAAGACAAGCTCAAGGTCGCCGGTTCCGTCGGAGACGATGACGCTCAGGCGCTTGCCTGTGAAATTGCTGGTCTTGACCTCGGCCTGTATCTGGACGTATGCGCTCTCCGAGACTATCGAGCTGATAGTCTGGATGGTGCTCCGGTCTATATACCTGAACGGATAGAAACGTATCAGGTCCCCGATCGTGGCGATTTCCAGTTCGCGCTTCAGCAGTGCGGCTCTTTTCGGCCCCACTCCCGGCAGGAACTGGATATCTGAATCGAGGTATTTTTCCATTTCAGATTATGCTATCTGAGGCTTTCCGTTGCGTGGCTTCTCCTCTGCAGAAGGCTTCTCTATCATCTTGCCTGCCTGCAGGGCGTCGTACTCCTCCCTGCTGCGGTAGATGTCGATGGCAGTGTAGATCGCCGATTTCATGGAACGAGGATCCGCCTCGTCGCGTCCGGCCATCTCGTATGCCGTTCCATGGTCAGGAGAAGTCCTGACGATAGGAAGTCCGGCGGTGAAGTTGACTCCGTCCTCGAAGGCGAGCGCCTTGAACGGGGCGAGTCCCTGGTCATGGTACATCGCGAGAGTGGCATCGAAACGGCTGTAGTGGCCGAGTCCGAAGAATCCGTCAGGAGAATATGGACCGAAGGCAAGTATGTCCTCGTCGTTCGCAGCCTTTACTGCCGGAAGAATAATCTTCTGCTCCTCGTCTCCGAGCAGGCCGCCGTCTCCGCAGTGCGGGTTCAGGCCAAGCACGGCTATCTTTGGACGGTCGATGTTGAAGTCTCTCTGCAGGGATGCCTTCATCAGGCGGAGCTTGCTGAGAATCTTCTCGGTGGTGAGGCTGGATGCCACGTCCTTGAGCGGAATATGGCCGGTGACCACTCCCACCTTGATTCGGTCGCTGACCATGATCATCGTATGGTCCTTGACTCCAAACTGGTTCTGGAGATATTCGGTATGGCCGGCATAGCCGAAACCTTCGGCAGCCATGGCCCTCTTGTTGATCGGAGCTGTGACAAGCACGTCTATGTCACCTTTGCGGATGTCTTCGATTGCGCACTCGAGAGACTTGATGGCACACTTTGCGGATTCCGGAGTAGACTGTCCCGGCTCTACGAAAACGTTGTCCGGCAGGCAGTTGACGATATTGATCTTCTTTGGCTTGGCGTCCTTTGCAGAGCTGATCACATAGGTGTCGAGCTGGTCGATGTTATGCATCAGCTTTCTGTAGAAGCCGAAAATCTTTGAAGAACCGTAAATCACCGGAGTGAAGGACTCCAGCGTCCTCGCATCAGCGAGAGCCTTGATAATTACTTCGTATCCTATTCCGTTGCCGTCACCCTGAGTGATTCCGACGACGAGTCTTTTATTGTTCATATAGAGTGCTTTTAGATTCTTCGTAACCGGTATCGTGCGGCAGGTCCTGCTTCTTGTAGGCCTCCACTGCGAGCCTGTCGCAGCGCTCGTTCTCAGGGTGTCCGGCATGACCCTTCAGCCAGTGGAAGGTCACGTTGTGCCGGCGGTACACCTGGATGAACCTCATCCACAGGTCGGGATTCTTTACTTTCGCGAAACCCTTCCTTTCCCAGTTGGCCAGCCAGCCCTCGTTCAGGGCTTTCACGACATAGGAAGAGTCGCTCCAGACTTCAACGTCCGCGCGATCCCATTTTATGGCTTCAAGACCAACTATTACGGCCAGCAGCTCCATCCTGTTGTTGGTGGTCAGGGCGAATCCTCCGCTCATTTCCTTCTCGTGGCCGGCGCATTTCAGCACCACGCCATAGCCTCCAGGCCCCGGATTGCCGCTTGCGGCTCCATCGGTGTATAAAAATATTACAGGTCTTTTGTCCATATCTTCTACAAAAATAATGTTTCCTTTTGGGAAACTGAAATTTTCGGGTTATTTTTGTGAAAGTGTGTCATATAATCCATGGACTATGAATATTTTGGTCACAGGAGCCAACGGTCAGCTTGGGACTGAACTCAGGAATGTCACCCGCGGAAGCGATGACCGGTACATATTCTCGGACGTCAGCCAGGTACCGGGAGCCGATACCCTGTTTCTCGACATCACCAACAGGGGCGCCCTCAAGATTGTCTGCGAATCCGAGTCTGTCGATGTGATAATCAACTGCGCAGCATATACCAACGTGGAGAAAGCCGAGGAAGACCTTGAGATGGCAGACCTCCTTAACCATAAGGCCCCGGAAAATCTCGCAGCTGTAGCAGCGGAGACAGGCGCGCTTCTTATCCATATTTCCACGGACTATATCTTCAACGGCGAAAAGAGCGTCCCTTATTCCGAGGACGATGCACCCGACCCGCTCGGAGCCTACGGCGTGACCAAGCTGGCCGGAGAAGGCGCGATCAAGGAATCGGGCTGCCGCTACATGATCTTCAGGACGGCGTGGCTCTATTCTCCATATGGAAAGAACTTCGTCAAGACGATGAGGGAACTGCTGCAGGGCGGCCGTGACCTGAAAGTCGTTTATGACCAGATAGGCTCTCCTACATACGCCCTGGACCTTGCAACCCTGCTCTGCCGCATAATCACTGAGCGGCAGCTCGACAAGACGGGAGTATACCATTTCACCGACGAAGGCGCAGTGTCATGGTATGATTTTGCAATGGCCATAAAAGAAATATCAAAGCTCGGAGGTTCAATCACCCCGTGTCTTTCTTCGGAATATCCGACCAAGGCTGCGCGCCCGCATTTCTCGCTCATGGACAAGGGCAAGGTGCGCCGTACCTTCGGGGTGGAAATCCCGTATTGGAAAGACTCTTTGCTTAAATGTATAGACAGACTATGAAAGGAATCGTTCTCGCCGGCGGCAGCGGTACACGCCTCTATCCGGTAACTAAAGGAGTCAGCAAGCAGTTGCTTCCGGTCTTTGACAAACCGATGATATATTACCCTCTTTCCGTTCTCATGCAGGCCGGGATCAGGGATATTCTGATCATTTCGACACCTGAGGACCAGCCGGCATTCCGCAGGCTTCTCGGTGACGGCTCCGACTTCGGAGTCAGCTTCACATATGCCGTCCAGCCATCCCCGGACGGCCTTGCACAGGCCTTCATAATCGGAGAAGAGTTCATCGGAGACGACAGCGTCTGCCTCGTGCTCGGAGACAATATCTTCCATGGCAACGGACTCGATTCCATGATGGCCAAGGCGATTGCCGATGCCGACGCCGACCGTGCGACAGTGTTCGGCTACAGGGTCAGTGATCCGGAGAGATACGGTGTCGCCGAATTCGATGCCTCCGGCAAATGTATCAGTATCGAAGAAAAGCCAGCCAAGCCTAAGTCAAATTACGCAGTGGTGGGCCTGTATCTATATCCGAACGATGTAGTCAAGATAGCCAAGGCCGTCAAGCCGTCGGCCCGCGGCGAACTGGAGATAACCTCCGTCAACCAGAATTATCTTTCCCAGGGAAGGCTGAAAGTCAGTCCTCTCGGCCTGGGTTTTGCCTGGCTTGATACCGGCACCCATGATTCTCTCTCAGAGGCTTCCAACTATATCGAGGTGATCGAGAAGAGGCAGGGCGTCAAGGTGGCCTGTCTGGAGGCGATTGCATTCGCCAACGGCTGGATTTCCGCCGGGAAGCTGCGCGAGCTTGCCGCTCCTATGGCCAAGAACCAGTACGGACGCTATCTCCTCAAGCTGGCTGACGGATCAATTTAGGAAAGATGAAAGCAATCAAGACAGATATACCGGGACTGCTCGTCCTGGAGCCTGTGATCTTCGGAGATACCAGGGGATATTTCTTCGAGGCCTTCAACCAGAAGGACTTCGACGAGGCCGTCGGAACACATGTCACCTTCGTGCAGGACAATGAGAGCAAGTCCGGCTACGGGGTGGTCAGGGGCCTTCATTTCCAGAAAGGGGACCATGCCCAGGCCAAGCTCGTCCGCGTCATCAGCGGCCGCGTCCTGGATGTCGCCGTGGATATCAGGCCGGGTTCTCCGACATTCGGACGACATTTCTCGGTCGAGCTGACTGGGGAGAACCACCGCATGCTCTTTATTCCGAGGGGCTTCGCCCATGGATTCAGCGTGCTCTCGGAGACGGCCGTGTTCCAGTACAAATGCGACAATTTCTATTGTCCGGAGGCGGAGGGCGGAATCGCCTGGGACGATCCTGCGCTCGGGATCGACTGGCAGCTTCCGTCAGAATCGGTGAAGTTGTCCGATAAGGATCGCAGGAACCCAAAACTTTCAGAATTATGAATTACAGCCGCAGTATAATCATAACAGGAGGAGCCGGATTCATCGGCAGCCATGTGGTACGCCTGTTCGTGAACAAATATCCGGATTATCGGATCATAAACGTCGATAAGCTGACTTATGCCGGCAACCTGGAGAATCTGAGGGATGTCGCAGACCGCCCGAACTATGTTTTCGAGAAGGTCGATATCTGCGACGTGGATGCAGTCCGGGACCTGATGCATCGGTATGATGTCACCGGAATAATCCATCTTGCCGCCGAGTCTCATGTGGACAGGTCCATCAAGGACCCTTTCCTGTTTGCCAGGACCAATGTGCTCGGTACGCTGACTTTGCTGCAGGCTGCGAAGGAATACTGGGATGACGATTCCAGAGATGTCCTTTTCTATCATGTCTCCACGGACGAAGTCTACGGCGCTCTGTCGTTTGACGGGACGCTTTTCACTGAGAAGACCCCATACAATCCGCACAGCCCGTATTCGGCTTCGAAAGCCTCCAGCGACCATTTCGTAAGGGCTTTCCACGATACATACGGCCTTCCGGTGGTCATATCGAACTGCTCGAACAACTACGGGCCTTATCAGTTCCCGGAGAAGCTTATTCCTTTGTTTATCAATAATATCCGCAATAGGAGGCCGCTGCCTGTCTACGGGGCCGGCGAGAATGTCCGCGACTGGCTGTATGTCGAGGATCATGCCCGCGCAATCGACACGATCTTCCATAAAGGGACGCCGGGCGAGACATACAACATTGGCGGCTTCAACGAATGGAAGAACATCGATCTCATCAAGGCTCTGATCAAGGTTACGGACCGTCTTCTCGGCAGGGCGGAAGGGGAGGACATGAACCTCATCCAGCATGTTACGGACAGGGCCGGTCATGACCTGCGCTATGCCATCGATGCGACCAAGCTCTCGAAGGAGCTGGGCTGGAAACCTTCTCTCCAGTTCGAGGAGGGGCTTGAGAAGACCGTGAAATGGTATCTGGACAACCAGGACTGGCTGGACCATGTCGTGTCCGGCGATTATCAGAAGTATTACAAGGAGATGTACGATGGAAGATAGCGGGGAAAAGTGGCATGTGCTGAGGGTTACGTATTCTCGGGAACTGAAGGTGCAGAAGGCACTGCAGGCCCTTGGAATCCGCGTTTTCGTACCCATGAAGACAATCCGCGTGGAGAAGGACGGCAAGGTAGTGAAGAAGAGCGTGCCGGCTGTCAATAACCTGCTTTTTGTATATTCGGACCAGCAGACTATCTACGAATATATTCTCTCCGAGGGCGAGACTACTGTCAGCAGGTTCATATGGGATCGTATCACCAGAAAGCCGCTGACTGTACCTGAACGCCAGATGGAGGATTTCATCCGCGTTTGCGAGGCTTCAGCCGACGATGCAGTGTTCATCTCGGACATGGATGTCAAACTGAAGAGCGGAGTGCGTGTCCGCGTTTGCTTCGGACCTCTCGCCGGAGTCGAAGGCTCAGTGGTCAGGATCAAGAAATCCCGCCGCATCCTCGTCGAACTCCCAGAACTCCTTTCAGTCGCCTCCACCTACGTTCCCCTCGAATACCTGGAAGTTATCAAGTAATTGGTTGCAGGCTCCCTTAAGGTCGGAATTACAGACAAAATAAGACAGCTGTTCCGCTGTCTTTTATCGTGCTTTTTAGTCGAGTGGCTCGGACCAGTAATCGCTCAGAGCAGTTATTGTACCCTCGGTTTGCAACTCCACCACCTCGGTTTCCGGCGTGAAGTAATTCTCTTTAGCTACTTTTTCCATTAGGCATTAAAGTGTTAACTACTAATTGCAAATATATAAACAAAAACTATTTACGCAAATATGAGACGCTAACAATGATGATAATATCGCCGAAACATATATAATTCGGAATTTTAGTTGTCATAAGTTGGCGATAATAACGGCAGTTTTTGTATCTTTGCGTGATATATAATTAATTCTATGGAGAAATTAGCCAGAACGAAGGTAAAAGACCTGCTGAAGAGCCAGCCAGGTCAGAAAGTCCTTGCCAAAGGTTGGGTGAGGACCAAGAGAGGAAACAAGCAGGTTAAGTTCATAGCCTTGAACGATGGATCTACGATCAACAACATACAGGTAGTCGCTGACGCAAGTCTTTTTGATGAGGAACTCTTCAAGAGGATCTCTACCGGAGCCAGCCTTGCCGTGACCGGTAATCTCGTGGAGTCGGTCGGAAGCGGTCAGGCCGTTGAGATCCAGGCTACGGAGATCGAGATCTACGGCGAGTGCGATCCTATGCGTTTCCCTCTCCAGAAGAAGGATACTTCCCTCGAGTACCTCCGTTCTGTTGCCCATATGAGGCTCCGCACCAACACTTTCGGTGCAGTCCTCCGTATCAGGCACGCGATGGCTTTCGCTATCCATAAGTTCTTCAACGACAAGGGCTTCGTCTATCTTCATACTCCGCTCATCACCGAGTCTGACGCAGAGGGTGCAGGCGACATGTTCCAGGTTACTACCATGGACCTCGCCAATGTCCCTATGCATAAGGGCAAGGTCGATTTCAGCAAGGACTTCTTCGGCAAGAAGACCAGCCTTACCGTGAGCGGCCAGCTTGAGGGCGAACTTGGCGCTACTGCAGTCGGCGAGATCTATACTTTCGGTCCGACCTTCCGTGCCGAGAATTCCAATACTCCTCGCCACCTGGCTGAGTTCTGGATGATCGAGCCTGAGATGGCATTCTATGATATCAACGATGACATGGCCCTCGCCGAGGAGTTCGTGAAGTATCTCGTCCAGTATGCCCTCGACAATTGCATGGACGACCTGCAGTTCCTCAATGACAAATATGATGACGGTCTCATCGAGAGACTCAGGAGCGTGCTTGGCATCGCTTTTGAAAAAGTTACATATACCCAGGCAGTCGAGATTCTCGAGAAGGCTGTCAGCGAAGGTCAGCAGTTCGAGTATCCTGTGCACTGGGGCACTGATTTCCAGAGCGAGCATGAGCGCTATCTCGTAGAGAAGTACTTTGGCAAGCCGGTTATCCTCATCGATTTCCCTAAGGATATCAAGGCTTTCTACATGAAGCAGAACGAGGATGGAAAGACAGTGCGTGGAATGGATGTGCTCTTCCCTAAGATCGGTGAGATCATCGGCGGCTCAGAGCGTGAGGCCTCCCTCGAGAAGCTTGAGACGCGTATTGACGAGCTGGGCATGAGCAGGAAGAATCTCGAATGGTACATCGATACCAGAAGGTTCGGTACTGTGCCTCACAGCGGCTTCGGCCTTGGTTTCGAGAGACTGCTTCTCTTCGTTACCGGCATGAGCAACATCAGGGACGTGATTCCATTCCCGAGAACCCCTAAGAACGCAGAGTTTTAATCAGAACATATATGTTGGTAATCGGTATAGCAGGCGGCTCGGGATCGGGCAAGACTACTGTCGTCAAGGCAATCACTAACCAGTTGAACGGCAGGGTAGTGGTCATCCCTCAGGATTCCTATTACAAGGACTCAAGCCATCTTCCTATGGAGGAGAGGCAGAAGATCAACTTCGACCATCCTGAGGCTATTGACTGGAAGTTGCTTTGCCAGCAGATCCGTGAGCTCAAGCAGGGAAAGACTATCGAGCAGCCGGTTTATTCCTATATCACCTGTTCTCGTTCTAAGACTGAGACTGTCACCGTGGAGCCTGCGGACGTCATCATCGTCGAAGGTATCCTGATCTTCACATGCAAGGAGCTCCGCGACCAGATGAACATAAAGATTTTCGTCGATGCCGACGATGATGACAGGCTCATGAGAATCATTCTCCGTGACATTGCCGAGCGTGGCCGTAACATCGACACTGCTATCCAGCATTATACGGAGACAGTCAAGCCGATGCATCTCCAGTTTATCGAGCCAAGCAAGCGCTTTGCCGATATCATAGTTCCTCAGGGCGGCCACAACAAGGTTGCTATCGATATGATCTCTACTACGATAGAGACAGCTATGTCTGACAAGACCAAAAAGAAATAGCCTATGAAGTGTCTTTCCGGCGAAGATAAGGCAGGATTGTATATCACCGTGATTGTCCATCTCACGGTGATAATCGTTTTGCTGCTGTTCCGGATTGGCGCTGTGCTCAAGGAGGAGAATTCTTTTGTCTTGGATTTCACCAGGGAGGAGGCTCTCGAGCGGATGGCTGAGAAGGACCGGGCCGAGAAGGCAAAGGAGGAATTTTCCGATGAGATCAGCCGACGTATCGATGAACTCATAGCAGGGGAGTCCGGCGTTTCTTTCCGCAATGTCGCTACTGACCGTGGGCAGCTCAAGGATGACCGCGGCACTGATGCGGAGCAGCTCTACAAGGATGCTGAGCGTCTTGCCAAGGAACTTCGGGATGGTGTCCATCTGGATGAGCCTGATGAGGATTATGCTGCTGTGAAGCCTGCTTCTCCTGCTGTTCCTGAGAAGAAGCCTGCGGCTGAGTATTCGGGACCGTCGGTGGTCTCGTATTCTCTTGAGGGGCGTAAGGCCAGCAAGCTGCCTATTCCTGCTTACCGCTGCTATGGCGGTGGCATGGTGACGGTCATCATTGTTGTGGACAATGCCGGCAATGTTATTTCGGCCAAGGTCCAGGACGATGTCAGCTCTCCGGACAAATGCCTCCGTGAGTTTGCCGTGCGTGCTGCCCGCCTCTCCAAATTCTCGTCATCTCCAAAGGCCCCTGCCCGCCAGCTTGGCGACATCGTCTACCAGTTCATCGCCCAGTAGTCCCTCTCCCCGCCCGGCTTAGCCGCCCGTGCTCGGTCGCTGACCTGCTGCCGCAGGGGGCCGGGGGACTCCGCTCGCCGGCGGCTCGCTCCGGCATTCAGGGCCAGAGCACGCCGCAGCGCCCGATCTGTAGCAGCCGGAGAGCGTATATTCCGGCTGCGGTGCCGGAGGTCTGCGATTTTCAGGCAGACCGGCGGCGGTTTGATGGGAGGTGGTTTGGCTGGACCATAATTGTAAGCCTTCATCGAAGATTCTGAGCTGATGAGCGGACGGGGACAGGAAGGGATTGGAGTAAGGGAACGGAGGAAGGAGAAATAAAAAAAGCGGCCCGGGAGGGTCGCTTTTTCTAAGTATAGAGAGCTGAATTAGTCAGCTTTTCTTGCCTGGTACATGATCTTAAGCGCAGAGCAACGTCTCAGCTCCTGCTTAATATCAGTGATAATACCCATTCTGACATCGCTGTCACCCTTGATGACTGTAGTCATGAGAGGACGGTCGCCTTCGCTCAAAGCCTCACGCTCAGCTGCGATAAAGTCGCGGATATCACTTGTCTCCTTGAATGAATCGTTGAGCTGGATACGTGCCTCGGTACCGTACTTAGCCTGGAACTGGCGAGTAGGAGGACCGATATTGATGTATGAGGAAAGGTCTTTCCTTTCAAGTTTTACAACCTCGGAAGCCTCTGGAAGCTTAACGACAACCTTATTCTCCTGGTCACGCATCTGGGTAGTAACCATGAAGAAGAACAGGAGCATGAACACGATATCGGAGATAGAGCCCTGTGAAAGTGCAGGAACCTCTTTCTTTTTGTTTCCACCGAATTTAGACATAATTCTTTCCTCCTATTTATCTTTTGGATACATCCTTAGGCTCGGCCTCGGAGATGTTCTGAGGAATGGCAGCCTTTACAACGGTCTGCTGCTCCTCGTTAAGTTTATCGAAAGCCTTGCCATATGTCCTGTAAGAGAAATCGTCACGAAGTTCGTTGACGGCCTTTACAAGCTCGTTCTGAACTGCGATGTAAGCACGATAGCTGGTACCACGGTCGTTCTGGAGAGAGATAACTCCCTTTGAAACGGCGTATGGTCCGTAGCCCTCGATGTTCTTGACCTCCTTTTCAGGAAGGCTTGGATCCTCTGCAGGGTTGGTAAGGAATTCCTTGATCTTGTCTTTAAGCTGACTGATGTCTATAGGTTCAGATCCGGCGAGAAGTCTGTCAGAAGAGTTGATCTTGACAATGACGATGTTACGTGCATTGATCTTGATATCCTCTTGTTTCTGATTTGGATCAGGCATCTGCGGAAGACGACGGCTCAAACCTGTCTGAGATCCCATGGTTGTAGTCATGAGGAAGTAGCAGAGCAGGAGGAATGCTATATCCGCAGTTGAGCTTGAATTAATCGACGGTGTTTTCTTTCCCATAGAGCAAATTATTTACGAACTGCTCTCCAGATCTCTCCGAAGATGATAGCTGCGATAGCGAGCGCTCCGGTAAGATATGTGAGGTTCAGAACTGTGTCAGTAAGTTTAAGAGCCGTTGGAGATGGCATATCTACAGTAAGGTTGAGAGCCTCTTTGCCAGGGGACAGGAGATATACTACGAAGCATACTGCTGCGATGGCTGCGAGAATGATTCCCAACTTTACAAGACTCTTCGGATTATTCATGGCTGATACGACGGTGCTGACCACGATTACGCAGAAGAGCGCGATGCCCACAACTACGTAAGTCCAGTTAAGGAGAGGGTCAACGGTGCCATTGTCAAGATCAGGCCTTGCAGGGAAACCTACGATGGTGCCCCATACGAGCAGACCGATAGCGACAATGGAAATCGCCAGCATGATCCATTTGAATATCTTGTTATAATTTTTCATTCTGTCAAAGATTGAAAAGATGATTATTTCTTGTTGTATTTGGTGATCATATCAACGAGGGAGATAGAAGAATCTTCCATATCGATGGTAAGAGACTCGATCTTCGCAAGGATGTAGTTGTAGAACACCTGGAGAATCATGGCAACGATCAAACCACCTACGGTAGTGATGAGGGCCACCTTCATACCTCCAGCGACAACGTTTGGAGAAATATCACCTGCCTTCTGGATATCATCGAAGGCCTTGATCATACCGATAACGGTACCAAGGAATCCGAGAGACGGAGCGATGGCGATGAAGAGAGAGATCCAAGAAAGACCGCTTTCCATGTTGCTCATCTGAACTGAACCGTAAGATACGATAGTCTTTTCAACTGTATCTACACCCTGATCGTAGCGGAGAAGTCCCTGGTAGAAGATGCTTGCTACCGGACCGCGGGTATTGCGGCATACCTCTTTAGCCTTCTCGATACCACCCTCAGCGAGAGCAGCCTCTACATTTGCGAGAAGCTTCTGGGTATTAGTTTTTGCGAATGTGAGATAAAGGATACGCTCGATGCAGAGAGCAAGACCGATCACAAGGCAGAGAATGATGAGAGACATGAAGCCTGCACCACCCTCGATGAACTTGGTCTTGAGTGCCTGGTTGAGAGGGGTCTCGTCAGCGGCAGCTGCCGGAGCAGAAACTTCCTCTGCTGCAGGAGCTACAGCCTCTTCCTGTGCTGGAGCGGCAGCCTCGTCCTGAGCGTAGATGTTGTTAGCAGAAATAGCGAGGACGCTAAATGCTGCGAGAATCATGAAAAACTTTTTCATAATTGTTGAGTGTTTGAAATAATTAATAATGTTATTAAAGTTTTAATTTTATCGTTGCAAAATGCGGTGCAATTTAGCAAAATATTATCATTCTGCAAAATCTATCGGGATATTTCACCCTTCAGATTCCGCTCCATCATCCCCTTAACCCACTCGTTGTCAGAGCTCTTTCCCATGAGATAGAAAAGCTTCGCGAGACAACTCTCAGTGGTACAGTCATATCCGTTCAGGACGCCGGCATTCTTCAGCGATTTTCCCGTCGCATAAAGGTTCATGTTGACCGTTCCGGCCTGGCATTGGGTCACATTCACCACCGCCTTCCCGCTCTCGCAAGACTCCCGGATAATGTCGAGGAACCACTGCTTCGTAGGGGCATTCCCCGAGCCGTAAGTCTCCATGATGACAGCCCTTGTCTCAGGATCGCACATCACCGTGCGCACAAGCTGTGGCGTGATACCAGGATGTACCTTCAAAATTGATACCCGAGTGTCAAGCTTGGTGCTGATGGACAGGCTCTGGTACCAGTCAAGGGGCTTCCTGATGATGTTGCTGTTGTATCGGATGCTGATTCCGGCTTCGGCGAGAGGCTCGCAGTTCGGGCTGCGGAACGCCCTGAACGCCTCGGCGTCAGTCTTGGTGCACCTGTTGCCCCTCATCAGGAGCGAATTGAAGAAAATGCAGACCTCCGGCACTAGCGCATGACCCTCCGAATCCTTTGCGGAAGCGATCTCTACGGCTGAAATCAGGTTCTCCTTTCCGTCTGTGCGAGGCACTCCGATCGGGAGCTGGCTTCCGGTAAAGATCACCGGCTTCGTCAGCCCGTCCATCATGAAGCTCAGGGCAGAGGCCGAATAAGCCATGGTGTCGGTGCCATGAAGGATTATGAATCCGTCGTATTCCTCATACTTGTCCCTGATCAGCTCGGCGAGTTCCTGCCAGAGCCCCGGCTCTACATCCGAAGAGTCGATCAGCGGGTCGAAAGTATATGTGTCTATCTTGAAAGCGAATTTGCGGATCTCAGGAACCTCATTCAGAATCTGCCCGAAGTCGAACGGCTTCAGCGTCTGGTCGGTTGCGTCCTGTTTCATTCCGATAGTGCCGCCGGTGTAGATCATCAGCAGCGAAGACCTGTTGTTCATAAAGTTATAGTGTCAAATTTTGAAGAGTCTCTCGGCGTTGGCAGTAGTCACCGCAGCCACTTCTTCAATGTCAATTCCCTTAAGCTCCGCAATCTTGGCGGCGATGATCGGAACATACATGCTCTCGTTCCTCTCGCCCCTGTGCGGCACCGGCGGCAAGTACGGCGCGTCAGTCTCGAGCAGAATCTTCTCCAGCGGAATCTTCTTCACGCTCTCGGCGACCTTCGCATTCTTGTACGTCACGACACCACCGATGCCGACGGACCAGTCTCCATATTTCTGAAGCTGCATGAACGTCTCCCAACTGCCGCTGAAGGCATGCACATTTCCCCGCATACGCAATCCGCGGCACTCCTGTAGCACGGACAGAAAGTCCTCCGTGGCATCTCTGAGATGGATGTTCACCGGCAGGTCCATGCGGTCAGCCAGCTCCAGCTGGGCCTTCAGCGCCAGCTTCTGTTCCTCCACGAACTCTACCGACCAGTGATAGTCCAGGCCGATTTCCCCGACAGCGACGGCTCCGCGGCCGAAATACGGCATCATGAGTTCGAGCTCATGCTCCCAGCTCCGGTCCACTGACCCCGGATACAGTCCGGTCATATTGAAAATGACTCCCGGATGTCTGTCCGCGATCTCCCACATCAGGTCTCTCTCCTTGCTGTCTATGTCCGCCTGGAGCATCTTTGTCACTCCGGCCTCCTCAGCCCTCGCTATCGCCGCCTCGCTGTCTCCGACAAGCGCTTCGTCATAGAAATGGGCATGTGTGTCGATATATCTTGCCATCAAGTGGCAAAGTTACAATTAAAACTACAGATTCTTCGGTTTTATCCAACATTTTTGCAGCAGGTCCGTCTCTATCAGCCCCTCATTTTCCAGAAGTCCTGCGCATGACATCACTTCGCTCCAGCTCCATCCGGTCATCCCGCAGATTTCCGGGAGCGAAATCCCTCCCTTCTTCCGGATCATCCCGGCCATCTCCACAAGCCGGTCCAGCTTTTCCGGGGTGACAATCTTCCCGAGCCCGCTGCGGATTTCCTCTCCGATATCCCGCCGCTTTACGGAAGAATGGCCCAGTCCCAGCCTCTCCATCAGGTCTGCGACATCGGTCACGGGCTCCGCGACCTTCTCCCGGAGCAGGTAATTGCAACCCCCGGAACGGACATCGTCAATTCTGCCCGGAAGGGCATAGACATCGCGCTCATAAGAATATGCCAGCCTCGCCGTCATCATTCCGCCACCCCTGATCTTCGATTCCACCAGTATCGTCGACGAACACAGCCCGGCAATGATGCGGTTGCGTCTCAGGAAGTGGATCGCAAGCGGCTGGGTGCCGGGAGGATAATCCGTCAGCACTGCGCAGCCCGGAGTTGTGGCCATCCTGTCGGCGTCAGCGACATGACGGTATGGATATACAGAATCAATCCCAGTAGCCATCACTCCTACGGTCGGAAGCCCTTCCTCAAGGGCCGTCCTCTGGGCGACTATGTCAGTCCCCAGCGCAAGCCCGCTCACTATCACCGGCTTTTCCGGGCAGCTGGCCATCGCCTGGACAATGCTGCGGCACCACTGCCGCCCATAGCCTGAAATATCCCTGGTCCCGACAATGGCTACAGCGGGCCCCTTCCCGAAGATCTCGCCCATTCCGTCCTGCGACCGGTAATACAGGCCGAGCGGAGGGTCTTCGCATTCCTTCAGCATCTGAGGATAGTCCGGTTCCGAGATGCCGACAAACCGGTAATGACGGCTGTCCAGCCATTCCAGTTCTTTCCTGGCAGAATCCAGCGATGCCGGAACCAGCCCGTCCAGCAACTTCGGGTAGGGACCGAGGACGGCCCGGAGTTCCTCCCGTTTCATTCCGAACGCCGCCGAGGCCGATCCCAGCTCCTCCAGAAGCCTCCTTCCCGCGGCCGGCTCGAAACCGAAAACCTTGTTCAGCGCCAGCAAACCGGCCCTCTCTTCAAAATCGTTCTTTTCCATATCTCACGCACATTTTTTCAGTGGGGTGAAAATACGGAAAAAGCGGTTTGCAAATTGAGTTTGCAGACCGCTTTTTTATGATTTTATAAAAGAATTTTATGATTTTTAATCTACAGAATCAGCATCGCGTCTCCGTAAGGACCGAACTTGTATCCCTGGGAGATTGCCTCTGCATATGCTTTCATCACATTCTCATATCCGCCGAAGGCTGCGACGGTCATGAGCATCGTCGAGCATGGCAGATGGAAGTTAGTCACGATCGCCGTAGGAATGGCGAAACGATAAGGAGGGAAGATGAACTTGCTGGTCCAGTTGTCATCAGCGTTGACCTCGTCATTGGTGGTCACGTTGGTCTCGAGGGCGCGCATTACGGTGATGCCCACTGCGACAACCTGGTGGCCGCTCTTCTTTGTCTTGTTGATCTGGTCGGCTGCCTCCTGGGTGATGACGTACTTCTCGGAATCCATCTTGTGCTTGCTGAGGTCCTCCACGTCAACTTTGCGGAAGTGCCCCAGACCCATGTGGACTGTGATGAAGGTCTTGCGGATATCCTTGAGGATCATCCTGTTGAAGAGCTCACGGCTGAAGTGCAGACCTGCTGCAGGTGCTGAAACGGCACCCTCGTACTTCGCGAAGATGGTCTGGAAATTGACTGCATCTTCCGGAGTGATCTTGGTCTTTACCCATGGCAGGATAGGAGTCTCGCCAAGGCCGAACAACGTCTCCTTGAAATCTTCGTAGCTGCCGTCGTAGAGGAACCTGAGGGTCCTTCCCCTTGAGGTGGTGTTGTCGATCACCTCGGCTACAAGGCTCTCGTCATCGCCGAAATAGAGCTTGTTGCCGATACGTATCTTCCTTGCAGGGTCGACGATCACGTCCCAGAGCCTCTGCTCGCGGTTGAGCTCCCTGAGCAGGAACACTTCGATGTCCGCTCCGGTCTTCTCCTTCTTGCCGTAGAGCCTTGCAGGGAACACCTTCGTGTCGTTGAGCACGAAAGTATCGTCCTTGCCGAAATACTGTATGATATCCTTGAACAGTTTATGCTCGATTTCGCCGGTCTTCCTGTTCAGTACGAGAAGACGGCACTCATCCCGCCACCTCGGCGGTTCCTGCGCGATAAGATCTTTAGGCAGGCTAAAGTTGAATTGCGAAAGTTTCATATATCATTATACGGCAAAAAACCGCATTTGTTTCATGCTCCGGAAAGAAATTATACGCGGGCCTCGCGGAACACTTCCACGATAGAAGGATAGGTGTTCTTCAGGAACGGCGGAAGGCTTGACTTTGCCACCCATGCAGCCTTGGCGATATCCTCCTCCCTCTGCGGCGTGAGGTCCACGGGGTCCGTGTAGAGCATGTCGTACCACCATGTATGCTTGAGGTGCCAGATGTCGTTCCTGCGATAGCAATGGTCCGTGATGCAGATTAGGCCGCGAAGCTGGAGCTTGTCCACTCCTGTCTCCTCCTGCACTTCGCGGACAGCCGTCACGCTGATATCCTCTCCGGCCTCCTGATGACCCTTCGGGAGGTCCCAGAGCCCGTCCCTGCTTATGAGAAGATAATCTCCGCGCCTGTTCGAAACAAGACCGCCGGCGGCATTGACCTCCTTGAACTCACCGCAGATCCTCTTGTAGGTGGCCTCGATGTCATCCGTCGGAATATAGATACGGCTGAGAGTCGCGGAGGCTTCGAACATTCCTACGAGAGCATGGATGTCGAGCTTGTCCCCGAGGTGGAACTCCACGGAATTAGGATCCGCAAGCGCCGCTTCGTCAGGCGTACATATGAATATGCATCTTTTTTCGAAATAAATCTTGCGCATTTTGCTATCTTTGTAAATTCGAATGCAAATTTACAAAAAAACGATGGAACATAACGACAGAAAACTCGCAAAGGCGCTGATGGACATCGGCGCAGTCCTCCTCAGACCGGCAGAACCATTCACTTGGGCATCCGGCTGGCACTCTCCAATCTACTGTGACAACCGCAGGATCCTTTCCGATCCCGAGCTCCGCTCCAAAGTTGCGGGCTGGCTCGCAGAAGAGGCCATGAGACTGTACCCGGAGGCTGAAGTCGTTGCAGGAGTCGCTACTGGAGCTATCGCTCATGGAGTTCTCGCCGCAGACAGGATGCAGAAGCCGTTCGTCTATGTGCGTCCGAAACCGAAGGACCATGGCACCGGATCTCAGATCGAAGGAATGCTGCCTAAGGGAGCGAAGGTTGTCGTCATCGAGGATCTCATCTCCACCGGAATGAGCAGCCTTGCCGCTGTCAAGGCCCTGCGCGACGCAGGCGCTGACGTGCTCGGAATGGTGGCCATCTTTACCTATGGCTTCGAAATTGCAGCAAAGCAGTTTGCGGAAGCCGGAGTAGCTCTTTCGACAGTCTCCAATTACGGAGCGCTGGTGGACGAGGCTCTTGCCTCCGGATATATCAGGCCGGAAGATTACGAGGTGCTGCAGCAATGGAGGGAGAATCCGGCAGAATGGAACAAATAGACTGTTATGACTGAAATCCAAAGCAAACACGGAATAGTGAACCGCGCACCTGCTGAGCTCTACATGCTCTTCGTGGACATGCGCAACTTCGTGGAGTACCTTCCTGAAGACCAGAAGTCGAAGGTGACCGCCGACTATGATTCCCTCAAGGCAGAAGTCCAGGGATTCAGCATGGGCGTGCGCTGCTCCGCGAGGGAACCATACTCAAGGGTATCCTATGTCGATGACGGGGCTCCGTTCCAGTTCAACGTCGATTTCTTCTTCGAACCGGTAGAGGGAAACGACCACAAGACAGAGTTCCATATCAATTTCTCGGCAGAACTGAACCTCATGATGAAAATGTTGCTCAACAACATGATCAAGGAGGGAATGGACAAGATCGTGGACAAACTCGAATCGCTTTAATGGAAGTTTCTGAAGCATTTGTACGGTATCTTGCCGATGCCGTGGGAGAAGAGGGCGCGAAGACGGTTGTCTCCGCGTTGTCTTTGCCTGCGTCGGTCTCGGTGAGGCTCAACCCTGCAAAGCTCGGAAACTGGGACAAAGATAAAGTCGCGGCCCATTTCGGTTGCGCAGCCCGGAAAATCGCCTGGTCTCCGGAAGGCTGGCTCCTTGACGAAAGGCCGGTCTTCACCCTGGACCCGCTGCTGCATGGCGGCGCATACTATGTGCAGGACTCCTCGGCGATGTTCGTCGGAGAAGCCTTCAGGCGCGCAATCCGGGGAAGGCGCTCCCTGAGAGTGCTGGACCTTTGCGCAGCTCCGGGAGGAAAGACAACGGACCTGGCCGCATCACTGCGTGCCGCCTGCGGTGATGATTTCGTCCTCGTGGCCAACGAGGTCATGAAACAGCGTGCCACTGTGCTCGCCGGAAACGTGGCCCTCTGGGGCGATCCGAACGTAGTCGTGACATCCGTCGATCCGAAGGCTTTCGCTTCTCTGGAGGGATTCTTCGACGTGATAGTCGCCGACGTCCCGTGCTCTGGCGAAGGCATGTTCAGGAAAGATGAAGAAGCGCTCAGGCAATGGTCCGAAGACAACGTGGCCCTCTGCGAAGCGCGCCAGCGCAGGATTCTTGCCGATGTCTGGCCGGCCCTCTCCGACGGAGGACTGCTGGTCTATTCTACATGTACATTCAACCGCAGGGAGAATGACGGCAACGTCCGCTGGATGGAAGAGACTCTCGGCGCTGAGGCTGTCGGTCTCGGAGACGTGCCGGAAGGCGTTTATCGCACGGAACTCGGTTATAGCCTGCTGCCGGGGATGGTGCCTGGCGAAGGCCAGTACTGCGCCGTGCTGCGGAAAGGCGGGGAAGCCCGTCCTGAGGCTGGGAAACAGGTCAGGACGTCGAAGCATCCGATGCTGACCGGAGAAGTGGTGATGCGCAAGGCAGGAGACCTCGACGTGGCGATGCCGGAGGCCGTTGCTGCCGTGGCAGGAAAATTGTCAGTGTTGAGGCCGATTTCGATGGGAGTCGCCGTCGGGACCGTCAAGGGGAGGGACCTCGTGCCGGATCCGGACCTGGCGCTGTGCATCAGGCTCTCGCAGGAGGCCATCCCGTCTGCCGAAGTGGACAAGGAGAAGGCTCTGGCGTTCCTGCACAGGGATACGCTGCTGCTGCCCGACTCTCCGAAAGGTTATTTGAAAATATGTCATGAGGGAGTGCCGCTCGGGTTCGTCAAGAATCTCGGGAACAGGACCAACAGCCTGATGCCGGTGCACCGCAGGATAAGAATGGATATAAAATGATGAAAAAGATCATAGCTACGGCCGTCATGGCCATGCTCGCCGTCTCAGCTCTCGCGCAGAGCCAGCCGGCAGAGAAATACAAGGAAAGATACGATATCATGGTAGGCCGTCTCGGAGCAGCCGGCGTCGGCATCGAGACTCTGCTCGACAAGTGGGCAGCCGATTACCCGGACGACATCGACATGATGCTCGGCCGCTTCGCCTACTATCTCGAGAAGAGCTCTACCGAGAAGATCGAGCGCAAGGACACAAAGACCTTCCTCGGGGAAGCGCCTCTGATGAACCTTACCGACAGCCTCGGCAGGCCTGTACGCTACTTCAGGGAGCGTTTCTATGATGACGAAATCTTCGGCCAGGCTGTGTCGGCCATCGATGCCGCCATCAGCAAGTACCCGGACCGTCTCGACCTCAGGTTCAACAAGATCGTGGCCCTGATGCAATACGAGAAGGAGAGTCCGGACATGGCTCTGTCCTACATCAAGGGCCTCATCGACTACAATGCCACAGAGAAGCCGAAATGGACATATCCGGGAGTGGAATACAGCCAGGAGTTCTTTGACGCCGTGATCCAGGAGTATTGCATCGCATTCTACCGCTATGCAGTCCCTGCCGGATTCGAGGCTTTCCGCGGAGTGTCGCAGAGAATGCTCGACTATTATCCGTCCAACGTGCTGTTCATAGACAACATCGGCTCATACTACCTTGTCTATAAGCAGGACCACAAGACAGCCCTCAAGTACTATACGAAGGCGCTGAAAATCAAGAAGGATGACGAGACAGCCATCCGCAACTGCATAGTCCTCGCAAAAGAGAAGAAGGACGCCAAACTTGAGAAGAAGTATAGGGATATGCTTGCCGCATTAGCCAAATAATATGTATATTTGCATATGATTACTTCAGAGCAGATAAAGTCGTTAAAGGGAAGAGTCGAGACTCTCGAGGGATGTCTTGACATTGAGGGAAAGAGAGCGCAGGTCGCGGAGCTTCAGAAGAAGACCGAGGCTGCGGATTTCTGGGATGACCCGAAGGCGGCTGAAACTTTCCTAAAGAACATGAATGGGGTGAAGTCCTGGGTGACAGGCTTCGACGAGGCTTCGACGGCTGTCGAGGACCTCGATGTGTTGTATGAGTTCGCCAAGGAGAGCGTGGGCGAGGATGAAGCGATGGAGACGGACGAGACCAGGGAGCTGGATTCCGCCTTCTCGGCCGCGACGGGAAAAGTCGAGGCGCTCGAAATGCGCAACATGCTCGGCGACGAGGGCGACAACCTCGGAGCTATACTGACCATAAACTCCGGAGCCGGCGGCACCGAAGCCAACGACTGGTCCGCCATGCTGATGCGAATGTACATGAGATGGGGCGAGCGCAATGGCATGAAGATGACCGTCACGACCTTGCTCGACGGCGATGAGGCCGGCATCAAATCGGCTACGATCGAGTTCGAGGGCGACTACGCCTACGGCTATCTGAAGGCCGAGAACGGAGTGCACAGGCTCGTGCGCATCTCTCCGTTCAACGCGCAGGGAAAGCGCCAGACCACATTCTCCTCAGTCTTCGTATATCCGCTCGTGGATGATTCGATCAATATAGTCATAAATCCGTCAGACCTCGAATGGGACACGTTCCGAAGCGGAGGCCACGGCGGACAGAACGTCAACAAAGTGGAGACAGGAGTCCGCGTAAGGCACATACCTACCGGAATCATGGTCGAGAACACGGAGACCCGCTCCCAGTTCGACAACAGGGAGAATGCGCTGCGCATCCTCAAGTCCCGTCTCTATGACATCGAGCTCAAGAAACGCCAGGAGAAACAGGCCGAGCTCGAAGGACAGAAGAAGAAAATCGAATGGGGCTCCCAGATCAGGAGCTACGTGCTGCATCCATACAAGATGGTCAAGGACCTGCGCACAAACTACTCGACCGCCGACACCCAGGGAGTCCTGGACGGCGACCTGAACGAGTTCATGCGCACATTCCTGATGCAGCAGGGATCACAGAATACATTAAACTCACTATAAAAATGGCAGAATTCAAATATGCACCAATGTTTCAGCTCGGACCAGACACGACTGAATATTATAAACTCACCAGCGACTACGTAAGCGTCGGCGAATTCGAGGGTCATCCTATCCTCAAGGTTCAGCCGGAGGCCCTCACGATGCTCGCAAACACGGCTTTCCGCGACGTAAACTTCATGCTCCGTCCTGCCCACAACGAGCAGGTGGCGAAGATTCTCTCGGATCCGGAAGCTTCTGACAACGACAAATATGTGGCCCTCATGTTCCTCCGCAACGCCGAGGTCGCAGCCAAGGGCAAGCTCCCGTTCTGCCAGGATACCGGCACCGCCATCATCCATGGCGAGAAAGGCCAGCAGGTATGGACAGGCTTCGATGACAAGGAAGCCCTCTCAAAGGGAGTGTACAAGACATATACCGAGGAGAACCTGCGCTACAGCCAGAACGCTCCTCTTGACATGTACAAAGAGATCAACACCAAGTGCAACCTTCCTGCCCAGATCGACATCGACGCCGAAGAAGGCATGGAGTACAAGTTCCTCTGCGTGGTGAAGGGTGGCGGATCTGCCAACAAGACATATCTCTACCAGATGACCAAGGCTGTCCTCAATCCGGACACTCTCGTTCCGTTCATGATCGAGAAGATGCGTTCACTCGGAACAGCAGCCTGCCCTCCGTACCATATCGCCTTCGTTATTGGCGGTACTTCAGCGGAGAAGAACCTGCTTACCGTCAAGCTCGCTTCAACCCATTATTATGACAGCCTTCCTACTACCGGCGATGAGACCGGCCGCGCATTCCGCGACGTCGAGCTCGAGAAGCAGGTATGGGAAGAGGCCTGCAAGATCGGCCTCGGCGCCCAGTTCGGCGGCAAATACATGGCTCATGACATCCGCATAGTGCGTCTGCCTCGCCATGGCGCGAGCTGCCCTATCGGTCTTGGCGTAAGCTGCTCTGCTGACCGTAACATCAAGGCCAAGATCAACAAGGACGGTATCTGGATCGAGAAACTCGACGATAATCCTGGCCGTCTCATCCCTGAGGAGCTCCGCAGGCCGGGCGAAGGCGGCGGCGTCAAGATCAATCTCGACCAGCCGATGTCCGAAGTCCTCAAGGAACTCACGAAATATCCTGTATCTACCAGGCTCAGCCTCAGCGGCACCATCATCGTTGCCCGCGACATTGCCCACGCCCGTCTCAAGGAGCGTCTTGACCGCGGCGAGGACCTTCCGCAGTACTTCAAGGACCATCCGGTATTCTACGCCGGCCCAGCCAAGACCCCTGCAGGAATGCCTTGCGGCTCCATGGGTCCGACGACGGCCAACCGCATGGACCCGTACGTGGATCTCTTCCAGAGCCACGGCGGCAGCATGATCATGATCGCCAAGGGTAACAGGACCCAGGTCGTGACCGACGCCTGCAAGAAGCATGGCGGCTTCTATCTCGGCTCTATCGGCGGTCCTGCCGCCGTGCTCTCATCTGACGGCATCAAGAGCATCGAGTGTGTAGAATATCCTGATCTCGGAATGGAGGCGATCTGGAAGATCCATGTTGAGGATTTCCCTGCATTCATTCTCGTTGACGACAAGGGCAACGACTTCTTCAAGAAGCTCGGGCTCTAAGATTATAACGGTGGAGTTTTGGCAATGAGAAATATATTGAAGAAAATATGGTTCCCAATGGTTGTGGTCACGGTGGCTGCAGCCCAGACTTTCGGCATGGAATTGACTCGGCATGAGTTCTTCCGGTCGGAAGCCGGTGCCGAAACCCGGGACACCGTAATCTACGTCAACAATAAAGTATATACCAAATTCCGCGACGCTTCCAGCAAGTCTTACATAGACCCGCTGGAAGGCGTTCTGGATTTTTCTGCCGATACCGTGCAGATTTTTGCGCGGGATACCATGAAGGTGCCGGATTCCCTGCGCCTTACCGATCCGTTCCTGTATCGCTACTACGTCGCCGTCAAGGATTCATTGACCCACGTAATCGTCCGCGATTCCCTCAAGGCCGCCGGAGACACTCTCGACTGGCCTAAGCTGGACTCATTGTATTTCGCAGACTCGACCATCCAGGCACGCCTGAAGTTCGAGCGCTGGTATGCGAGCCTCGACAAGGAAGCCCGCAAGAAATACGACTTCGAACAGAAGATGAAGCGCCAGCAGCATCTTGCCGACAGCATCTTCAACGTGAAGGACAGCCTCAGGGCAATCAGGGACAGCATCAGGGAGAACACTCCGAGGATTCTGTCTGCCTATGCGATACCGGATTCGATGCAGTACAAGAGAATCATCTCATGGAACAGGGACGAGCTCTTCAGCAAGGTCAAGATACAGCCTATAGACACCTCTTTCAACTACTGGTTCTATGACTATCCGTTCATGCGCAAGGATGTCAACGTAACCTACCTCGGAACCGCCGGTTCCCCGGTGCAGTACTACGACTTCTTCAAGCGCGGGGCCCGCGAGGGAGTATCCTTCTTCGAGCCTCTGGAGGTCTACAGCCCGTCTCCTGCAACCCTGAATATGTACAATACCAAGACTCCGTACACGGAGCTCGCATATTGGGGCACGCTGCTTACCAACAGCGACAGGGAGGAGGCCAACGTCCATATCCTTACTACCCAGAACATAACTCCTGAGCTGAACTTCGCCCTCGGATACGACCGTTACGGTGCTGTCGGAATGCTCGACAAGGAGAAGGTGGACCACAAGGTGTTCACTGCTTCCGGAAACTATCTGGGCAAGCGCTACACTGCCCACTTCGGATATATCTACAGCAGGATGACCAAGGCCGAGAACGGAGGCCTTACCGACTCCTGGTTCGTGAGGGATACGACCCTGAAGTCCAGGGAGATTCCGATCAACCTCAGCAATGCCAACTCCAAGGTCGTCAAGAATACATACTTCCTTGACCAGACATACAGGATTCCGCTCACGTTCATCAAGGATCTCCTTCATGCGAAGGATACCTCTTACAAGAAAGCTTCTGCTGACTCTCTCGTCCGCGACGTGACTACCGCCTTCATCGGCCACAGCAGCGAGCTCTCGAACTACAGGCGTATCTACACCGACAAGATAGGACTCGACGAGAGAAGCCAGTCTGAAAGAGACTTCTACAACAATCAGTTCTATATCAATCCGACCAAGACAAATGACTCCACGAGAGTCGTAAAGCTCGAGAACAAGATATTCATAAAGCTTCAGCCATGGGCTCAGGATGCTGCGGTTTCCACCGTCGACGCCGGTATCGGCAACCGTATCCTGACCTACTACATGTTTACGCCTGATGCTTATCTGTACAAGCCTTCAAACACTACCTGGAACTCCACCTACATCTACGGAGGCACGGGAGGACGCATCCTCGACAACGTCAGCTGGGATGCGAAAGGCTATTATACATTCCTGGGTGAGGAGATAAACGACATGGGAATAAGCGCCGATGCCCGTCTGGACATATATCCGTTCCGCAGGCACCGCAAGAGTCCGCTTTCCCTCAGCGCCCACTTCGAGACATCCCTCGACGAGCCTGAGTTCTATCTCCAGCACTATTACTCTAACCACCTCAAGTGGGAAAACGACTTCAAGAAAATCTCCCTTACAAAGATTGAGGGAAGGCTGGACGTCCCTCTCTGGGACTTCTCGGTAGAAGCCGGATATTCCCTGCTTAGTAACAACATCTATTACGATACTCTCGCCATTGCCCGACAGAACAACAAGGCGATGCATGTGGCGAAAGTTTCGCTTACGAAAAATTTCACTCTCGGTCCTGTCCACCTCGACAACCGGGCCCTCTTCCAGATATCTTCCAATGAGGAAGTGATGCCTCTGCCGAAGCTGGCCCTCGATGCGAGATGGTATGTGCAGTTCCACATTGTACGCCCGGAAGTGATGCGCATGCAGATCGGAGCAGACATTACCTATACTACGAAATGGTATGCCCCTGCTTACAGCCCTGCTCTCGGACAGTTCCACAACCAGAACAAAGAACAATACGGAAACTGCCCGTACATCGACGCCTTCGTCAATATGCAGTGGAAGCGCGCATCAATTTTCGTCAAGTTTATCAACGCCGGAATGGGATGGCCTAACGATACCCCGGACTATTTCAGCGCTGCCGGCTACATCCGCCCTCAGAGAGCCGTCAAGTTCGGCATCTGGTGGCCGTTCTACACACAGACGAGAAAGCACGGAAAAGCAAGTGACAGACTCAGCGTGTCTGGCAAGTAAATGAAACTAAAACTGAAAAGAATCCACAGATTCCTGATAGCCGTCTGTATTCTTCTTATAGCCGTTCCTGTCAGCCGAAGAACTTCGAAGTTTGATTCCATCTCCGAGGATGATGAGGGTCTGCGCTGTGCGATATGCCTCAGGGACTTCCGCTCACCGACGATGAGCTATCCGTTCGGATTCAACTATGAGCTCCTCAGGGAATTCGAGACCGACATCCACCACCAGATGGAGATCATCTCTCCGCACGACAGTTCCTTCAACTGTCTGGCATCCCTGCGTGACGGTTCCGTCGACCTCGCAGTCGTCCCCGCTTCCGACAGCATCTGCCAGCTGAAAGATATAAAAGCCTCCCCGATTCTCGACGACGGATCATGCTGGGTGGCGCTTTCGAAGAGGAAAGGACTTACCGAGGCCATCTCAAGCTGGCTGAGCCATGTCACCCTCCGTTCGACCTACAAACCTCTGAAGGCCCGTTTCACTCCGGCCTACTCGCCATATCGCCGTGCATCGTCCGGACGCTCATATGCCAATCTGACCCCGTACGACCATCTTATCAAGAAATACTCCGCCAACATCGGCTGGGACTGGAGAATGCTGGCCGCGCTGGTCTGGAAGGAGTCTTCGTTCCATATCGAGGCCCGCTCGTCCAAGGGCGCAGAAGGCCTGATGCAGATGATGCCTCATACTGCCCGGCGCTACGAAGCCGACGACATGCTCGACCCTGAGACAAACCTGGCTGCAGCGACTGCGTATCTCGGCAAGCTGGAGAGGATGTTCATGTCCAGGGCGGCCAACCAGATGGAGCTCATGAAATTCAGCCTTGCGGCCTACAACGCAGGGGAGGGAAGGGTGCTCGATCTCATTTCCCTTGCCGAATCCAAAGGCAGGCCAAGCTCAACATGGGACGACCTCGTGGCCATGCTGCCATATATGAGGGATTCCCGTATCGTCCATGACGGCGCGGTAAAGCTCGGAGTATTCAAGGGGTACGAGACCGTGAGATATGTGGATGAGATGGAAGCTCTCTACAACGCTTTCTGCGCTATTGCGCCCGGACCGTCTTCGCCGGGTCGACGCGGCTTACGAACAGAGTCGGTATCAGAAGAAGAACCATTATCAGAAGATACGCCAGAAGATCCGCTGCCAGAATCAGAGTCAGGTTCAGCTTCACAGGAACAAAACTCAGAAAATAGTTCTCAGGATTCAGCTTCAGAAGATGAGTCTTCGATTGTATCGCGCATAGTACGAGGGCTGCAGCATTTCCTATAGCCATTCCCTTCAGTACCACAGAGGAGGCAACTCTAAGGAATACCTCCGAAATCTTCCTGTCCGTCATGCCCAGGGCCTTCAGCAGGCCGATGGTAGATATGTTGCGGAACAGCATTATCAGCAGGCCCGAAATCATGTTGAAGCCTGCGACGATCGTCATCAGGGCAAGCACCATCAGCGCATTAAGGTCCAGCAGGTCCAGCCATGAGAAAATGGTGTTATACTTGCGTGCAGCCGACGTGGCGACAGGTACATTTTCGTCTTCGGGGATGCTCGCAAGCATGTGGGTGCTGATGTCTGTGGCGACATATTCCATGTCCTCGGCATCGCTGCGGGCCGAGAGCTCCAGCTCGACGGCTGAAACCTGGTCGGCTTCCCATCCGTTGAGCCTCTGCATGTCCTCAAGACCGGCAAATACTACGAGATTGTCGTCCCCCGGAATTATGGTAGGATAGATGCCCTTTATGGTGAAATTGCGGACCTTTACCTTGTCTCCGATGAAGTAGGAGAGAAGCTTGTCTCCGATATTCAGGCCCAGCAGCCTGGACAGTTTGTCAGGGATCGTTACTCCGAGGCTGTCCGGACCCTCAGGGGTGCCCTTGAACAAGACTCCGTGGATGTTTTCTCCGTTCTTCACGATGCCGGCCCTGTACACAGCAGGAATCCTTTTCCTAACGTCGGGGATGGAGTCGATGAAAGTCGATTCGGAGAGCTTGACAGGGGAGTCCTCGCTCATGTAATTAAGATCCGGAGACGTAAGCTGGATGTCACCGGACAATGCCGTGATGCCTTTCCTCATCTCCGCACGGAAACCGGCGGTGACGGCAACGGCTATTATAATAACAAGGAAAGAGATAGCTACGGACACCGTAGCTATCCCTCCCTGAAATTTCAGACGTTCCGATATGAAACGTGCAGGATTCATTTACCAGATATGGACTCTTTCAGACTCCGGACGGTACATCTTGTCTCCTTCCTTGATGTCGAATGCCTTGAAGAACTCTTCGAAGTTCCTTATAGCGACATTCACGCGGTTCCTTGGAAGAGAATGTACATCCTGGTAGGTAAGGCGAACCTTTGCCTCGTCAGTGCTGTTTGCGGCCCAGATGAGACCATATGAAAGCCAGAACCTCTGCTCCGGAGTGAAGCCGTCAATAGGCTTCTGCGGATGAGACTTGAGGTAATTCTGCATAGCGGTCCATGCGATGCTGATACCGCCGTGGTCGCCGATGTTCTCGCCCATGGTGTATGATCCGTTAGCGAATACGCCAGGAACGATCTCGACAGCGTCGTACTGAGCGCCGAGGATTGCGGCTTTCTCGCGGAACTTGACGTCATCCTCGTCGGTCCACCAGTTGACCATGTTTCCTTTTGCATCGAACATACGGCCCTGGTCGTCGAAACCATGGGACATCTCATGTCCGATAACTACGCCGATGGCTCCATAGTTGACAGGTGCGTCAGCATCCGGGTTGAAGAACGGCGGCTGGAGAATGGCTGCAGGGAAGCAGATCTCATTGGTGGTAGGGTTGTAGTATGCGTTGACGGTCTGAGGAGTCATGAGCCACTCATCCCTGTCGACAGGCTTTCCGAGCTTGCTCATGTTGTCAGCCACGAACCACTTGTTGGCCTCGATGATGTTCTCGAGGTAACTCTTCTCAGGGTCGATCTCAAGGGTAGAGTAGTCTTTCCACTTGTCAGGATATCCGATCTTCACGGTGAAGCTTGCAAGTTTCTCGTGAGCCTTGGCCTTGGTGGCGTCACCCATCCAGTCGAGGCTGTCGAGGTGCTCGCCGAGGGCGGTCTTGAGGTTGTTCACGATATCAAGCATCTTGGCCTTTGAAGACTCAGGGAAGTACTTGGCGACATACATCTTGCCTACTGCCTCTCCGAGGATGTTGTTAGGGATCTCCATAACCCTCTTCCAGAGAGGTTTCTTTTCCTGGGTTCCGTTGAGCTGACGGTCGTAGAAATCGAAGTAGGCGTCATAGAGGTCATCGCTGAGGTACTCTGCGGAATCAGAGATGACATTGCCTGCGATATAATCCTTGAGGACCTCGAGGTCGGCATTTGCGAAGAATTCGGAAATGGCTGCGAACTGCTTAGGGTTGAGGACAACCAGCTTCTCCTGGGCAGGAACGCCCCTGAGCTCGAAATATGTCTTGAAATCAAGGGCAGGGCAGAGTGCGATGAGGTCATCGGAGCTCATGACGTTGTAGAGATTGTTATAGTCACGTCTCTGCTCCTTTGTCCACGAAGTCTTTGCGAGCATCATCTCGACTGAAATCATGTTGTCGGCAGCTTTCTCTGCATCTTCTCTGCCGGAAATGGTAAAGAGCTTGATGAGATATTCGCGATATCCTTTGAGGATCTCGGCATTCTCCGGGTCAAGGTAGTAATCCCTGTCGCCGATGCCTAAGCTTGCGTTGGACACATAGAGGATCTGGCTGTCGCTGTCAGCGAGGTCAGTCTCGACTCCGATGTCATAGAAACCGCTCACTCCGAGGACATGGTACTCGGCCAGGAGGGCAGGAATCTCAGATTTGTCCTTTATGGCATATACTCTTTCAAGATACTTCATGATAGGCTGGAGTCCCTCCTCGTTCCTCCTTACAGAGTCGATGCCGAGCTTGTAGAGATCGGCAATCTTCTGCTCTACTGAGCCTTTGGCCGGTTTCATCTCGGCCATTGACTTGAAGAGGTCGTTGAGTCTTTCGACGTTGAGCTCACGAAGGATGTTGAATGATCCGAAAGAAGAATACTCAGGCTTCAAAGGATTGTTTTTCTGCCATCCGCCAGTTGCATACTGATAGAAATCTTCGCCTGGAGTTACAGTGGTATCAAGGTTGGCAAGGTCAAGCGCCGGCACCTTCTGGACGGCGTTCCTGTTGCAACCTACAAGTGAGAGAGCAGCAATCGCTGCGATTAAAATCCTTTTCATTTCTAAGGTCGTTTCTTAAAGTTATATTTTTGCGAAGTTACGGAATTTATACGATATTTGCTCGATTTTTCGGGATTAGTTGAGATTATGAGAAAGATGATCGAATACATAAAAGACTGGATGTTACCGATAGCCATCATTACCGGTATATCAGCCTATCTCATCTTCCACTTCACTCCCGCCCTCGCCCCGATCGGCCCCGTCTGCCATGAGATCGTATCCGAAAGCCAGCGTCTGCTGATCGGAGTCCTGCTCTTCTTCCAGTTCGTAAAGGCGTCCCCGCATGACATGGGACTCCGCAGATGGCATCTGTACGCCCTGCTGTTCCAGTCTCTCATGTTCATAGGAATCGCCGCCATCGCCTGCTTCGTCCCGGACAACGGACTGAAGATACTGCTCGAATGCGCCATGCTCTGTCTCATATGTCCGACAGCCTCGGCCGCAGGAGTCATAACCGACAAGCTCGGAGGCCGCATCGCCGACACCGTCACATATATCGTGATCATAAACTCCCTGGCGACATTCCTGATTCCGGCAGTCGTGCCTCTGGTGCGTCCGTCCGCCGAACTCGGCTTCTGGCAGTATGTGCTTGCGATAGCATGGAAGATATTCCCTCTGCTCATCTGCCCGTGCGTGCTCGCATGGATGATCCGCTACTCCATGCCGAAGCTGCAGCGCGCGCTCATGAGATTCAGCCCGAAGTCCTTCTATATATGGGGAGTCTGCCTGGCTCTGGCCATGGTACTGTCCACCAGGGCCCTCGTAACCAGCTTCCCGGGCGTATGGACATCCCTAGGCATCGTCGTCGTCTCGCTGCTATGCTGCGCCCTTCAGTTCTGGACAGGCCGTCTCTTCGGTCGCATGACAGAACATTCTGACGAAGAATCATCAGCCCTGGAATCCGTCTCGCCGACAGCGATCACCGCCGGCCAGGCGCTAGGCCAGAAGAATACCGGATTCCTTATCTGGCTTGGCTATTCGTACATGACTCCGGTGACTTCCATAGCCGGCGGACTCTACGCAATTTTCCAGAATATCTTCAATTCTCTGGAACTTTATCAGAAAAAGACATCTAAAAAGCAGTAATTGAAGCTGCCCTGCAGGCTATTGTAAGGCCTATTTTACTATTTATAGCAAAGATTTTGCAAATTTTTGGTACTATGTATTGCAAGGTATTGAAATTTTTTCATATCTTTGCAATGTCAAATATTTTGAAATAGTGTTATTAAAGTAAACAACCGAATATGAAAACAGTAGTAAATGCCTCTATCGGAGGTCGCAGTTTTT
>JAFZTP010000129.1 GCA_017618815.1 Bacteroidales bacterium | reverse complement strand
CTCCGGTGCTGATAATCTTCCCGTATGTGCTCGTCTATAAGCAGCGCATCAAGGCTAAGGAGATAATAGGCGTTATCGTGAGCATGGCTGGCGTCGCCCTGTTCTTCCTTCTGTAAGCCGGGATTCCCTAGAAGTTGATGCCGTAGCTCTGCTTGATCTCGCTCATTACGAACGTGCTTTCGATGGCGCTTACCGAGTCTATGCATCCCAGCTTTGTCTGCAGGAACTCCTGATATTGTTTCATGTCGCTTGCGCGTATCTTCAACAGGTAGTCGTAAGTACCGCTCGTGTTGTAGCATTCCGTGACCTCAGGTATGCGCATTATCTGCCGGGTGAATGAATCTGCAATCTCCCTGTTGATCTGCTTCAGCTTGACCTTGCAGTAGATCAGAAGCCCCTTCCCAAGTTTCTCCGCATCCAATATGGCTATGTATTTCTTTATATAGCCCTGGCGCTCCAGCCTTTTCTGTCTCTCGAAGACGGGAGTCGGACTCAGATGTACCGCGTCTGCCAGCTCCTTGGTGGTCAATTTTGCGTTTTTCTGCAGAGTTTTCAGTATCTGCACGTCGATTTCATCCAATGTCTCGTTCATGGTCGTAGAAAATTATTCTGTTTGGGCCCTCTTTTTTGGAGGTGTTTGGATATATTTTTCGTGATACATGGCGAATGTAGGTATATCTTCTGAATTAATCAAGATATTTGGATAATAATTCTACAAATCGCAACTTTGCGGTAGAACAATTCACAACCAGGATATTGAAAAAGAAATACGATTATGAGTACTAAGAACTATCGTTTTGAGACATTGCAACTCCATGTAGGACAGGAACAGGCTGATCCTGTCACTAACGCTCGTGCCGTGCCGATCTACCAGACCACGAGCTACGTCTTCAATAACAGCCAGCATGCAGCAGACCGTTTCGGCCTTCGCGATGCAGGTAACATATATGGACGTCTGACCAACTCGACCCAGGGCGTCTTTGAAGACCGTGTCGCCGCCCTCGAGGGGGGAGTTGCCGGACTTGCTGTCGCTTCAGGAGCAGCAGCCATCACATATGCACTGCAGAACATTCTGCAGGCCGGGGACCATATTGTGGCAGCTGATAACCTGTACGGTGGTTCTTACAACCTTATCGTCCATACTCTGGCAAGCCGCGGCATAGAGAACACCATAGTGAAGGTGAATGATCTCAAGGCACTTGAAGAGGCTATCCGTCCGAATACCAAGGTAGTCTTCGCCGAGACTTTCGGAAATCCGAACAGTGACGTGACCGACATCGAAGGCATCGCTGCCGTGGCCCACCGCCACAATATCCCGGTTATTATCGACAATACTTTTGGTACGCCATATTTGATTCGTCCGCTGGAACATGGTGCCGACATCGTTGTTCACTCGGCTACCAAGTTCCTTGGCGGACATGGCACCAGCCTGGGCGGAGTTATCGTTGACGGTGGCAAGTTCGACTGGAAGTCTGCCCCGGAGAAGTTCCCGACCCTCGCAAAACCGGATCCTTCATATCATGGAATCGTGTTCGCAGATGCAGTAGGACCGGCTGCCTATGTCACGAGGATCAGGGCCGTGTTGCTGCGTGATACCGGCGCAACCCTTTCTCCGTTCAATGCATTCCTGCTGCTGCAGGGTGTCGAGACCCTGAGCCTGCGCATGGAGCGCCATGTGGAGAATGCCATCAAGGTCGTAGATTTCCTGAGCAAGCATCCTAATGTAGCTCACGTAAGCCACCCTTCGCTGGAGAGCCATCCTGACCACAAACTGTATCAGAAATACTTCCCTAAAGGTGCCGGGTCCATCTTCACTTTCGAGATCAAGGGAGGACAGGAGGCTGCCTGGAAATTCATAGACTCTCTCAAGATTTTCTCACTGCTGGCAAATGTCGCTGACGTAAAGAGCCTTGTGATCCATCCTTATACTACGACTCACTCCCAGCTCTCTCCGGAAGAACTTCAGGCGCAGCATATCACGCCTTCGACAATCCGCCTTTCGATAGGCACTGAACATATAGACGACATCCTCGACGATCTGCGTCAGGCTTTGGAAAAATAATAAACGAAAAAACACAATCAATTATGGCTAAAATTGCAAAAACGTTGACCGGACTTATCGGCAACACGCCTCTTCTGGAACTGAATAAATACTCAAAGGCTAACGGTGTCAAGACGCCGGTAATCGCCAAGATCGAATACTTTAACCCGGGTGGCAGCGTCAAGGACCGTATTGCGCTGGCCATGATCGAAGACGCCGAGCAGCGTGGAATACTTATACCGGGTGCCACGATTATCGAACCTACCAGCGGCAATACTGGAGTCGGCCTTGCCTTGGTTTCAGCAGTTAAAGGCTACCATCTTATCCTTACGATGCCTGAGACCATGAGCGTAGAGCGCCGCAACCTTGTAAAGGCCTACGGTGCTGAGGTACGCCTCACTCCGGGAAAGGACGGCATGCCTGGCGCCATCCGCGCTGCAGAAGCTCTTCGTGACGAAATCCCTGGAAGCGTGATTCTCCAGCAGTTTGAGAATCCGGCCAACCCTTACCGCCACTATGCCACTACCGGTCCTGAAATCTGGCGTGATACCGACGGTGCCGTGGACATCTTCGTCGGCGGAGTCGGTACTGGCGGTACTGTATCCGGCGTAGGCAAATACCTCAAGGAGCAGAATCCGGCCGTCAAGGTTATAGCAGTGGAGCCGAAGGCTTCTCCCGTACTCAACGGCGGACAGAGCGGTCCGCACAAGATCCAGGGAATCGGCGCCGGATTCGTTCCTAAGACTTATGATTCCAATGTCATCGACGAAGTGTTCGATGTGGAAAATGATGATGCCATTCGCACGGGACGCGAGATAGCTCGCCAGGAGGGCCTCCTTGTAGGAATCTCGGCAGGAGCAGCGCTCTATGCGGCTATCCAGGTCGCAAAACGTCCTGAGAATGCAGGCAAGAAAGTGGTGGTGCTTCTCCCTGACACGGGCGAACGTTACCTTTCAACCGTACTTTATGCATTCGAAGATTATCCATTATAGTTCGATTCTGTTATAGTTCGATTCAGTCTTTTTAGTATATTTGTCGGAGGCAAAATGCCTCCAACAAATATAATGATGAACAGACTTACTCTTGTGCTTATGTTTCTGGCCGTGGCGATTACGTCCACGGCTCAATCGTCGTCAGGTCTCAGGCATTTTGAAGCCAAAGGCAACCCGGTCATTACCGATATCTTTACCGCGGATCCCGCAGTCCTTGTGGAAGGGGATACGTTGTGGATGTTTACAAGCCATGACATGAAGGCTACTAAGGATGTCGATCCGAACAAGAACGGCGGATATGAAATGGAAGACTGGCAGCTTTTCTCGACCACCGACTTACGTCACTGGACGCAATACCCATGTCCTCTGCGCATAACCGATTTCGCCTGGGCCGACAGTCATCAGGCTTTCGCCGGACAGGCGATCAAGAGGAACGGCAAGTATTACTGGTATATCTCTACCAACTGGTGCGGCATCGGCGTGGCGGTGAGCGACAAGATTACTGGACCATATAAAGACGCCCTGGGCCGTCCGATGCTCACAGTTAAAGACTGCCCTGACAGCAAGCATGCATGGGCATGCATCGATCCTTCCGTGTTCATCGATGACGACGGGACTCCATATCTGGTATGGGGCAACGGAGAATGTTACATGGCCAGGCTGAAGGACAGCATGGTGGAGCTCGACGGTCCGGTCCAGAGAATCGACATCACTGAGGACCATCCGTTCACAGAGGCATCCTGGCTGCATAAATACGAAGGCCGCTACTATCTGACCTACGCTTCGGAATTCCCGGAGAAGATAGCATACGCAATCGCTGACGACATCTTTGGCCCATATGAGACCAAGGGCGTCATCAGCGATACTCCGGAGAACTCATTCACTACCCACCCGGCCATCGCCGAGTTCAAGGGACATTGGTATTTCTTCTCCCATAACGGAGCATTGCCGGATGGCGGCAGCTATAGCCGCAGCGTCATAATAGAACCTCTCTACTACAATCCTGACGGCACCATACAATTCATACCTGCCACCCGGGAGGGAGTCTCCGTCAAAGAATGATATTTGACAGGTTGGTCATCTCTATGGCCGTAGTCATGGCATCGAAACCCTTGTTTCCAGCCTTTGTGCCGGCCCTCTCCACTGCCTGCTCGATGGTCTCGGTGGTAAGGACTCCGTAGATTACAGGGATTCCGCTTTCAAGCCCTACCTGGGCGATGCCTTTGACTGATTCGCCGGCAACCATGTCGAAGTGGGGAGTATCTCCGCGGATGACGGCTCCGAGACATACGATTGCGTCGTATTTCTTGGACATGGCCATCTTCTTGGCAATCAGCGGGATCTCGAAAGCTCCCGGCACCCAGGCGACTTCAAGGTCGTCAGGATTTCCGCCATGGCGGATGAATGAGTCTTCGGCTCCACCAAGCAGCTTGCCTGTGATGAATTCATTGAATCTTGACGCGACGATGCCGATTTTCTGGCCTGACGCAATAAGGTTTCCTTCGAGTGTCTTCATTTTATTGATGTTTTATTGTCTGTTGTTTTCCGTATATGATTATTTGATGTGGAGCATGTGGCCCATCTTGCTGCATTTGGTGCGCAGGTAGCGCTCGTTGTTCTCGTTGCTCCGTATCTCGATCGGCTCTCTGCGCACGATTTCAAGACCATATCCGTCAAGACCGCTGATCTTCTCCGGGTTGTTGGTCATGATAGCGAGTTTCCTGATTCCCAGGTCCGCAAGGATTGCCGCTCCGGTGCCGTACTCGCGAAGGTCAGGCGCGAAGCCCAGCGCGACGTTGGCCTCCACCGTGTCCATGCCCTTGTCCTGCAGGTTGTAGGCGCGCAGCTTGTTGATAAGGCCGATGCCTCGTCCTTCCTGCCTGAGGTAAAGAAGCACTCCGCGTCCGGTCTCTTCAATGCGGCGCAGCGCTTCCTCAAGCTGTTCTCCGCAGTCGCATCTCAGGGAACCGAAGGCGTCGCCCGTAAGACATTCGGAATGGACCCTGCAAAGTACAGGCTCATCCGTGGATACGTCTCCCTTCACCAGGGCTACATGATGCTCGCCGGTAATCACGCTCACATATCCATATGCCTTGAAATGGCCATATTTCGTCGGCAGGTCCGCCGTGGTGATCCTTTCCACCGTTTTCTCATGCCTGCGGCGGTAACGGATAAGGTCGGCGATGGAGATGATCTTCAATCCATGTTTCTTTGCAAATTCGACCAGTTCCCTGGTGCGCATCATAGTGCCGTCATCGCTCATTATCTCGCAGCACAGTCCGCATTCCTCCATTCCGGCAAGACGCATCAGGTCTACGGTCGCTTCAGTGTGTCCGGCCCTTATCAGTACTCCTCCCTTCCTCGCCTTGAGAGGGAACATGTGCCCCGGCCTCCTGAAATCTGCCGGATGGGCATCAGGGGATATGCATTTCATTGCTGTTACTGACCGTTCGATGGCCGAGATTCCGGTGGTTGTCGAGATATGGTCGATCGATACGGTGAATGCCGTGCCGTGGTTGTCAGTGTTGTATGAGACCATCTGGCCCAGATCAAGCTTAGTCGTGTATGACTCGCTCATGGGCATGCAGATCAGTCCCTTTCCATATGTTGCCATGAAGTTTATGTTCTCCGGGGTCGCATGACGTGCGGCACAGATGAGATCTCCTTCATTTTCCCTTTCAGGGTCGTCGATGACAACTATCATATGCCCTTCCTTAAGTTCTGCGAGGGCTTCTTCAATCGTTGAGAATTCTTTTTTCTCCATATATCTAAAATCCGTTTTCTGCCAGCCATTCCAATGAAAGGCCGCTTTCTTTTGTTTCTTGTTTTTTACCGGCTGAGAGCAGACGCTCCGTGTAGCGCGCGAGCAGGTCTACTTCGACATTTACTATTCTGCCGACCTTGGCATCGCCCAAAGTTGTCACAGCCTTTGTCTGAGGAATCAGGGATACGGAGAATGAATGGCTGTCCACATCCGTAACCGTAAGGCTGACGCCGTCTATCGTGACGGAGCCCTTGACTGCTATATATCTGAGCAATGATTCCGGGAACTTGACGGTGACTCTTGTCGCAATTCCGTCTCTGACCATGGATCCGATGACTCCGCATCCGTCCACATGCCCGGAGACAATATGGCCCCCAAGACGGTCAGATGCCCTCAGAGCCCTT
>JAFZTP010000128.1 GCA_017618815.1 Bacteroidales bacterium | reverse complement strand
GATCGTCCTGGGCGGATATGAGTTCCGCTTCATCGATACCGCCGGTATCCGGGAGACGTCGGAAACCGTTGAACGGATGGGAATCGAACGGTCGTTCCGCTCCCTTTCCGCTGCCGACATCGTCATTATTGTCTTGGATGCGTCAGCGGATGGATTCGACCAAATGGAGAATCTGTCGATGATCTTACATAGACTGGATGGTTCTGCTCAGAAGGCGGTCATTTTCTTGAATAAGGCGGATTTGGTGGACGAAGAGGGTCTTAACAAAAATGTTACGATGATTAACAAAAATGTTTTATCTTTTGAAAATAAAATAGATTTGTTAATTGCGTCGGCAAAGGACGAAAATGACGTTCAGCGCTTGCGAGAGTGGCTTATTGCCTATGAAAGCAGCCGGATCAATCATCAAAATTCGACTTTAATAACAAATCAAAGGCATTACGATGCACTGGTTTCTGCCTCCGGAAGTCTGGAAAAAGTCCGTTGCGGCCTTGCCTCTTCCCTCCCCTCCGACCTCCTTGCCGAAGACCTCCGCGCCGCCCTCTCCCACCTCGGCTCCATCACCGGCGAAATCACCACCGCCGAAACCCTCAACCACATCTTCGCGAAGCATTGCATCGGCAAGTAAGTGTCTGATAATCAATTAGTTATAACTCAACTGAAACTCAAATTTGTGTGACAAAACTAGCTGAAAATGAGCTCTGAAAAGAGACATTTCGGCTAGTTTCGCTTTTTGGGGGTTTAGTTTGATTTACGGTCGTTTAGGCCAATTTTGTCACAGAGTTTGTCACAAAATAACCTTCTGTGACAGATTATTGTCACACTTTTCGGAAAAAGTTACCAAAACCGCTGAATTATGAAATGTTTTTGGAAAATTCACACGAATAATGCATAGTTTTGAAACCGCCTAAAATGAAACAATATTCATTTTCAATTTGATTGCTTAACTTGTTGATATTAAACAAGTTTATCAATCAATTGTATTTCCTCAAAAATAGTCTGAATTATTTTGTTTTTCAACCAGAAGCTATTATATTTGCGATGGATTTGTCACGTGTCGCAATTGGAAAGTAAGGATTTCCGACGGCACATTAATAATGATGTTTTTTAAACTTAAGGCCATGAGTACTAGTAAAGTAGCAACTAAAACCGACCTCGTAAAGTTGCGTTCGAGGACCACTTCCAACGGCAAGGCGACACTGTACCTTGACTATGTACAATTTGACGAGCGCGTGCGTGAGAGCATCGGGCTTTCCCTCATCACCGGGAGGGGTCCGGAAGTCAAGGAAAAGAACCGTATTACCATGGCCAAGGCGGAGTCGATCCGCCTGGCGAAGGAGAAGGAACTCCTTTCCGAGACTCCTGCCAGGACAAATGAAGGTGAGAAGACGCCTTTCCTCGCCTATTATAGGAATATGATGGAAGACCGCAAGCAAAGCGACGGCAATTACGGCAACTGGAAGAGCTGCTACAAGTACCTGCGGGTCTATTGTAATGAGAAGACGACCTTCGCTGATATCACTCCCCGATGGGTCCAGGGGTTCAAGAGCTATCTTGAGACTGTCGAGAAGGACACCACAAAGATGGCCCTCAGGCCGAGGGAAGGATTCAACGGGCTCTCCCAGAACTCTAAGTGCTCTTACTTCAACAAGCTCAGGGCTTGTCTTAACCAAGCCTACAAGGAAGGGCTTATCGCTTCCAATCCGGCGGATCCTGTGAAGGGGTTCAAGAGTGACGAGGCTGAACGGCAGTACCTTACTATAGAGGAAGTTAAGAAAATGGCCGAAACCGAATGCCGCTATCCCCATCTGAAGAGGGCATTCCTGTTCGGATGCTTCACCGGTCTCCGGAAAAGCGACATTGAGAAGCTCACCTGGGGCGAAGTCCAGAAGTTCGGTGACTACACCCGGCTTGTCTTCAAGCAGAAGAAGACCGGCGGGCAGGAATACCTCGATATCCCCAAGGCCGCAGAGCAGTATCTCGGCAAGCAGGGCTCAAAGGGACCGGACGAACTGGTCTTCCCCATGTTCAAGTATAGCTCTGAGACCTCCCTGGAGCTACGCAGGTGGGCCTTGGCTGCCGGTATTACAAAGGATTTCACTTTCCATTGCAGCCGCCACACCTTTGCCGTGATGCTCCTGAACTCGGGAACCGACATCTACACCGTGTCGAAGCTTCTCGGGCATCGGGAGATTGCCACGACGCAGATCTACGCACATCTGGTCGATTCCAGAAAGCAGGAGGCCGTGGACAAGATCTCAGACATCTTCAGCAATATCTAACCTTCAGGAGGACGCGATTATGGGAATCACAAGACAGGATGCAGCATTCGGGATTGCGGTCATCAACAGGTCTTCCAAGCTCCTCGCCTCTGCGGTGAAGCTTGGCAAGGACAGCCTCATCAGAGACGCCATCGATGAGGAGATCAACTACAGGATGCTGTCGCGCTCAATCATTGACTACATCAAGGAGGATCAGGACCCGATACTGTTCGAGGAACTGATGCACCTCGCAGACACGACGTCGATCTGGGAGTATCTTTCCCGTCGCAGGACCGGAACGCTGCCGGCGAAGGTCAAGGAAGTGGCCGAAGTGACGGACGAACTCATTGCCTACGGGAATGAAGCCTTCCACAAGGGTACGGATGAATTCGTCAACCTTGTCCCCTTCTTCGCGAATCCCCAGGCCAAGGAACTGTTTGACAGGGCCGTAAACGCGGGGCTGCTCAAAAAGGACTACCAGCCCGCTCCAGGTGTCGAGCGTTACCAACTGAAGGTGATAGCCATCGCCATCAACACCATCATGAAGTTCAGCTTCAGGGACAAATGGTGCCATTTCGTCGAACAATGGGGCGAGGAGATCAACAGGTGCATGGTCCCGCTCACGAAGGGCGCCACTATCAACCAGATCGTCCGCCTCTATCCGGAAGTTCCCCTGTGGGAGAAGATCATCCCCGAAAACGAGGGCAAGACGCTTAGAAACGATTTCAGCGAGGATCAGGCCAAGAAACTGTTCACCGGCCTGATGCGCAAGGGTTATCTTGGCCATCACACTTCGCTGGAGAGTTTCCTGTCCATCCTCGGTATGGGACAGGCTCCATTCACGCCGATCAACTGGATTGACCGGGGATACAACTCTCTCATCTACTTCGCCAAGGAGGCGTTCGGGGCTCTGAACCCGGACATTCTCCTTAGGCTCTGCGACTGTTTCACATGCAACGGCAAGCAGATCAATCACAGCTCACTCAAGTCGAGGAGCAGCTACGTCTACCGGAATAAGGACCAATGGGATTTCGTTCCGGTGATAGACGGAATCATCGCTAGGGCAAGGAAAAAATAGAGTATATCGTACTACGGCAATACTTTAGGTTAAACTATTGTATAGCCTATAAAACAATTAATTATTAAAACAGAAATGGAAAACAAAGACTTTTTCATCTCTCTTTTTGTGTAGTACAAATTCTCATGATAAAAGAGACGCCTGCGTTGGCGATGAGGGCTTGCTTTTTCTTTGGAAGGAAGCTCTGAAGATGTTCAAGAAGGCCGTAGTTGAGCATGGCTTTACATACGACCGATTCCGTGAAGACTTCATTAATTCACACACATTCCACGATGCAGCCGATGCTGACAGCCGGAACGACCATAAGGTCAATCTGGGTCGCATCGGCTCTCTTCTTTCAACCAGGGACGATCTTGTCCGGAAATACTGCAACACATCTATGGATCCTGAGGAATTCCTTTCCTGCATGAAGGAGTTCATGCTGGATAATCCAAGGACAAAGCCGAGGCTCCTTAATCTGGAATGCTATCTTTCCGAAGGCACACTCAGGGTTATTACGGAGGCGGCAAACGACATCCCGCTTTTCAAGAGGGATGTATCCCAGATAGACATGAATTGTTTGTTCAACAAGTGTTGCCAGACCAACGGAGAACCTCTGATAGCCAACAGCAACGAGGTTCTCTCCTATTTCTTCAGCCGACTAAATTATCACGGCATCATCTCAAACAAATACCAGACGATTCTCGCCGACAACAAACTGGTGATGAGATCTACTGGGACCAGGTCACTAACTCAGACGGATATTTCCTCTGCCCTCCGACATTTCGAATCTTCTGATAATCCTATTACATCTAGAGTCGAAAGGTGGGTGGTCCTAATTAAGTCCGCGACATTCAGCCCATCATAGGGTCAAACTTGATAGCGGACTTGACAGAGAGTCCGCTGTCAAGCGTAATCCTTTATCAATCAAGTAGTACGATATACTTTTGCCCTCCGAAAGCATAAGCCTCCGGAGGGCTTTCTTATCGTAACACTTAAAGGTAATTGATTATGGAATTCAGTGCAAAAGAGATTTTGTGTCTCATTGAACGGGCCAGCGTCATTCCGGATATCCTGCGGCAAAAGG
>JAFZTP010000127.1 GCA_017618815.1 Bacteroidales bacterium | reverse complement strand
CTTTTTTTGAAGCAGGTGACATTTTGGATACAAATGGATATGAAGCCAAAGGCTTGAACAATGCCAACCATAGTTTAAACAAACTTTATATCGCTTTAGAAACGGCAACCTACATCTGAAGTATATGAGAATTGTAAATTCGGATTTATGATATCCTGCAAACAGTCAGGTGTGGCCCGCCATGCCTGACATCCTTTTCTCTAGAACACATCCTTGAAACGTTCGAGACGAATGTCTTTCAGTTCCTCGTATTGGGCTTTAAGTTCTCCGAAGGCCTCCACCTGCTCGTCTTTCAACATTTCATCCGAGAGGATGGTCTTGCAGAGGACGATATACCCGCTGTAGATCTTTAGGAAGACATTCCCCTCGTTCACCCTTGCGGCATAGGAAACGCTCTCATCATTCTCATATTTCCTGTAAGCCCGGGCAAAACGTTTGTCCATCTCGGCTTTAGCGAAGCGCTGGTTCCTTTTGAAGAATCGCTTTATAAGTTCATCCCCGTGGATTTCTTCTCCACCGAGGATTCGTTCCCTGTAGCGTGCGAAGAAATGCGGCGTAAAGATGATGACGGCCTTCTTCATGTTGGCCGACACCACGGCATACTTTCCGCCTTCTCCTTCGAACACCCCGACGACATTACAATGAGGGGCTTTCCAGTCGCTGCGTTTGAAAGCCGAATAGCAGAAGAAGTAACGGTTCTTATTCGTGTGAGAGATGTACTCGTACTGCACAGTTACCGGATAACGGGTGGAACGCTTCACCAGCGTCTCAAACTTCGGCTGGAAGCAACGACGCTTGGCAACGAAATTCGGGAAGTCGCCCAAGTACTGACGGGCAATCTCTTCCAGGGTCATTGTAGGTACAATCATTATCTGCTGTGTTAGGTGTAGACCAGCTGCATAAGGGTAATCAAAAAAGCGGGATATCTTTCGTATTATCGGCTCATTTTGCCTGTCTGAAGATAGTCATTAAGATCCTTATGGGGCGCGAGGAATCCTGCCGCGCTACAGTTGACAAGCTTGCCAGGCATTGACTCGGCCATTTGTGCAAATGCATTCCTGCCGGCAACGTCATTATCAAGGTAACAGAATGCCTGGCTGTAGACATCAATGAAAGGAACAGTCTTCCGGACCATTGCCGTCGAGTTCAAAACAATGGAATCGCAAGGGAACGGCTGAATCACCTGCTGTTTCCCGGATTGTACAAGCGTTTGATACGACAGGAAGTCCATGAACCCCTCGAAGACACAGCAGCATTCAGTTCTGCCACATTTCGAGAGGGGAATTACGCTCGGTCCCTTAATGCCGTGACACCCCTTGAAGAAGGGATTCCGCAACTCAAATCCGCCGACTATGTTAGGGAACCCGACAGCATAATACCTTCGATTCCTGATGGAATAGTGAATCTCCCGGCAGTACCTTTCCGCGATTTCCCGTGGAATTCCCCTAGATCCCAGATATTTCAGGAGATAAGGATGAGTGAGTGGAGAAACCAGGATATCCGTCATCCGGTTATAGTTGCCGTCTGAGCATGTATAATCCATGGCTGGCAAATCACAGAAGTGCTTGCTCTGCTCCTCAAGCCACAGTACGGCCCGGTGGAAAGAACAGCCGCCGTTCAAGGCGATGGCAAGATCGATTACATTACCGCTTTCCGAGGAACCGAAGTCCTGCCACACATTCTTCCTGACAGACACGGAGAAAGAGGGATTGTCGTCAGGCCTGAGAGGGGAGTGGTATACCCATTGCGTTCCCCCGGCAGTACGGTATGCAGGCTTGTATCCCAGATATGCCAGAAGCTCGACAATCGGAATCTCTCTCATTTTACTGATTTTCATAATATACAGTTATTTGAATGTTATCATCTATATAAATAGTTTAATTGTTTAATCACTAATATGGACGGTTAAGGACAGGACAGACTGACAGTATTCTCAAGGAAGTTGTTTGGCCGGTCCCGCCCTTATGCCCACCTTAGTAAACAGGACAAGCTCATCTGGCCGGAAGCGGGTCGTAATGGAAGTCCCTGTTGAAGACATAGCCTTTCCCTTCCTTCACCACGATCCCGTTCTTCACTAAGAACTTCAGCAGGTTGACCATGACGTTGCGCGCCCTAGCGAATCCAATGCTGGCGTAGCCTATCCCTAGTCGTTTCAGGAGAGGGGTGTACAGAATCGGGGAATCGACATCCTTGAAGGCCTCCTCCAATGCCACCCGGTGCAGGTCTTCAGCCATGATTTCGTAGTCGAAGACCGATTTCCTGTTCTTAGGCTTGAAGTCGAAGCCCTCTATCACCTCTGGGAGCCCCTCGTCGTTAATCTGAAAGGCGAACGGCGGGAAGTCCCGGTCACGTATGAGTGCAGCATGGACCTCGCTGACCTTGCCGTCATCCTCGTTCCTGCTGATCTGAAGGATGGTTTCCGCCTTATGGTTGAGCTCCGTCCCGATATGTCCACGGACGTTGTCATCGGCCTTGTTCAGATGCAGGACGGTATGGATGTGAAGGTTGTGCTGGCTTGTCCATCTCATCAGCAGACCAATCACTTCCGCCGCCTCAGTTGAAGAATTGATATCAAAGAGCAAGTCGCGTAATCCGTCGATGATAACGAGACCGACGTCGGGCCTTTCAGCCAGAGCAAGCTCGATTATCTGGCGTCTGTCAATGGGGTTGTATTCCCTCAGCATGACGAATTCAATCAGACTCAGATCCTCCTCGGCCGGATAACCGGCCAGGCGGTTGATGCGTTCCAGCACCTTGTGGCAGTGGTAGGAACTCTGCTCCGTGTCGAAGTACAGGATCTTCCTCTTGCTATCCGGGAAGTGGGCTTCGTAATTGAGAACCTTCCTTCCGGTAATCGCGGATGCCACGATGGCGCAGACGTTGAATGTCTTCTTGGACTTGCCCTTGCCGGTGGAAGCGCTGAAATTGCCCAGCGTGCCGATGGTCGAGTTGCTCACCCTTATTACCTCCGGCGGCATCGTGTACTTGTCCGTTGCCTTGATGAGTATGGAGGCCCAAATCGCATGAAAGTTCTCCAGGGTTATTCTTGAGTCCATAACATCATCACTTTATCCGGTTCAAAATCCACTCTGTCAGTTTGTTTCGTTCAAAGAACAGCTTCCTGTCAGTGCGGAAATGGGGGAGTCCGCCGGTCTTGGCGAGCTTGTACACCCTTTCCTTCGAGACGCCCAGAAACGCGGCCGTTTCCGCCGTAGTCAGGACACGTTTCGTCTCTCCGAGCAGTTCCTCGATCCTGCTGATCCTCGACTGCATCTGGCCGATGGTCCCGGGGCCGTTCGCGTCAAGCTCATCCAAACGAAGGGAGAGGAGATCCACTTCGTTCCTGAGTTCCGACAGACCCCGTCTGTCTACCTTGTTTCTCATATTCCCCTCCTTTTCTTGAGAGCAGCCAACTGCGCTTGGACATCGAACGAATCATCAGCATTGTCGACATCTTCGACGCTCTTGTTCATATCGCCGATTCCTTCGACCCTGAAGGTCTCCATCCAGGCGTCCAGGTCTGCCTTGAGGAAATAGTACCCCTTACCAGGTGGCGTGTAGTATGGCAGCGCCTTCCGCTTGACGGCCTCACGAAGGGTATACTTGCTGATAGAAAGATATTTGCCGGCTTCTTCTGTCGTATAGTAGGTCTTGAACAGATAGAGACTGTCTTCCAACTCCCTCATGTGGGAGAGCAACTCGTCAAGCGAGTGGAAACGTTCCAGGTACATCTCAATGTCCTCAAACTTCACTATCAGATCCTCGATCTCCTCTTTTTGTCGCAGAATGTCCGGAATGACGCTGGCTCTTTCAATGAGTCTCAGAATCTCTTTTGCATTGAATTCCATAAACATTTCTTTTAAGTGTAACGATAAGAAAGCCCTCCGGAGGCTTACGCTTTCGGAGGGCAAAAGTATATCGTACTATTTGACTGTCAAATGTTTACGCTTGACAGCGGACTCTCTGTCAAGTCCGCTATCAAGTTTAACCCTATGACGGGCTGAATGTCGAGGACTTAATGAGAACCACCCATCTCTCCACCCTTGACGTGATCGGGTTGTCAGATGATTCGAAATTGCGGAGGGCTGAGGAAATATCCGTTTGGGTTAGAGCCCTGGTTCCGGTGGACCTCATCACCAACTTGTTGTCAGCAATTATAGTCTGGTATTTATTGGAGATGATGCCGTGATAGTTCAGGCGGCTCAAGAAATAGGATAACACTTCGTTGCTATTGGCCACCAAAGGTTCTCCAAAGGGCTGTTTGCATTTATTGAAAAGGAAATTCATGTCCGACTGGGAGACTTCCCTTTTGAAGAGCGGGATGTCGTTAGCAGCCTCCGTTAGAACCTGGAGAGTGTCCTCTGAAAGATAGCACTCAAGGTTGGGCAGTCTGGGTTTTATCCTGGGATTCTCCAGCATGAACTCCTTCATGCAGTAAAGGAAATCATCCTTGCCCATTGATGTCTCACAGTATTTGCGGACGAGATCATCCCGGATTAAAAGAAGAGAGCCGATGCGACCCAGATTGACCTTGTGGTCGTTCCGGCTGTCAGCATCGGCTGCATCGTGGAATGTGCGTGAGTTAATGAAGTCTTCACGGAAGCGGTCGTAGGTGAAGCCATGTTCAATGACGGCCGTTCGAAACATTGTCAGGGCGTCCCTCCATAGCAGGAACAGGCCCTCATCGCCAACGCAGGCGTCTCTTTTAATATGAGAATTTGTACTACACAAAAAGAGAGATGAAAAAGTCTTTGTTTTCCATTTCTGATTTTATAATAAATTGATTCATTGGCCATACAATAGTTTAATCTAAAGTATCGCCGTAGTACGATATACTCTATTTTTTCCTTGCTTTTGCGATGATGTCGTCTATCACCGGAACGAATTCCCATTTGTCCTTGTTCCG
>JAFZTP010000126.1 GCA_017618815.1 Bacteroidales bacterium | reverse complement strand
CTGATAATCAATTAGTTATAACTCAACTGAAACTCAAATTTGTGTGACAAAACTAGCTGAAAATGAGCTCTGAAAAGAGACATTTCGGCTAGTTTCGCTTTTTGGGGGTTTAGTTTGATTTACGGCCGTTTAGGCCAATTTTGTCACAGAGTTTGTCACAAAATCACCTTCTGTGACAGAATTTTGTCACACTTTTCGGAAAAAGTTACCAAAACCGCTGAATTATGAAATGTTTTTGGAAAATTCACACGAATAATGCATACTTTTAAAACTGCCTAAAATGAAACAACATTCATTTTCAATTAGATTACCTAACATATTGATATTAAACAAGTTTATCAATCAATTATAATCGCTCAAAAAAAGTTTGAAATTTTTTGTTTTTCAACCAGAAGCTATTATATTTGCGGTGGATTTGTCACGTGTCGCAATTGGAAAGTAAGGATTTCCTACGACACATCAATAATGTTGTTTTTTAAACTTAAGGCCATGAGTACTAGTAAAGTAGCAACTAAAACTGACCTCGTAAAGTTGCGTTCGAGGACCACATCCAACGGCAAGGCGACCCTGTATCTTGACTATGTACAATTTGACGAGCGCGTGCGTGAGAGCATAGGGCTTTCCCTTCTCGCCGGGAGGGGCCCCGAAATCAAGGAAAAGAACCGTGTTACCATGGCCAAGGCGGAGGCAATCCGCCTGGCGAAGGAGAAGGAGCTCCTTTCCGAGACACCCGCCAAGACGAATGAAGGAGAGAAGACCCCTTTCCTCGCCTATTATAGGAATATGATGGAAGACCGCAAGCAGAGCGACGGCAATTACGGCAACTGGAAGAGCTGCTACAAGTACCTGCGGGTCTATTGTAATGAGAAGACGACCTTCGCTGATATCACTCCCCGCTGGGTCCAGGGGTTCAAGAGCTATCTTGAGACCGTCGAGAAGGACACCACTAAGATGGCCCTCAGGCCGAGGGAAGGATTCAACGGGCTCTCCCAGAACTCCAAGTGCTCATACTTCAACAAGCTCAGAGCTTGTCTGAACCAGGCCTACAAGGAAGGGCTTATCGCTTCCAATCCGGCGGATCCGGTGAAGGGGTTCAAGGCTGACGAGGCGGAGCGGCAATACCTTACCATTGAGGAAGTGAAGAAGATGGCCGAGACCGAATGCCGCTATCCCCATCTGAAGAGGGCATTCCTGTTCGGATGTTTTACCGGCCTCCGGAAGAGCGACATTGAGAAGCTCACATGGGGCGAGGTCCAGAAATTCGGTGACTACACCCGGCTTGTCTTCAAACAGAAGAAGACCGGCGGGCAGGAATACCTCGATATTCCCAAGGCCGCAGAGCAGTATCTTGGCAAGCAGGGTTCAAAGGGACCGGACGAACTGGTCTTCCCCATGTTCAAGTATAGTGCTGAGACCTCCCTGGAGCTACGGAGGTGGGCCTTGGCTGCCGGTATTACGAAGGATTTCACGTTCCATTGCAGCCGCCACACCTTCGCCGTGATGCTCTTGAACTCGGGAACCGACATCTACACCGTGTCGAAGCTTCTCGGGCACCGGGAGATCGCCACGACGCAGATATACGCCCATCTGGTCGATTCCAGGAAGCAGGAGGCCGTGGACAAGATCTCTGACATCTTTAGCAATATCTAACCTTAAGGAGGGACGCGATTATGGGAATCACAAGACAGGATGCAGCCTTCGGGATTGCGGTCATCAACAGGTCCTCCAAGCTCCTCGCCGCTGCGGTGAAACTTGGCAAGGACAGCCTCATCAGGGATGCCATCGATGAGGAAATCAACTACAGGATGCTGGCGCACTCAATCATGGAATACATCAAGGAGGATCAGGATCCGGTGCTGTTCGAGGAGCTGATGCACCTGGCAGACACGAAACCGATCTGGGAGTATCTTTCCCGTCGCCGTACCGGGACGCTGCCAGCGAAGGTCAAGGACGTGGCCGAAGTGACGGACGAACTGATTGCCTACGGGAATGAAGCCTTCCACAAGGGTACGGATGAATTTGCCAACCTTGTCCCCTTCTTCGCGAATCCCCAGGCAAAGGAACTGTTTGACAGGGCCGTGAACGCGGGACTGCTCAAAAAGGACTACCAACCCGCCCCGGGTGTCGAGCGTTACCAGCTGAAGGTGATAGCCATCGCCATCAATGCCATCATGAAGTTCAGCTTCAGGGACAAATGGTGCCATTTCGTCGAGCAGTGGGGCGAGGAGATCAACAGGTGCATGGTTCCCCTCACGAAGGGCGCTGCCATCAACCAGATTGTCCGCCTTTATCCCGAAGTTCCCCTGTGGGAGAAGATCATCCCCGAGAACGAGGGCAAGACGCTCCGGAACGATTACAGCGAGGAACAGGCCAAGAAACTGTTCACCGGGCTTATGCGCAAGGGTTATCTGGGACATCACACTTCGCTGGAGAGTTTCCTGTCCATCCTCGGCATGGGGCAGGCACCGTTTACGCCGATCAACTGGATCGACCGGGGATACAATTCCCTCATCTACTTCGCCAAGGAGGCGTTCGGAGCCTTGAACCCGGATATCCTCTTGAGGCTCTGCGACTGCTTCACATGCAACGGCAAGCAGATCAACCACAGCTCTCTCAAGTCGAGGAGCAGCTATGTCTTCCGGAATAAGGACCAATGGGAGTTCGTTCCGGTGATAGACGGAATCATCGCAAAGGCAAGGAAAAAATAGAGTATATCGTACTACGGCGATACTTTAGGTTATACTATTGTATGGTCAATAAATCAATTAATTACAAAACAGAAATGGAAAACAAAGACTTTTTCATCTCTCTTTTTGTGTAGTACAAATTCTCATGATAAAAGAGATGCCTGCATTGGCGATGAGGGTTTGCTCTCTCTTTGGAGGGAAGCCCTGACGATGTTCAGGAAGGCCGTAGTTGAGCAAGGCTTCAAATACGACCGATTCCGTGAAGACTTCATTAATTCACACACATTCCACGATGCAGCCGATGCTGACAGCCGGAACGACCACAAGGTCAATCTGGGTCGCATCGGCTCTCTTCTTTCAACCCGTGACGATCTGGTCCGGAAATACTGCAACACCTCTCTGGATCCTGGGGAGTTCCTTTCCTGCATGAAGGAGTTCATGCTGGAGGTTCCCAGGACGAAGCCCCGCCTGATCAACCTTGAGTGCTATCTCTCGGACAGGACCCTTCAGGTCATCACGGACGCGGCGAACGACATTCCCCTGTTCAAGAGAGTCGTTTCCATGTCTGACATGGACAGCCTGTTCAACAGATGCGTCCCGACTAATGGCGAGCCCCTGGTGGCCAACAGCAACGAGGTACTCTCCTATTTCTTCAGCCGTCTCAACTACCACGGTCTCATCTCCAATAAATACCAGACCGTTCTCGGCGAAGCCAGGCTCGTGATGAGATCCACCGGGGCCAGGGCCCTTTCCCAGACGGACATTTCCTCCGCCCTCCGGAATTTCGAATCCTCCGACAAGCCGATAACCTCAAGAGTGGAAAGATGGGTGGTCCTTATCAAGTCCACGACTTTCGGCCCATCATAGCACTTACTTGACAGCGGACTTGACAGAGAATCCGCTGTCAATCGTAAACGTTTGATAATCAACAGGTACGATATACATTTGCCCTCCGAAAGCATAAGCCTCCGGAGGGCTTTCTTATCGTAACACTTAAAGGTAATTGATTATGGAATTCAGTGCAAAAGAGATTTTGTGTCTCATTGAACGGGCCAGCGTCATTCCGGATATCCTGCGGCAAAAGG
>JAFZTP010000017.1 GCA_017618815.1 Bacteroidales bacterium | reverse complement strand
GGTGCTCCGCACAGTCATACGGCGCCTATATATTCCATATGATACTGATGCTCGTCCTGCAGAATGCTACGGACGGTGTTTGGATGGGCGCGCTTGGAAAGTTCTTCTTTATCGGTATAGTAAGCACGGTGATTTCGTTCGTGTTCACGTGGCTTGTACGAATGATTCCGGGAGTCAAGAGGGTCATATAGCCTTGTCTAGTACTCGGGTTCCGTGTCGTCATCCGTCAATCCTCCGCAAATAAATAAGCAAACGGCTAGCGTACCCACCAATACGGGCCCGAGTATGTGGATTTTTCTGCCTTTCTGGACCATAGCATTGGTCCGGACATCATAGCATATGCCGTCGGCTCCGATATAGAATTCCTTGAAATCGCGTTGCTCTTCGCTTCTGGATCCATATTCAGTCTCGTAAGTGTTCATGTTGATTCTCTCATATACGAGAATCCAGCCATCAGACAAGTCTGAAACCTCACGAGTGGGTGCTCCGAAAGTATGGATTATCTCCGAGTGATGCCGGCCGATCCACTCGGACTTCATCATCGGCTCCTCGGATACATATCTTGGTGTAGAACAGGAAACGGCTGTCAACAGCACGATTGTGATAAGTATAATAAATTTTTTCATGGCAAAATTTTAATGATAGGGCCATGTTCAAATATCGGGCCTGAATATGACATTCAGTCCTGATTCGCAAGAGCCTTGGCGAGGATTGATACGGGATGCATGACCTTGTAGCCGGTGGACATCTCGATCTGCCATTTGCAAGTCTCACAGTCACAAGCCACAACGTCCGGGTCCACGAGCCGTATCTGCTCGAACAGGGGAGCGCCGATCTCCTGTGAGACCTTGTAATTTTCCTTCTTGAATCCATAGGTGCCGGCGATGCCGCAGCACGCGGAGTCAAGGAGAGTGAACTCCAGCCCCGGAATCATCCTCATCAGCTTTTCCGAGAAAACGCCCCATCCCAGCTTTTCCAGATGGCAAGGGACATGGTATGCGACCTTCATCTTGAAATCAGGCCTGAAATGAAGTTCGGCGCCTTTGCTCAGCTTCTCGAAGATGAAGCGCGTCGCAAGGTTGATGCTGTCCCGGACATAGGAGTTGTCAACTCCCAGCAACTGCGGATACTCATCCCTCAGGGTAAGCGTACATGTGGTCGAGGTCGTGACTACGCCAAGCCCTTTGTCGACAGCCTTGGAAAGGGCTTCCATGTTCTTTGCGGCATTTTTGCGCGCCTTGTCCGACATACCGTTGGTGATCATGGCGATGCCGCAGCATTTCTCGCCCTGAAGAAGCTGCACGCCCACTCCAAGAGCATTCAGAACCTTTACGAGATCCTTTCCCAGCTGAGGATAGTTGTAGTTGACATAGCAGCCATGGTAATATGCGACCTGCTCCTCGAAGGCAGACTGTTCGCGGGAATGTCGCCACAGCCAGCTCTCGAACCCATGCGCGCTGTACTTAGGGAAAGTGCGCTCCCTGTCTATCTTCAGTGTCGCGTCAAGAACGGTCTTGGTGATCCCGAGAGAAGTGATTCCGTTCACTATCGGGGCGAAAGGACGGGCCATCCTGCCCATGAAGTCAGTCGAGGCGAGCATCATGTCCCTGAGCTTTGGAGCACTCTTGTCGTATTTTATCCTGGCGGCCTGTATAAGGTCGGCCACATGTACTCCGGACGGACATGAGACCTCGCATCTCTTGCAGTTCATGCAATACTTCAGGGCTGTCGTGAAGAAGTACGGGTCCTTCAGGCGCAGACGCTCTCCGTCCGGCCCGGCCTGCTTCGGGCCCGGATACAGAGGATTGACCTGCAGGACCGGACAGTATGCCGTACATACCGTACATTTCATGCACTCCTCAAAATTATGGGCGCTTACTGTATGTTCCTGTATCTTCATTTCCCGGAAAGTATTTTGTCAACGGCATGGAAAGCGCTCAGGATGGCTCCGCCGGATGCGGTTCCGAACTCCTTGCGGGTGCTTCCCAGAATTGATCCGATTGCATATAGGTTCTTAAACGTGACGCTATCCCTCATCGGATGAAGCGCCTCGTCCGTCTTTACTCCGAAATCAAGGTATGGCTGGTCCTTGGAGAAATCCGGGTCATACCATGCATTCCTGTCCTCTGAATATTCCACATCGAGGTTGAACACTGTCTCATAGACCTCCTGGGGAGTGGCTGCAAGTCCTTTGGAGAAGAAACCTCCCGTAGCCAGGATGAAGTTGTCCGCCTCCAGGTAATGCCGGCCGAGATTTCTGGTCTCGACACTGTGGACGGAGCCGTCATGGCAATGGGCGTCGACGACCTCGTCACCCATGAGGAACGTGCCACCCAGTGTCTCATAATACCGCTTGAGCTGCATCTGGGTCCTCAGTCCCGGTACTGAAGGCGGAAGTGTGCCGGTGAATACGACCTTGGCAGGGATGACTTCCCTGATCCGGGCGGGAACCGTGATGTCCTGCAAGCCGAAAACCTGCGGCAGCACGATGGCATCTTCGTCTTTCAGCATCAGCCGTATTTCCTGCATGACTTTCTCCCAGATCCTGTCCATCACCCGGGCAATCTGCACGGAGCGCATCTCCGACGGGCTTTTCCTGAGATGTTCCAGTTCCGGGAGACGGATGGTGCAGACACGGCATCCGATGCCGGTCTTCTCCAGGCCTTCCGCAATGAACGACGAGAAGAAGTCATGATATCCTGCCAGGTTGACGACCATGACCTTCCTGGCAAAAGCCGGGTCAGGGAAGATGGATATGTCTTCGAGGGAGAGGGAACTTTCCTTGAAAGTGCCGAGAGGCATCAGCCTGACTCCTTTGGAATAATGTACATTCACTCCGGATTCGGAGAATATCTCCATCAGTCTTTCAGGGGCCTCCGTCAGCGATTCGAAACTGCCGGAGAAGAAGTGCATGGCATTCTGCCCGGCACTCACGATGGCTGTGGAACGGCCGGCCTTCTGAAGGCTGATCCCGGAGACAAGGCCGGAGAGACCGCCGCCGATTATGACAGTATCGAATTTCATATTCCAAGAACGTGTTTATAGACCCACTGTGTATATTCTGCTTCCCGGAGGGTGTCTCCCCATCCGATAGGGAAGTTGCCCTTCCAGCGCTCTGTAAGGAAGTTCCTGAGGTCCTCTCTTTCCCTTTCGATGCATCCGTGGGCCTTTGCGAGGAGTCCGGCGGCACGTGCTGCGCAGAACTCGCCCTGACACGTTCCCATACCCAGCCTGGTGCGTCGTCTGAGGTCTACGAGGGAGGATACGTCCATCTTGTCGATGGCTTCGTTGATCTCGCCCATCGACACTTCTTCACATTCGCAGATCAGTGAATCATCATATTTATCGGCAGATACAATCTTGGAGGCCCTTGTACCGAGCCTGGAGGCTGCCGCCTTCTGGGCCGTGGAAGGGGACTCCCAGATGCTCTGGGCCACTTCTTTATAGGATTTCTCTTCGCTTCCGGGAAGCGGGGTGGTGGCTGTCTCGCATGGCTTCTCTATTCCGAGCTTCCTGCAGACAACGTCCGTCACCTTCTCCGCCATGAGGCGGTATGTCATAAGCTTGCCACCGGTAATGGTCACGAATCCTTTGACTCCGTCCCGGGTCTCATGGTCCAGGCAGACTATGCCCCTGGAGATGTTGCGCCCGGACGGGTCGTCGTCCGCGCTCACGAGCGGGCGTACTCCGGCATAGGCCCGGAGAATCCTGGTGGACATGATATATGGAGAGAGTTTCGAGCCCTCGGAGAGAAGCAGGTTCACCTCGTCCGGAGTCACTGCGACGTCGTCACATTCTTCGAAAGGAATTCTCGAAGATGTGGTGCCGATGATGCACACCGTATCTCCCGGAACGAGTATGTCAGCGTTGGAAGGCTTGCGGCAGCGGTTTATCACCAG
>JAFZTP010000003.1 GCA_017618815.1 Bacteroidales bacterium | reverse complement strand
TAATCCTTAAGCCCGAAAGAATCCTTCAGATAACCATTACGCCTCCAGAACAAGAAGATACGAGTCCATGTCATCTCCCGGATGAACTCAATCTCCTCCATAAGATCCGAATCCTCGCTGACCTTATCATATCCTCCATCGATCCAGTCATACACCGAATTGACGATCTCAACAACCCGGCTCTTATTACCCAAAGCCAACTCGCACTCCGCCAGATCACACATATAATCGATCCATCCGAACACGACCTGCGGCTTAGAACCCGGGTCAGAATAATTCTCCACGACAAGAATCTCATCGACAGGATTCTTGAGTGAGACGGCATTCAGCAAAGCGGCAGCCTTACGGAAATATCCAGCCTCCATATAAACCTCCGCCAACAGCAGACGGACACAGTCCTTAGAGACAAAGAAGCAATCGCTTACAGACTCAGCGACAACTGGCTTCTCCTCGACGGCCTCAAGCGAAGCCTCTAGCATAGTCACAATATTCGAAACGACCTCGCTCCGCGGAGTCCTCGGAAGCCCATCGCCTCCATAGGTACTGCCGTCCGCCACATACGGAACATCTCCCCAGACAGACTCCAGATAGAAATAACTGAGAGCAAGATAGAAATCAAAATACGGCCGATAAACGTTAAGATTCTGCGTATCAATAGATTTTACGGAATTGATGCGGCTGATAGTATTATACCACGACATCCAGCTATCCTCCAGGTACAGGTCCTGCGGATCCTGTACCGTCCCAAGAGAGTTCCACCTGAATAAAGCCTTATTCAAATCCGAAAAAACACTCTTCATCAGGTTCTTTCCATCTTCACTCAATCCGGGGATACCATCTTCCCTCTCCTGCTTTACAGTCAGGGAAGCGACCTCAGTGCCAAAGAAATCATACAGCACAATAACGCTGTCAGCAACCACCTTCCCCTTATTTGGAGCAACATCTACTGTAAGAGTTTTACCTTCGAGGCAAACTGTCATCTGGACAACCCCGTCCATATCAACATCATATATATTCACAGTCTCCGGCTGGATAGGTTTGATTTCTTGATCCTCCGTTTCAGGGCCGTGCTTCTCAAGATACAAAGCCACGGGAGAATCCACATTGACCGTATATTTACCGCCGGCGGCAGGAACGTTCAGATCCGTCTTATCAAGCTTCACAGAACTACCCTCAGGGACATACTCATCCCCGACAACCCCATTTTCATCCCAATCGAAATAATTCCGGAGATTCTTCACCTCGATTGTCTCGCCCAGCTCGGAATATATATGTTTAATATAAGTCGCAATCTCATCCACACTCCAGGACATTATCTCTTTACTCTCGGAAATAGATGCCATAGACTCCTCCGAGAAAGAACCGTCAGTACCGAATTCCTTACCGAGCTTATCGATATAAGCAGCAATTTCCTCGTTGTCGCATTGCAGAATGGCGGAAATAGAAGCCAGTATCAAAGCAGCAGACTGGTCGGTGCCCTCAGCAATACCGTACTGAGAGAAATCCCCTACCTCGAAACCGCCAAGTCCGAAAGCCTTTACAAGCTCTCCACGAGCCTGTGCGGCAGCGGATTCATACGTCCCGCCAGTCGCCATAAGCGTCTTGACACGAGCGTACTCAAGATTAGTAAGAATATTGACATTGACCTTGGACTTATCTTTCAGATCGACAAGAGCGCGAAGAGTAACCGGGCGCTCCACCAAACTTTCATTCACCTCATTCAAAAATTTCCCGGTCGCAGTCAGCTCGGCATACGGGCAGTCCAGAGACACCTTCCCGAGATCATAACTTCCGAGATTATCGGAAACGCTGACCTCCACCGGCTCTCCGACAGCATGGAACGAAGCATCCAGCGGCTGCAGACTGACTTTGGAATCTTTTAAAAACGGTCCCTTTTCAACTCTTCCCGAAATGGTATACTCTACAGGATCGATCTGAGGTCCTACAGGTTCATCCTTTTCGCGGCAACCAAACACCAAAACTACTGCTACAGAAGCAGTAAGGAAATACAAGAATTTCTTCATGACGTAGTGGTAAAAATATTTACAAAAATAACACTACTAAGATAATATTCTTTTCCTGAAATCTTGCATAAAAAAGCTGTAATTCTGAGCGCGCCCTAAAAAACCGCAACTTAACGATTACCCCCTTGCAATACCGCAAAAAAATTTTACCTTTGCGTAAAACAGACGTGTAAAACCAACGGGTAAACAACAATGGAGCAAAACCTCACGGAGAAAAGGATAATCGCCGAAGCCAAGCGCATCTTCATGCAGAAAGGGTTCGAGGCTACCAAGATGGATGATATCGCAAAAGCATGCAATATCAACAGACCGGGCCTGAACTACTACTTCCGCACCAAGGAGAAGCTGTTCGAGGCTATCTACAAGCAAGCGGTAGGGACCGCGCTGCCAAGTCTCGAGAGAGCCCTCAACAGCGGAAAAGGTCTCGAAGCCGTGACAAGGGAAGTCGTGAGGATATACATGCACATCATCCATGAGAACCCGTCAGTCCCCTATTTCCTGCTGAATGAATGTACAAAAGATCCGGACAGGCTGAGCGTATTCATCAAGAACCTCGGCATGGACATCTATGTACGCAGCATGGAAAATTTCCGGAGACAAGGCAAGATAAGGGAAGTGCCGCTCCAGGCACTGCTCCTCTACTTCTACTCCCTCATCATGATACCCCCGATCGCCAACAAGTTCATCGGGAACGTGGTTGCGCCGAAGGAGATGGTCACCGAAGAAGAATGGGGAGACTTTGTCGCCGAGAAGATTTACGAATTTCTAAAACCATAAACCAACCGACACAATGACAGGGTCAATTTTCAGCGCTTACAGCGACGTAATCGAAGGATGCGGTATCGTATACGGTCCGGACGCCATAAAGACTATACTTCCGCATAGGGAGCCAATGCTCCTGGTGGAGAAGATGTGGCTGGACGAAGACGGTACAGGACATTCCGAATACACGGTCAAGGAGAACGATTTCTTTGTACGGGGCTATGCGCCAGACAACAAGACAGTACCGTTCAACATCCTGTGCGAGATCATGGCCCAGGGCTGCGCCATCGTCGTCAAAGACAAGCTCACCCAGGGATACATGCCGCTGTTTGCCGGAATCGAGCACGTCGAGTTCATAAATCCTGTCAAGGCAGGAGATCTCTGCGAATGCGAGGGCAGGATCATCGGAGAGAGAGCCGGCATCTACATCGCAGAGACGACCCTGACCGTCGGCGAAAAGATCTGCTGCGCCGGCCAGATAATGCTTGCGCTCGTGCCGGCTGCCAACTAAGCCGGAATATCTTTGCTTTATTACAAAACTGGTTATAAATTTGCATCCAAATTAGATTAAGATGGATGAACTCATTCGTGCCGTACTGATTGGCATATCACTCTGCGCAGACAGTTTTGCAGTCTCGCTATGCTCCAGTACAGCATCAGGAAAGATAGACGACAAGAGAATAATCTGGATAACACTGGTATTCGCAACGATACAGGCAGCCTTCTTCGCTCTAGGCTGGCTTATTGCCCATTATTTCAACGTATTCATATCCACCAAGGTGAGCAACTTCGAGCTGATAGCCCATCTGATCGGATTTGCACTCTTGCTCTATGTATCAGTGTCCATGTTTCTGGAAGCAATCAGGAAACAGGATTCATCCCTGCGTATGGACAGCATCAAGTTCATGTTCATCGGAGCAGTTGCGACAAGCATAGACGCACTGGCCACCGGAGCATCAATGGCGATGGATTTCCTTGACTGGGAGGGTGCGAAGACGACATCGTTCTCAATCTTCTCATTCACCGCACTTTCAGTAATTGCAGGCCTATCCCTCGGCGGAGCGCTCGGCTCCAGATACGGACGTCCGGCCCAGATTGCGGGCAGTATAATTCTGTTCATGATAGGAGTAAATATTCTGCTCTAATATTTTTCCTTAAGCAAAGTTTTTTTATCTTTGTAATCCCTCGCGGAATTAGCTCAGTTGGTAGAGCGGCGGCTTCCCAAGCCGCAGGTCACGAGTTCGAACCTCGCATTCCGCTCAAAGTTTGCACATGCAATTTGCTTTTCGATTTAAACGCGTTTTTTAATCTGAATACGGCGGACTCGCACGATATTTACGAAAAAACGCAGATATGAAAAGCTACATTCTTATGGCGGCCATGATTCTTGCCGCAACCTCATGTTCAAGTATTCTAAACGATGATGACGACCAGGGAAAACTGGTCATCCACTTTTCGCGTCCGGAGACCAAGGCTGACCGGGACGTGCCGGACTCCAGCGTCTTCATCCTGAATGTCAGGAAGGTCGGTGGGGAGACTGTCTATAGCGGCAGGTATGGAAATATGCCGGAAGAGCTTATAGTGGATGCCGGCACCTATGAGATTGACGCAAGGTCCGGGGACTTCACGAGGCCTCTGTTCGATTCGCCCCAGTTCGGAGATTCGAAGACAGTGGAAGTAAGGGCCGGAGCCACCGTAAAAGTAGACCTGAGATGCTTCCAGATCAACTGCGGGATAAGGCTCAGGATTGCCCCGGAATTCCTCGTAAACTATCCCCAGGGAGTGATGTTCGTCCAGTCCGTGGACGGAAGGCTTATGTATGGTTA
>JAFZTP010000125.1 GCA_017618815.1 Bacteroidales bacterium | reverse complement strand
CATGAAAGTATCAATCATAATGGGATCTGTCAGTGACTACGACGTAATGTCTGGTGCTGAACAGGTCTTGTCCGACTTTGGAGTGGAGTTCGAGAAGAGGGTCATCAGCGCCCACAGGACTCCGGACCTCATGTATGAATATACGAAAGGTGCAAAGGATCGTGGTGTCGGCGTAATAATCGCCGGTGCGGGCGGAGCGGCCCATCTCGCAGGAGTCGCCGCAGGACTCACTACTCTTCCGGTCATTGCTGTCCCTATGCAGACCAAGGCTCTCGGAGGCCTCGATTCCCTCTTGTCGATGGTGCAGATGCCAACTGGAATCCCTGTGGCTACCGTCGCTATAGGAGGCGCAAAGAATGCGGCCCTGCTCGCGGTTGAGATACTAGCCCTGTCCGATCCGGGACTTTCGGAGAAATTGGACAAATACAGACAAGAACAGGCAGAAAAAGTATTGAATTCCAAGATATAGAACATGAACAGCAACCGTATCTACGTCGAGAAGAAACCCCGGTTCCAAGTCGAGGCTCACAGCCTCAGGGACGAACTTAACGAAAATCTTTCACTCTCACTCGGCTCACTGCGGCTACTGAACGTCTACGACTTATTCGGCTTCACTCCAGAACTCCTGGAGAGGAGCCGTTTCCGCGTATTCGGAGAAGTAGTCACTGACACCGTAACAGACGAGATTGATCTTACTGACTCAAAATATATTGCCGTGGAGTACCTTCCGGGGCAATTTGACCAGAGGGCCGCATCAGCAGTCGACTGCGTGCACCTTATTGACCCTAAGGCCGACATCCGCATCAAGAGTTCCAGGCTTCTGATCCTGGACAAGGATGTGGACGAAGAGACTCTCGCAAAGATCCGCCACTATGTGATCAACACCGTGGAGGCGCGCGAGAAGGATCTCTCTAAGCTTTCCGATACCGAGCACGCTCCGGTAAAGCCGGTTCCGGTACTCGAGGGCTTCAGGGAACTCAAGGACAATGCCGCTTTCTGCCGCAAGATGGGGCTTGCCATGAATGCTGACGACCTACAGGAGGTGATCAACTACTTCACCGCCGAGGGCCGCGACCCGTCCGAGACCGAGCTTCGCATACTTGATACATATTGGAGCGACCACTGCCGCCACACCACCTTTACCACCGAGCTTCAGGATATCAAGATCGAGGATTCATTCATAAAGGATGACATCACCGGCACCTACAACCTCTATCTCAAGATGAGGAAGGAGCTCGGACGCGAGAGCAAGCCTGTCCACCTGATGGACCTTGCCACGATCGGAGCCAGATATCTCCGCAAGAAGGGCCTGCTTGACGACATGGAAGTCAGCGAGGAGAACAATGCCTGCAGCGTATATGTGGACGTGGACAACGACGGGGTCATCGAGAAATGGCTCCTCATGTTCAAGAATGAGACTCACAACCATCCTACGGAAATCGAGCCGTTCGGAGGCGCTGCCACATGTCTCGGCGGTGCCATCAGGGACCCTCTTTCCGGAAGAAGCTATGTATATCAGGCAATGCGCGTGACCGGTGCCGGAAATATCTGGAAGCCGGTTGCCGAGACCATTCCGGGAAAGCTCCCGCAGAAGGTCATCACCCGCAAGGCCGCCCAGGGATATTCTTCATATGGCAACCAGATAGGTCTTGCCACTACCCATGTCCGCGAAATCGTAGATGAGGGTTATACGGCCAAGAGAATGGAGATCGGCGCAGTCGTCGGAGCCGTCAAGGCTTCAAACGTGCGTCGCGAATCCCCGGCTCCGGGCGACGTGATCCTGCTTCTCGGCGGACGCACAGGCCGCGACGGCATCGGAGGAGCTACGGGTTCTTCCAAGGAGCATACCGAAGCTTCTCTCGAGACATGCGGCAGCGAAGTCCAGAAGGGTAACGCTCCAGAGGAGCGCAAGCTCCAGAGGCTTTTCCGCAGGCCTGAGGTTACTTCCCTTATCAAGAAGTCCAATGACTTCGGAGCAGGCGGCGTCAGCGTCGCTATCGGCGAGCTTGCCGACGGACTGGATATCTGGCTCGACCGCGTTCCTGTCAAATACAGCGGCCTGAACAGCACTGAGCTCGCAATCAGCGAGTCCCAGGAGCGAATGGCCGTAGTCGTCGAGGCCAAGGATGAGGCCAGGTTTACCGAGTTCTGCCGCAGCGAGAATGTCGAGGTTACTCATGTCGCAGAAGTGACGGGCCTCGGAAGAATGAGAATGTTCAACCATGGCGAGACGATCGTGGATCTCCGCCGTGACTTCATAAACAGCGCCGGTGCGAGACATTTCGCAAAGGCCGAGATCGGAACTGTCGAGGCCCGCGACCCGTTCGCTGCCGAGCCTGCTACAGGCAAGCTTAAGGACAGGCTGGACGCCCTCATGCGCCGTCCGGACATATGTTCCCAGAAAGGTCTTGTGGAGATGTTCGACAGCACTGTCGGCCGCTCTACGGTGCTGATGCCGTTCGGAGGCATGCTCCAGACCACTGAGACCCAGGTTTCAGTCCAGAAGCTCCCTACCGACGGATATACCGATACTGCCAGCGTGATGGCTTATGGATATGATCCTAAGCTCAGCAAGTGGAGCCCTTATCATGGCGCCGCCTATGCAGTAGTCGAGGCCTGCGCCAAAGTCGTGGCTTCCGGAGCCCGTTACGACAAGATGCGTTTCTCTTACCAGGAGTATTTCGAGAGGATGACTTCCGATCCTAAGACCTGGGGCAAGCCGCTTTCAGCCCTTCTCGGATCGCTCAAGATGCAGGAGGCCCTCGGTCTTCCGTCTATCGGAGGAAAGGACTCCATGAGCGGAACATTCGAGGACATGCACGTGCCGCCGACTCTCGTCGCCTTCGGTATCACCACTGTAAATGCAAATACTGTAATCTCTCCTGAGTTCAAGTGGGAGGGCAACAGCATATATCTCATCAAGCATACTCCGCTTTCCGATCATATGCCGGATACGGACCAGCTCAAGCGCAACTGGGATTTCGTTTCCTCTCAGATAGAGGCCGGGAACATAGTTTCTGGATTCGCAGTGGGCAGGGGAGGCGTTGCCGAGGCTCTTTGCAAGATGTCCTTCGGAAATGTCTTCGGCGTCAGCGTGGATGTGGACAAGAACGACCTTTATTGCGTCGCTCCGGGCTCGATAGTGGTCGAGACTGAGAAAGAGCTTAATTATGAGAACGCAATCCGTCTCGGAAACGTGACTTCAGGGGACGACGGCATCCGCATCAACGGAGAGTCCGCCGACGTATTCAGCCTGATGAAAGCATACGAGGCCCATTGGTCCGAGATCTATCCTGTCGAGAGCAAGCCAGACATGAAGCGTCTCCTTCCTAAGGGAATGGAGGGCGTGAAGCCGTTCAAGGCCCGCAAGGCGGATATGCGCTATCCGGGAGAGAAGGTGGAGAAACCTCTGGTCTATCTGCCGGTGTTCCCTGGAACCAACTGCGATTATGACTCTGCAAAGGCTTTCCGCAAGGCCGGCGCCGAGACACGTTTCGGCGTGTTCTGCAACCTTACGGAGCAGGATGTGCTGAACTCCATCGCAGAGATGAAGAAGAATATTTCCGAATGTCATATCCTGATGATCAGCGGCGGCTTCTCTGCAGGTGACGAGCCGGATGGCAGCGGCAAGTTCATAGCCAATGTCCTGAACAACGAGGAAGTAGCTGCCGAAATCCATGCCCTTCTCGACAGGGGAGGCCTGATTCTCGGTATCTGCAACGGATTCCAGGCACTCGTCAAGTCCGGACTCCTCCCATATGGTCGTCTCGGCTGCGTGACGGAGGATTCTCCGACCCTTTTCAGGAACGACATCAACCGACATATATCACAGATGGTGACCACCCGTGTGGGCACGACCAATTCACCTTGGCTCAGCGGAATGAAGATCGGCGACGATTATGAGATTGCCGTAAGCCACGGCGAGGGTAAGTTTGTCGTATCTGAAGAGCTCGCCCGCGAGCTGTTTGCCAACGGCCAGGTAGCCTTCCAGTATGTCAATCCGATTACTGAGGAGGTTACGATGGAGTCTCCTTACAACCCTAATGGCTCATATTACGCCATCGAGGGTATCATAAGCCGCAACGGCCAGATTCTCGGAAAGATGGGCCACAGCGAGCGTTACGAAAACAATCTTTTCAAGAACATCCAGGCCGCCGAACTCGAACAGCCACTGTTTGCCAACGCGGTCAGATATTTCAGGGGAGAATAAGATGTCCAGAGACGAAATCATTCACGACGGTGTATCGATCAAGATCTACGGCACCGACGAAGAGGACAAGGTAATCGTCCGCTTCACCGATGACATCACGGCCTACTACAAGATCAAGAAGGCCGTGATAAAGGACAAGGGACTCTACTGCAACTGCATATCCAGCATGATATGCCGCGCCCTCGAAAAGGGCGGCGTCCCTACCTACTTCATACGCCAGCTCTCCGATACCGAGCAGCTTTGCTACAGGGCGGACGTGATTCCTATGGAAGTGATCGTGAGGAATGTGATCGCCGGTTCTCTTGCCCAGAGACTCGGCCTCCAGGAAGGCACCGTGCCGGAGAGTCCTATCTATGACCTCTGCTACAAGTCGGAGCCGCTCTGCGATCCTATCATCAATGATTATCATGCAATCGCCCTCGGTCTGGTGACCAGGGAGGAACTGGACGTGATCTATGACCTCACTCATAAGGTCAACGATATCCTCCGTCCGCTTTTCGCCGGCATCGGCATCACTCTGGTCGACTTCAAGATCGAGTTCGGCCGGCTTGCCGACGGCCGCCTCGTGGTGGCGGACGAGATCACTCCTGACAATGCCCGTTTCTGGGACATGGAGACAGGAATGCGTCTCGACAAGGACCGTTTCCGTCATGACAACGGACAGGTGGGTCCGGCATACAAGACAGTCTATGAACGTTTAAAAACCGTAGCCGATGTTCAATAATCTTCACGAAGAATGCGGCGTGTTCGGCGTCTGGGGCGTTCCCAATGCCGCCGAACTTACATATTATGCGCTCCATGCCCTGCAGCACAGGGGCCAGGAGGGCTGCGGTATAGTCACAGTCGCAGACAACGGCGAGATGCGCAGGATAAAGGGCCTCGGTCTCGTGACCGAAGTCTTCGACAATGACAAGCTCGCAACATTAAAAGGAAACTACGCAATTGGTCATGTCCGCTACTCCACCACCGGTGGCGGCGGCATCGAAAATGTACAGCCATTCCTCTTCAGGCATGGCACGGGAGACTTCGCCCTTGCCCACAACGGCAACCTGGTGAACTCCGACCAGCTTCGCAAATACCTGGAGGACAGAGGGTCTCTTTTCCAGTCTACCTCTGACAGCGAGATTCTGGCGCATCTTATCCGTAAGAACCGCCTGTATCGCAATGCTCCGCGTATCAACCAGATAATAGAGGCTCTTAACATGCTTGAGGGTGCATTCGCATTCCTCGTGATGACCAAGAACCGTATCTATGTGGCCAGGGACAAATATGGTCTGCGTCCTCTTGCTCTCGGACGCCTTGGCGACGGATATGTGGTCAGCAGCGAGACTTGCGCTTTCAGCGTCATCGGAGCCGAGTACATCAGGGACGTGTATCCGGGCGAGGTGCTTACCATCGACCACCATGGAATCCGTTCCCGCAAGTATTCTGAATATCAGCGCCATGCAATGTGCGCGATGGAATATATCTACTTCTCCCGTCCGGACAGCGACATCGAAGGTGTCAATGTCCATACGTTCAGGAAAGAATCCGGAAAGCTGCTCTGGAAGGAATCGCCGGCCGATGCCGACATCGTGATCGGTGTGCCTGATTCCAGCCTCAGTGCCGCCATGGGATATTCGGAGGCCAGCGGCATCCCGTATGAGATGGGTCTTATCAAGAACAAATATACCGGAAGGACGTTCATCCAGCCTTCTCAGGAGATGAGGGACAAGGGTGTCAAGATGAAACTTTCCGCCGTTCGCTCCATCGTGGGCGGCAAGAGGGTAGTGCTCATCGATGACTCCATCGTGCGAGGCACCACTTCCATGAGGATCGTGCGCATGCTCAGGGATGCCGGAGCCAAGGCTGTCCATGTGCGTATCGCAAGTCCGATGATCAAGTTCCCATGCTTCTATGGAGTAGATATATCTACATATAATGAGCTTCTCTGCGCAAACAGGACTCTCGAGCAGGCCTGCGAGTACATTGAGGCGGACTCATTGGCCTTCCTTTCGGAAGACTCGCTGTTCAAGGCCGGCCAGAGGGCTGATCTCTGCCTGGCATGCTTCAGCGGAAATTACCCGACGGCCCTTTACAGCAGAATCGAAGAGGCCAACAAAGACGGAAAATTTTAAATTATAAGATAATGGCAATTAATTACGAGAAAGCAGGCGTGAGCCTTGAGGCGGGATATGATGTTGTCCGCCGTATCAAGAAACACGTGAAATCCACGGACAGACCCGGAGTGATGGGAAACATCGGATCCTTCGGAGGAATGTTTGACCTCTCTGCACTGAACGTCAAGGAACCTATCCTTGTCAGCGGTACGGACGGAGTCGGCACCAAGCTTAAGATAGCATTCGAGATGGACAAGCATGATACCATCGGCATCGACGCCGTGGCCATGTGCGTCAATGATGTGCTGGCCCAGGGAGCTGAGCCTCTGGTGTTCCTGGATTATGTTGCCCAGGGAAAGACTTATCCGGAAGTGGTAGAGGCCATCGTTGCCGGAGTTGCCGAGGGCTGCCGCCAGGCCGGATGCGCCCTTGTGGGCGGTGAGACTGCCGAGATGCCGGGAATGTATGCCGAAGGCGAGTATGATATCGCTGGCTATACTACCGGAGTTGTGGAGAAGTCCAAGCTGATCGACGGCACCAAGGTCAAGGTCGGCGACGTACTCGTCGGAATCGCATCCACTGGAGTTCACTCGAATGGCTTCAGCCTTGTTCGCAAGGTTTTCTCAGACAATGCCCTGGATCTGCACAAGGTATATCCGGAGCTTGAGAGCGACCAGCCGCTCGGTCTTGTCGCCCTGACTCCGACCCGTATCTATGTGAAGCAGGTTCTCGATGTCATCCGTAATTGCGACGTTCATGGAGTCGCCCATATCACAGGCGGCGGCTTCGACGAGAATATTCCTCGTATCCTTCGCGAAGGCCAGGGAATCCATGTCGAGGAAGGTACATGGACTATCCTCCCTATCTTCCGCTTCCTCGAGAAGTATGGCAAGATCGAGCATCGCGAGATGTTCAATATCTTCAACATGGGTATCGGAATGGTGCTTGCCCTCGACGAGTCAGAGGCTGCCAAGGCCATCGACATCCTTGCCAAGTACGGAGACAAGGCTACCGTTATCGGCCGCGTGACCGACAAGCCGGGAGTGGACATCAAGTTGCTTTAAGAAATAATTTAAACTAAAATATTCAAAATGAGAGCGTTAATCAGTGTAAGTGACAAGACAGGCGTAGTAGAATTCGCCAAGGAACTGGTGGCCCTCGGATGGGAGATTCTCTCTACGAGCGGCACCATGAAAATGTTGAAGGAAGCAGGTGTGCCTGTGACCAGCGTCAGCGACGTTACCGGATTCCCGGAAATTTGCGACGGCCGTGTGAAGACTCTTCATCCGAAGATTCACGGAGCCCTTCTTGCCCGCCGCGACATCGAGGACCATATGGCCCAGCTTAAGGCAAACGGCATCGAGAAGATAGATCTCGTATGCGTAAACCTCTATCCATTCCGCGAGACAATCGCAAAACCTGATGTCACTATGGAAGACGCTGTCGAGCATATCGATATCGGAGGTCCTTCAATGCTGCGCAGCGCCGCAAAGAACTGGGCTTCAGTTACCGTACTCGTCAATCCATCAGACTACGCTACCGTACTTGCCGAGCTCAAGGCTGACGGAAACACTACTCCGGAGACTCGTCTGAAACTTTCTGCCAAGGCTTATACCCATACTGCAGAATATGACATGGCCATCTCCGCGTACATGCGCGCACAGGCCGGACTCAGCGAGAAGCTCTTCCTCGAGTTCGACGAGAAGCAGTCCCTCCGCTACGGCGAGAACCCTCACCAGGAGGCCAAGTTCTACAAGTCTCTCAACGAGGTTCCTTATTCCCTCGCTACCGCAGAGCAGCTCAACGGAAAGGAACTTTCATATAACAATATCCAGGATGCCAATGCAGCTCTCTACATCGTCCGTGAGTTCTCCGAGCCATTCTGCGTGGGCCTCAAGCATATGAATCCATGCGGATCCGCTGTCGGCAAAGACGTCGTAGATGCATGGCAGAAGACTTACGAAGGTGACAAGACTTCCATCTTCGGAGGTATCGTCGCTTTCAACCGCGAGGTCAATCTCGCTGTCGCAGAGCTTCTCAAGCCTATCTTCCTTGAGATCATCATGGCTCCTTCCTTCGCTCCGGACGCTCTCGAGCTCCTCAGCACCAAGAAGAATCTCCGTCTGCTCAAGGTTGACATGAGCGCATCCAACGGAGTTCAGAAGCAGTATGTCAGCGTGAACGGCGGTCTTCTCGTCCAGAACCTGGACTTCGAAACCAAGAAGGTTGTCGCCGACATGTGCGTGACCGAGGCCAAGCCTACCGCTGCCCAGCTCGCTGACCTCGACTTCGGATGGCATATCGTGAAGCATGTCAAGTCCAACGCCATCGTCATCGTAAAGAATGGAATGACCTATGGCGTGGGCGCTGGCCAGATGAACCGTATCGGTTCTGCAGAGATCGCCCTCAAGCAGGCTTCCACTACTCTTGGAGGTAACCTCGAAGGCTGCGTGATGGCTTCTGACGGCTTCTTCCCATTCGATGACTGCGTGGAGGTTGCCGCCAAGTTCGGAATCAAGGCTATCGTACAGCCAGGAGGTTCCGTTCGCGACGAGGATTCAATCAAGAAAGCAAACGAAAATGGCATCACCATGCTTATGACTGGTGAGCGTCATTTCAAGCACTGATAACGTCATGAAGAACGTATTGGTAGTCGGCGGAGGCGGAAGGGAGCATGCAATCGTGGATGCTCTCTCCCGCTCTGCCGTGGTCGGAAAGATCTACTGTGCTCCGGGAAACGCCGGAATCGCTGCTCAGGCTGAATGTGTCCCAATAAAGGATTCTGACATTGAAGGCCTTCTCTCTTTCGCCAAGGAAAAGGGTATTGACCTTACCGTGGTAGGACCTGAGGTTCCTCTTTCCGCTGGCATTACCGACAGTTTCACTGCTGCCGGCCTGCGTGTCTTCGGACCTTCGAAGGCTGCCGCCCGTATCGAGGCGAGCAAGGATTTCGCCAAGAGGCTTATGGCCAAGTACAATGTGCCTACCGCCGCATACAAGACATTCGAGTCTTATGACGAGGCTCTCGAGTATGTCCGTGGCGGCCGTTTCCCTGTAGTGCTCAAGTATGACGGCCTTGCCGCCGGCAAGGGTGTCGTAATTCCTGAGACTTTCGAGGAAGCTGAGGCTACTCTAAAGGACATGCTCCTTGACGACAAGTTCGGCAAGGGCAGGGTAGTGGTCGAGGAATTCCTGACCGGTCCCGAGTTCAGTCTCCTGAGCTTCGTGGATGGGGAGCGGGTCTTCCCTATGGTTCTCTCCCAGGACCACAAGCGTGCATACGAGGGAGACAAGGGCCCTAATACCGGAGGCATGGGCGCATACACTCCGCTTCCTTTCGTGACCGCGGAGGACGAGAAATATGCTCTCGAGAAGATTATGAAGCCGGTTGCTGCCGCAATGGTCGCAGAGGGCTGTCCTTTCAAGGGCGTGCTCTACGGCGGACTGATGAAGACTCCTGACGGAATCAAGGTCATCGAGTTCAACTGCCGTTTCGGAGATCCCGAGACAGAGGTCGTGCTTCCTCGCCTTGAGTCCGACATATATGACGTGTTCTCCGCCATTGCTGACGGCACTCCGATGCCTGAACTGAAATGGTCTGATTCTGCAGTGATGGGTTTCGTGATGGCCTCCAAAGGTTATCCTGGCTCATATGAGAAGGGTTTCGCAATCGAAGGCCTGGACAAGGCTGCCGAGGACCCGGACGTGCGTATCTATCATATGGGCACTAGCCTCAAGGATGGCAAAGTCTGCACATCAGGAGGACGCGTGCTGATGGTCCTTGCATCTGCGGAAAACCTGCAGGCTGCCCATGACAAGGCACTTGCTGCGGTTGAGAAAGTCAATTGTGCCAACCTGTTCTACCGCCGTGACATCGGCTGGAGAGTTTTATAAATGAATTAACGACAATTATATGATAATCAGTGGAAAAGATCTTTCGGCCAAGATGAAGGCCGAGATGGCGGAGCAGGTCGCAACGTTCCCTCAGAAGTATGGCCGCGTACCGCACCTGGTCGTGATTCTCGTCGGAGAGGATCCTGCCAGCCAGTCTTATGTCCGTGGCAAGGGAAAGGCTTGTGAGGTAGTCGGCATCAAGAACACTACCATTCTTAAGCCTGCTTCTATCACGGAACAGGAACTCCTTGACATTATTGCTGGTCTCAATGCGGATCCTGAGGTTGACGGCATTCTCGTGCAGCTTCCTCTTCCGGACCATATCAACGAGGCCCGTATTATCAATGCCATCGACAAGAGCAAGGACGTGGATGGTTTCCATCCTCTGAACGTGGCTGCTCTCTGGATGAAGGAGCCATGTACAGTTGCCTGCACTCCTAAAGGTATCATCCGTATGCTGGATGAGGCCGGAGTGGAGATCAAGGGCAAGAGAGCCGTGGTAATCGGACGCAGCCAGATCGTAGGTCTCCCTGTGGCTAAGCTGCTTCTTGACAGAAATGCAACGGTGACTATCTGCCACTCAAGGACGAAGGACCTTGCTGCTGTATGCCGTGAGGCTGAGATTCTCGTGGTCGCCATCGGACGTCCTAAGTTCGTTACAGCCGACATGGTTTCTGACGGAACCGTGGTCATCGATGTCGGAGTCAACAGAGATCCTGAGACCGGAAAGCTCTGCGGCGACGTGGATTTCGACGCCATCGAGCCAAAGGCTTCGGTAATCACTCCGGTTCCGGGAGGCGTCGGTCCTATGACCATAACCTGCCTCATGGAGAACACTATCGAGTGCTTCCTCGCCAAGCAGAAATAATCTGTCAGACCAATCTATATCGCCGGATCTCCTTCTCATGGATGGTCCGGCTTTTTTTCGTATGGTCCAGACACAGCCTGTCAAGCAGTTCATGGAAGTCTGCCCCGTGGTCAGGATATGAGAGATGACAGAGCTCGTGCAGCATCACATAGTCTGAGTGCTCCTGCGGCAGTCTCATCAGGTTGAGGTTGAGATTTATGTTCTTTCTGGTGGAACAGCTTCCCCAGTTGCTTTTATTGTGCTTGATGAATACCTTATTGTACTGGAAGCCGTATTTCGCGGCCAGTTCCGCCAGCCTTTCCGGAAGGTAATCCTTGGCCATTTTGCGAAGCCTTTCTATTAGAACGGCCTTCTGCGCGTCTGTCGCCTCGTTATTGGCGAGATATTGTCCGACCTCATCCGGCCCGTAATCCGCAGCCTTCTCCCGCACCTTCAACAGTGTCTTCAGCGCCCATTCTTTCCGTGCCGCAAGAAATGCCACACCTATTCCATAAGGTACCCAGCGGGGGACTGTCACTATGACCCCTTTGTCTGCTGTCACCCTTATGCTGACTCGCCTTGCCGTCGCGCTCTTTCTTAGCACGACCTCCCCCAACACCTTATCGGTAACAATCTTCTCTCTCATACCACAAATATACGCAATTCCCCTGAAATCTCCGGAAGGCGGTTCTCTCCACACATTCCGGTCGGGGATAAAAAAAAGCGACCCTTGACGGGGTCGCCTTTTTCATATGTGAGGGATCTGCTAGAGATCGTTCATCTCTTTCTCGTAGTCCTCTGCACTTGTCACTACGATATCCTGGTATTCCTTGAGACCGGTACCGGCAGGAATAAGGTGACCGCTGATGACATTCTCCTTAAGACCTTCGAGGTTGTCCACGCGAGCCCTGATAGCGGCCTCGGAGAGAACCTTGGTAGTCTCCTGGAAGGAGGCTGCGGAAATGAAGCTGTCTGTCTTGAGGGCAGCCCTTGTGATACCCTGGAGCACCTGTCTTGCAGTTGCAGGACATGCCTCGCGTACTGCCATCATCTTCAGGCCCTGACGCTCGAGTGACTGGTTTTCGTTCCTCATCTCGCGGGCTGAAATGATCTGGCCTGCTGAGTATTTCTGGGAGTCACCAGCCTCGGTGATGTAGTACTTGCCGTAGATGTTGTCGTTGGCGTCCATGAATACCCACTTGTCCACGAGCTCGTCCGGAAGGAATTCCGTATCGCCTGGGTTGCCGATCTGCACCTTGCGCATCATCTGACGTACGATGATCTCGAAGTGCTTGTCATTGATCTTCACACCCTGGAGACGGTAAACCGCCTGAACTTCGTTGACGATGTATTCCTGAGCCTTGACAGGTCCGAGGATATTGAGGATGTCGGTAGGGGAGATACCACCGTCAGAGAGCCTTGTACCAGCCTTGACGTAGTCGTTCTCCTGTACGAGAATCTGCTTGGTAAGAGGAACGAGATAGTGTTTCTCTACGCCGCTGCGGTTCTTGACGACAATCTCACGGTTACCCCTCTTGATCTTGCCCATGACAATCTCACCGTTGATTTCGGAGATGATTGCAGGGTTGGATGGGTTACGGGCCTCGAAGAGTTCGGTAACTCGTGGGAGACCTCCCGTGATATCGCTTGACTTACCGATTGCACGAGGAATCTTGATGATGACATCACCAATCTTGACTTCCTGACCATCAGCAGGGAGGACGTGAGCGCCGACAGGCAGGTTGTACTGCTTGAGGACTTCGCCATCCTTTCCGAGGATGAGGATTGAAGGGTTCTTTGTCCTGTCTCGAGACTCGATGATGACCTTGTCATTGTTGAGTGCAAGCTCATCTGCAGCCTCTACGCGGAATGTAGAACCTTCTATCATGTTGTCGAAACGTACTGTACCTGCAGTCTCGACGATGGTGATTGCGTTGTATGGATCCCATTCGCAGATGCGGTCGCCCTTGACGACAGACTCTCCGTCTTTCTTGAAGAGTACTGAGCCGTAAGGCACGTCGTACTGTGAGTAGGTAATTCCGGTGTTCTCATCAATGATCCTGAGCTCGGTCATACGGCTGACGACAACATCCTGGGTCTCACCTGTATCGGTAACTCTCTGGATGGTCCTGAGCTCTTCGAACTGAAGCTTACCGTTGTACTTGGACTCGATGGATGAATCTGCAGCCGTGCTGGATGCGGTACCACCGACGTGGAATGTACGGAGGGTAAGCTGAGTACCAGGCTCGCCGATTGACTGAGCGGCGATGACGCCGACAACTTCGCCCTTCTCGACCATTCTGCTGGTAGCGAGGTTACGTCCGTAGCACTTGGCGCAGACACCCTTGCGGGACTCGCAGGTGAGTACGGAGCGGATCTCGATCTGCTCGATAGGAAGAGTGTCGATAAGGTTGGCAACATCCTCCTTGATTTCCTCGCCGGCATGGATGATAAGTTCTCCGGTGAGAGGGTTGAAGATATCGTGTACGGAAGTACGGCCGAGGATTCTTTCGCCGAGAGACTCGACAACTTCATCCTTGTTCTTGATGGCCGTAGCGATGAGGCCGCGGAGCGTGCCGCAATCCTCTTCCGTGATGATGACATCGTGTGATACGTCGACGAGACGTCTTGTAAGGTAACCTGCATCCGCAGTCTTGAGGGCGGTATCGGCAAGACCCTTACGTGCACCGTGGGTAGAGATGAAGTACTCGAGCACT
>JAFZTP010000124.1 GCA_017618815.1 Bacteroidales bacterium | reverse complement strand
GACAACTTTTAGACACCAAAGAACTAAAGCTGAATTTATATAGTAGCATCCTCGTTCTAAGCCATATCAATTATTTCTATTCCGACGACATTGTTATAACCATTAACAAAAGCATCGTTGGAAAGAGGGCATTGATTGATAATCAGAGAATTCTATTTTACAAGGGAAATTACTGTCCATTATAGACACCGAGGTCGGGGATCATCTCTTCCTGGGCCTGGAGGCTGCCGAGCTTGTCGGTATAGCAGATATAGACACGCGCATCCTCGGAGATCGAGATGGAAATCTCTCCCTTGTCAGTCACGAAATTAGACATGTAGGCGCAGCCCTTCTTGACCACGGCAGTGATTCCGTCCTCCTCGGTATAAGGCGGCAAAAAAGACTCATTCTCGGTAACCGGGAGGCCGTAGCGCACGGTCAGCTTGGATTTCATGGTCTCGTAGCGAGTCTTCAGCAGCTGCCAGCTTGGGCAGATAGGATAGGCCACGGCCACCATATAGACCTTGCCTGACTCCGGAGTCACCACCAGATAAAGCTCGCACTTCTCCCCCAGATGCTTTCCCTCGATCGCGCCGGACTTCTGCTGGCGGAACTTGGCAGACTTGAGGTTATGGATGAAATTCCGGGACAGCCCCTTGATCTCCAGTCCCTCGAACGTCATATGCTCCTGAGCGGACATCGAGACCGCCAGGAAGAGGGACATCAATATGATTGCGAACCTTTTCATCGTGAATGATTCTTCAAATATAATTATTATCTTCGCAAATACCAATCAGCGCACGTAAATGAGATATTCAATCATCGTTCCAGTATATAACCGCCCCGACGAGGTCGACGAACTTCTCGACAGCCTTACCCGGCAGAATGTCAAGGACTTCGAGGTCATAATCGTCGAAGACGGGTCCGCAGTGCCGTGCGCCGGCGTGGTCGAAAAATACAGGGACAGGCTGGACATCCGCTATTACGAAAAGGAGAACTCCGGCCCGGGCCAGACCAGGAACTACGGAGCCGAAAGGGCCTCCGGAGAGTACTTGCTCATACTGGACTCGGACGTAATCGTCCCGAAAGGATATCTCGAGGCCATCTCGAAAGAGCTCGACAGCAATCCATGCGATGCGTTCGGAGGTCCGGACAAATCCCACCCGTCATTCACCGACGTCCAGAAAGCGATCAGCTACTCGATGACAGCCTTCATCACCACCGGCGGCATCCGCGGCGGCGACGTAAAGCTCGACAAATTCTACCCGAGGAGCTTCAACATGGGCATACGCAAGGACGTCTATGCCTCTCTCGGCGGCTTCTCCAAGATGAGATTCGGAGAGGACATCGACCTCAGCATAAGGATATTCAAGGGAGGTTACTCATGCCGCCTTTTCCCGGACGCCTGGGTCTATCACAAGCGCCGCACCGACCTGAGGAAATTCTTCCGCCAGGTACATAATTCCGGCATCGCGAGAATCAACCTCTTCAAGAAATATCCGGAATCATTGAAAGCAGTCCACCTGCTCCCGGCCGCATTCACGGTCGGCCTTCTCATGATCCCGATACTGCCATACCTGATGGTCCCGCTGATACTGCTGTTCATCGCGGCAGTGTTCTTTGAAGCCATGTTCAAGGAACTCTCGCAAAGTTCCACGCAGAAAGCGGTGAAGATCGGCGCCCTGGCAGTGGCGGCCGCATTCGTCCAGCTCGTTGGCTATGGCACAGGTTTCCTGAGGGCATTCTGGCAGCGCTGCATCCTGGGGCGCGGAGAATTTGAAGCATTCAAGAAAAATTTCTACAAATAATTTTAAACCTTGCCGGAAGGACGTTGTCTAAAAGTCCGGTTATCAACAAAGAACTATGCGACTTTTAAGGATTCTTCTCACCGGCATGCTTGCCGTAATCTCTTTTTCCGCCCTTGCCCAGACTCCGGGCAACATTTCATTGACTCTTACTGACGAAAATACCGGCGAGCCTGTCGGCTATGCGACCGTGTCCGTCAGCAAGGCCGGAGAAACCAAGGCGTTGAAATATGCCCTCACCGATGAAAACGGAAAGGCCGTCATCGAAAAGGTAAGGAACGGAAACTACGTGATAAAGGCCGAGCTCCTCGGCTACAAGGCGTATGAGAAGACCGTCAAAGTCGAAGGAGACCTCAACCTCGGCACCATCAAGATGGCCCTCGACCAGCAAATGCTGGACGCGGCAAAGGTGACGGGCATAGGCAACCCGATAATCATAAAGAAAGACACTGTCGAGTATAACGCCTCTTCATTCAAGACCACGGATAACGACATGCTCGAGGACCTGCTCAAAAAGCTCCCGGGCGTGGAAGTCGAGTCAGACGGTACAGTCAAGGCCAACGGAAAGACCATCGAGAAGATCACCATCGGAGGAAAGACCTTCTTCCTGAACGACCCGCAGCTTGCCACGAAGAACCTTCCGGCCAACATGATTGAGAAGATCAAGGTCGTCCAGAAGAAGTCGGAGCAGGCAGAATTCACCGGCATCGACGACGGCGAGGAGACCACTGTGCTTGACCTCTCCGTGCGCCCGGGAATGATGAACGGACTCTTCGGCAATGTCACCGCGGGTGGCGGACATGACATCCCTCAGGCCGGCTACTACAACGATGAGGTCACATGGAAAAACGACGGCTGGAGATACCAGGGCGCCGCTTTCGCCGGAAAATTCACCGACAAGAGCCAGATCAGCGTCGTGCTGAACGCCAACAATAACAACAACCGCAGCTTCAACGACCTGGCCGGCAGCATGATGGCCGGCATGCGCGGCGGCGGAATGGGCCGAGGCATGAACTTCTTCGGCACCGGCAACGGCATCACGACTTCATGGATGGGCGGTATCAACGGCGCATGGGACCTGTTCGACGACAAGATGAACCTGGGCGGCAACTACGTATATAACGGCTCCAGCAGGTATGTCGAGGAGGAGAGCATACGAAACACCTATCTCGAGGACGGCAGCACTCTCGACTACTGGGAGAAGGGCACGAACAGCACCGACTCCTACGGCAACCGCTTCGGAATGAGGCTGGAACATAAGTTCTCGGAGAAGACTTCCATTCTCTTCGAGCCATCCCTGGACTTCGGCCACGGCAACTTCAGGGAATTCTCCGAATTCGACACCAAGAAGAACGGCACCATAAACACCAATGACGGTTTCACCAACAACACGGGAGACAACAGCAACCTCTCGACAAGCGGCCGCTTCCTGCTCCGCCAGCGTCTCGGTATCCCGGGCAGGACACTCACCGTCAGGGTCAGGTACAGCTTCAGCAACAACACTACCGACGGCCTGAACCAGTCACTCACCAACAATTACGGGCAGGACGCCGACAACCAGACGACAAGCGACATCATCAACCAGCGCTTCCACCAGAACCAGAAGAGCACTTCCGTCAGGGGGACATTCACATACACCGAGCCTTTGGGCCGAAATTTCTACGTAGAGGGCAATTACTCTTACAACTGGAGCAGATCTACCTCCGACAAGCTTACATACGATTCCGGGGCCGGATATGGCATCGACGGCAGAAGCATGGGATACATAATCGCCGGAGAGACCCTCAACGGCTCATACTCCAACAGCATCCTGAACAAGGGCATCAGCCAGAATATCGGAACCAACCTCCTCTACCAGGACAAGAAGCTCTCTGCCCAGGTCGGAGTTGGAGTGGTCCCTACGATTACCGACAACGTCACCAACGGCAACACCTACCATGACAGAGTGGTGAACATTTCCCCTCGCGCGCGAGTAATGTACGACATAAACGACTACGAAAACATCAGGATATTCTACCGAGGAAACTCATCCCAGCCAAGCACATCGCAGCTCATGCCGGTGCTCGACAACAGCAACCCGCTGAGGATGACCTTCGGCAACCCGTACCTGTCGCCATACTTCAGCCACAGCCTCAGGGCCGAGTTCAACTACATGAACAGGGCGACCTTCACGTCGTTCCACGCCGGAGCCGACGGAAGCATGACCCAGAACCCTATCATCAACGCTTCATGGTATGGCACCAACGGAGCCACCTACTCGCTCCCGGTCAACGGTCCTACATCTGCCAGCATCAATATCAGGAGCTTCCTGAACTCTCCGATCGCGAAGTCCAATTTCAGCATCTCCAACATGCTGTTCACATCATACGGGTCCAACTACTCATATGTCGGCAGCACCTTTGATTCAAGCCCGTACATCACTACAGACCCGATTTCAGGCGCGATCACCGACTTTGACTACGACCGTTTCCACGATGACTTCCCGGAGCTCGGAAAGAAAGACTACGACGCATTCACCCTAAACCATACTCAGTCATGGTCATTGACCGAGAGGATGAATGTGACCTATCGCAACGACCTCCTCGAGATCCGCGCAGGTGGAGCCACCAACACCAACAAATCGTGGTATACAATCGCCTCCAAGAGCACTAACAGGACATGGAACAACACAGTGAACGGCTCTGTCAACTGGACCGTCGGCAAGACCGGACTTACAATCCAGTCAGACATGAACTACAAGTGGTACAAGGGCTACGCTACCCAGCAGGATCCGGAATACATCTGGAACGCGAATATCTCCATGCAGGTATTCAAGAACCAGGCTACCATATCCCTCAGGGCATTCGACATCCTCAACCAGGCAAAGAACCTGAGCGTCAGCGACACCGCCAACTACCATGTCGAATCCAGGAACAACACCCTCGGCCGCTACGTTCTGCTTAGCTTCACTTGGAAGTTCGGAACGTTCAGCGGAAGAGGCGGAAGGGGACGGGGAGGATTCGGCGGCCGCGGAGGTTATGGCGGCGGCCGTCGTCCTTCATTCTTCTAAAAAGGGAATCAGCCTGCGATCTCGGCCAGCTTGCCGGCAAGATCCAGGAATGCGAGTCCGTCCGGGCGTGAGGACAAGGCGGCAGGTTCTCCGGCATCCCCGCTCTCGCGGATGCTCTGGACGATAGGAATCTGGCCGATCAGCGGAATTCCGTATTTCTCAGCCATCTTCTTGCCACCTTCCTTGCCGAAGATGTAATACTTGTTCTCCGGCAGCTCTTCAGGGGTGAACCAGGCCATGTTCTCCACAAGGCCGAAGATCTTTCTGTTGATCTTGTCGTTGCGAAACATATCCACGCCCTTCTCCACGTCTGCCAGGGCTACGGCCTGAGGCGTGGTCACGATCACGGCTCCCTCCATAGGGATGTCGTTCACGAGGCTGATATGGATGTCTCCGGTTCCGGGAGGCATGTCTATCAGAAGGAAGTCAAGCGTACCCCAGCGTACCTGCAGAATCATCTGCTTGAGAGCATTGCACGCCATGGGGCCTCTCCAGATGAGGGCCTGGCCGGCCTGGGCGAAATATCCGATGGACATCCACTTTACTCCATACTTCTCGATAGGAAGAATCACTTCGTTGCCGTTTTCGCCTTCGACGGCGTCAGGGACGGCTCCCTCGGTGTCCGTCATAAGAGGGACGGACGGACCATACACGTCAGCGTCGGCAAGGCCTACCCTGTATCCCAGACGGGCGAGAGCCACGGCCAGGTTGACCGCAACGGTAGACTTGCCCACTCCGCCCTTTCCGGATGCCACGCCTATGATATGGCGCACATTGTTGATCTCCTCGAGGGTGAGGTCGTTGACGTTCTGTTTCTTCTTGGCAGGAGCCTCCTCCCTTACGACAGCCTTCACCTCGATTTCCGTTCCCTGCGGGGTATGGCGGATAAGGGAAGCGCGGGTGCTGCCTATCAGGTATTCTGCGAGAGGGTCCCTGTGTTTAGGAAAACCGAGGACAACCTTTACGTGGTTGTCCCCGGAAGCTATTTCTTGAACCATTCCGAGATCCACGATGTCCCTGTCGCCCATTCCCGGGTGACGGACCTCGCGCAGCGCGGAAAGAATTTCATTGTCTGTCATATAATTACTTTGATATGTTCATTTCGTCGATGAGATGGCTGGCGCCGCCGAACTTGTCCACCATGAAGAGGACATATCGGATATCGACGCAGATGCACCTCTGAAGTGCCGGCTCGAACATCACGTCGCTTGACATGGACTCCCAGTTGCCGTCGAAGGCAAGACCGATGAGCTCGCCCTTGGCGTTGAGCACAGGGCTGCCGGAGTTACCGCCGGTAATGTCGTTGTTGGTGAGGAAGCAGGTATGGAGGTTGCCGTCCTTGTCGGCGTAGCGGCCGTAGTCATGAGCCTTCCAGAGCTCCTTCAGGCGAGCTGGGACCTTGAACTCGTAGTTGTCAGGATCCTCTTTCTCGATGATTCCGTCGATGGTGGTATAGTGCTTATAGATCACGCCGTCCTTAGGAGAATAGCCGCCTACCTTTCCGTAGGTCAGACGCATCGTGAAGTTGGCGTCAGGATATGAGGCCTCGCCTTTCTTCCATTCGAGAAGACCGGCGGCGAAAGTCTTCG
>JAFZTP010000016.1 GCA_017618815.1 Bacteroidales bacterium | reverse complement strand
GTATACAGTAGTGACAGGAGGCTCCTTGGCACCTTCCGCAAGCTTGGACGGAGAGATATATGGCTGCACCGGGACATCGAACAGTTGCGTAAGGAACGGCGTACTGCTGCAGATCTCCGGGAAAAGGGTGATATTGAGAGCGTCAGCCGAACTGTTCATGTTGGACATGTTCATGCCCATCATGCTGGCTATCGTCGCGACGCTGCTGCTGGTAGTTCTCTGGAACTCCGGAGCAAGGGTCATGCTGACGTTCCATTTGCGCTGCATGGTCAGCGCTGATATTATGCCAAGCACTCCGAATATGCATGAAACCAAAAGAATGAATTTCCATCTCTTGAGCAGCTTGGCAAAGATCGCCATGAAATCTATTCCGAGTCCCTCATCCTCGATTGAAGAGTATTCGGGCTTTCTGTATTCCTCACTCATTTTCTTTATTTCTTGGTTGCGACAACAAGGTAAGCCACCATCGTACCGAGGGAAGCGATTGACGTACCGATACTTACGACATTACCCCAGTTGGTATGGCGTTTTTCTTTCTTAGGGATGATAAGTTCGTCTCCAGGCATGATCTTGGTGTTCAAGCCGACTTTCTGTGACACGCCGTTCATCCTTATGACATAAGCCTTGGACTTCATTGCCCTCTTGGCGTAACCTCCGCAATTCTTGATATAATACCCGGCACTCTTTCCGCTCTTGTAGGTAAGCGTAGCAGGGTTCATCACGGCACCGGTCACCCTTACGACATTGCTGTATACAGGGACAATGAGCTGGTCGCCTTCCCTGAGCACGATATCCGCGTCGGATCCAGGATTGGCGACGGCGGCCTCAAGGTCGATAGCCACGTTGTATGCGGCGAAAGACGACACATCACTCACGCTGGCGCTGTCGTCATTGCTGTAAAGCGTCCTTACGACCTCGGCGCTCTGGCGTTTCTCGGTATCGCTCATAGGGCGTACGAGTCTTGCTCCCCTAGGATAAGCGAATGAAGTAAGTCCGCCGGCCTTCTTGATGAGGTCGGAGATGCGGTCCTCCCTTCCGGTCATCGTGAACGTGCCTGGGAAATTGACCTCACCGGTAACGCTCACATGTCTCTGAGGCGCATATGACGGACTTCTGTGCACGGTAACCTCATCGTATGGCTCAAGTACGAAACCACCCTTGCCATCTTCGACGAAACCGTCCTTTATCGCAAAGCTGAAAAGCTGGGAAATCTCAGAGCCGGCCTCGAGAGCCTCAGGATCGAGCACCCTGCGGGAAATGTCCACCCTGGCGGTAGAAGCTCCGTTCTGGAGACCGCCGGCGATAAGGATCAGGTCCTCGATCGTGGTGTTCTCGGCGAAAGGATATTCTCCCGGTCTTGAAACATATCCGGATATGGTCATCGTACCCCTGTCGATCAGGGCATTCTTGTCGGAGATCTGAAGGACGTCATTGTTCATGAGTTCCACGTCAGGCGAGAGACCTGCCATGATGCGTCCAATATTGAGAGGAACGACCTCGAATGTCTTGTCAGGAAGCTCCCTCTGCATTACCGCCCTGTCCTGGAAAGCCTCCGGAAGAAGTCCTCCGGCAGCCTTGACGAGCTGAGAGACTGTATGCATGTTTTCGTTGAGCTCATAATCACCCGGCATGAATACGCTGCCGGTGATGGTTGTCTTGTTGTAGAACAGAGAGGTAGTCTTGCCCACCGTGAATTCATCTCCGTCCTGGACCTTGAACCTGTCGAACTCAGAGCTGTCGATGGTACGGACCTCATATCTGTTGCCGGTCTGACGTACGAGAGTGATGCTTTCAGTATATGCGGAGCTGGCAAAGCCGCCTGCATATTCGAGAGCGTCAGCAATGGTCTCGCCTTTCTTCATCTCGAAATACATCGGTCTCTTGACGAATCCGCCGACCTTGATCATGACTGAATACGGGGAAACGAGGACGACGTCGCCTTCTTCGAGGCGGATGTCGCTTTTCCTGTTGCCGTTCACGAGGAAGTTATATACGTCAACTTCGCCAACGGTCTTTCCGTTTCTCTTCACGAGGATATTTCTGAGGGTACCGGGATCCTTCACGCCACCTGCAAGATACAGGAGGTGGAATACGGTACTGAAGGATGATACGACGTATGTGCCCGGGCGTGAGACCTCTCCGAGCGCATTTACCTGGATGGTCCTGATCTGGCCGAGGCTAAGCTTGATGTCAGTGCCCCTGCCGGACTCGTCCGTCTTCAGGCCGCCATAAATGCTGGAAAGCTTTTTCCTGAGATAGGAGTTCGCCTCTTCCACGGTCATGCCGTTGAGATAGACAGGACCGAGGAAATCTACGTTAATGCTGCCCTCCGGAGAGATATGGCCGCGGATGGTATTCTGGTTTACTCCGAAGATATCGATTATGACTTCATCTCCAGGGCCAAGGCGATAATTCTTTGGCGTGGCGATGTTCTCGCTCGGCGCGAACGTGAGGTTTCGGTCCCTGAAGATGTCCCTACCGAACACCTTGTCAGGCTCGACCTGCTCGACACTGCCGGACGAAAGAGGGGTGGCGGCTACGGTCTCGACGTCGCCGGAGGTCGTATGCATCCTGTCCTGGACGTCGAAATAAATCACGTCCCCGGTTGTCTGAGCATTTTCATATTGGCTGCGTATCCTTTCCGCCTGTTCTTTGGTTACTCCTTTAAGCATCAGTTCCTGGATGAGGTCGCTGCGGCTTTTGCCCTCGGCCAAACCGCTCTTGACATAATCCATAACCTGTTTGTCAGTCATGCCCTGTGCAAAAGCAGCCAAGCTCATGCAGAACAAGCAGACCGTCATAGCTGTAAATCTAAGTTTCATCTCTCTTGTTGGTATAATAGCAATAGTTTTGTGGTGCTTTATAGAGCACAATTCCTTGCAAATATAAGACAATTTAAACATTATTCATTACTTTTGCAGAAACAAAATACACGATGGATAACAAGGTAGTAATCTTCTCGGCCCCGTCCGGTTCCGGCAAAAGTACGATAGTCAGTCATATACTCAAGCTTCACCCTGAAATGGAGTTTTCCGTTTCCGCGACATCCAGGTCTCCGAGAGGAGCCGAGACTGACGGCGTCGAGTACCTTTTCTACACGGAAGAAATGTTCCGCCTGCTTATCGCAGACGACAAATTCGTCGAGTACGAGGAAGTTTATCCAGGCCGTTTCTACGGAACTCTCAAGTCTGAAGTCAACAGAATCTGGGCCAAAGACCATGTGATCATATTTGACGTGGACGTAAAGGGAGGCGTGAACCTCAAGAAATATTTCGGCGACAAGGCCCTCTCAGTCTTCATCCAGGCGCCTTCCGTGGAAGAGCTCAGGCGCAGGCTGGAACTGCGCGGGACAGACTCTGCGGAGGATATCGCGAACAGGGTTGCAAAGGCAGCTGAAGAGATGACCTATGCTCCCAAGTTCGACCATGTGCTCGTCAACGATGATCTCCAGAAAGCCTACCGCGAAGCAGAGGAGATCGTCGGCAGCTTCCTAAAATAGCCATATCATGAAAATAGCGGTATATCCGGGATCTTTCAATCCTCTCCACATCGGACATCAGGCCATCATGGAATACCTGACGAGGGAGAAAGATTTTGACTGGGTATACCTGATCGTGTCCCCTAAGAACCCGCTCAAGGACAATATCTCTGCCGACTCCGGAGAAGCACGGTACAAAGCCGCCGTGGAAGCGGTGAAAAGGCATCCTGACCTGCATGTCTGGGTCGACGACATAGAACTCGGTATGGAGCCCCCGCACTACACCATACGTACTCTCGACGCCCTGAAGGCCAGAGAGCCGGAAAATGACTTCACGCTTGTGATCGGAGCCGACAACCTTGCCGGAATCAAGAGGTGGAAAGACGCCGAGAGGATACTGCAGGACTACGGAGTCGCCGTCTATCCGAGAAAAGGATATGACCTCGCGGAAATCCATCGCCAGCTGATAAAGGATTATCTCGACTCGCCGAAACCATATGTACTCGACTGGAACGAAGACCTCGGATCGGAAGGGTCATGGAGCTTCGACCAAATGATCGAGAATGTATATAACATCAGGATCATCGACGCGCCTATCGTGGACATCTCCTCGACCGAAATCCGGGAAGCCCAGCTCGCCGGGAAGGACGTGTCCGCATATCTCATGTAGTCATCGCTTCAGCCTGAGACTGTTAGTGACTACGAGCACCGAGCTGAGGGCCATGGCAGCAGCAGCCACCATAGGATCCAGCACCAGGCCGCTTATCGGATAAAGCGCGCCGGCAGCCACCGGCACCGCAATCACATTGTAAAGAAACGCCCACACAAGATTCTGCCTGATGACCCTGTCAGTCTTTCCTGACAGCTTTATCAGATATGGCACCCTTCTCAGGTCAGAAGTCACGACAGTGACCATGGCAGCATCCATGGCGACATCGGTACCGCTTCCCATCGCGACGCTGAGATCAGCCAGCGCAAGGGCCGCGCTGTCATTGATGCCGTCTCCGACCATTGCGACTGTCTTGCCCTGCTTCTGCAGCTCTTTCACGAAATCAGCCTTGTCCTTCGGCAGACAGCCGTAACGGACATCAGAGACTCCGGCCTTGGCTGCTATCATCTCCGCCCTTTCCCGGCTGTCACCGGTGAGCATATGAGTCTCGATTCCCATGGAAGCGAGCTCTGCAACTGCTTCTGCGGATGTCTCCTTTATGTAATCTTCCCCGACTTTGCCGACAGTGATCGTTCCTGTCTTGTCAAGCACCACGCAATCCACCTTCCTCGCAACCTGCAGGGCATCGGCGTCCTTGATCAGCACGCCCTTGGTGGCGCCCTTCCCTATTCCGACCGTGAGTGCCGTAGGGGTAGCCAGTCCCAAAGAACACGGACATGCTATCACCAGGACAGTCACCATGGCCAGAAGGCCTCTGGTC
>JAFZTP010000123.1 GCA_017618815.1 Bacteroidales bacterium | reverse complement strand
CGGGACTCAGAGCGAAGCAACTTGTGGTCGTCCTCGTCGATATTGCGGCTGCCCATGTCATCGTAGGTGAAGTCAGTTCCCATGAAATAGTCTGTCTTGGAAGAAGACCCGCTGATTCGGCGAGTTTTCTTCATTGCAGGAAGGTAGAGCCATTTGTCGTCTTCCTTTCCGATCTGGTCATAATCCCATGTGAGGAAGCCGGTGCCCTTGACGTCGCCCGGATAGGTGAAGAACATCATCTTCTTGGTGTCCTTGCCTTCATCCTTGGCCCACGACTCGAGCTTGCGCTCACGCTTGCTGCCATTCTTCTTGATAAGTGTCAGTTCCATCTGGGCATATCTGGTCTCCCCGTCAGGATTGTCCTTTGCCTTCTGCATGATGCTGCGGCCGGTCTCCTGGGCGAAGACGGAGGTGCATGCGAATGCGCAGAGAGCTGCGATTATTATTCTGTTTTTCATATGTGCGATATTATTTGTTGAATTAATTAATCTTCATCTTCTTTCTCAGGTCCATAAACCTTGCAGAGCTTGATGAGAGCCGGGGTGATGAACAGGTCTGCAATGAGTGCGGACGCGATTCCGATCACTGCAAGGAGACCGAAGTTGATGAGCTGGTTGCATTCTGAAGTGATGAATCCGGCAAATACGGCGCAGGTGATGATCGTCGTCGTCACGATGGCGACGCCTACGACCCTGAAGGTTCGTCTTATGGACAGATGATACTTGCCCGTGCGGTCATACTCCAGTTTCGTATGGTTGATGAAATGGATGGTGTCGTCGACGGAGAGACCGATGATCATAGGAATCAGCGTGGCGGTCATCATGTCCAGAGGAATACCGGACCAGCCCATGTAGCCGCCGACGAAGATAGCCGGGAAGATGTTCGGGATAAGGCCGATGAGACCGATCTTTACGCTCTGGAATACGATCATGAGGATCAGTCCGATGATGATGATGGAGAACATGAATGAGGTGAGCTGGCCGCGTACCAGATACTGCATCATCGTGGTGTATTGAGGGATGTTGCCGACTGCGGATACCTTTGCGTCAGGGAATATCTCGGCAGAAGCCTGGCTGATGGCATTGAGTTCGCGTTCTACTTCGGCAGAGTTGAAGTCGCTGATCTCGACCATCAGTCGGAGGCGCTTGTAATCATAGTCCACCCAGTATTCTGCCTCGGAACCGCCCGCATTCTCATAAAGGAGAAGCATCTGGGCGATTTCTTCTTCCGAATCAGGAATCCTGTAATATTCCTGGTCGTTGCCGTTGAGGGTACGGTTGAGGTCCCTGATTATGTCAAGTACGGAAGTAGTCCTCTTGGTAAGCTTGTAGTTGGCTGCCTGGGCCTCGAGCTGCTCAAGCTTCATGAGATTCTCCGGGAGCTTGGCATCGCCTTCGTTCTCGAACTCGATCATCATGTCGTATGTATAGAGGGATCCGAGTTCTGAATAGCCTACGTCGAGAATGTCCTTGACGTATGGCACTTTGCTTCCCATGGTCTTTTCAACGTCGAATGCCGGCTCTACCCATTTGAATCCGATGCCGAGAGCGATGCAGACGATCAGGAAGAACGAGCATATCACGGTGGATTTGCGCATGCTGAATTCTCCGAGCCTTACCATGAGCCTTGAACCCCAGGTGTCGCTGTCATCATTGAAGTTTTCTCTTGGTTTCTTGTTCTTTCCGACTGATATGAGGATAGGGGTTATTATGATGGTCGTGGTCATCACGAAGAACACGCACATTGCGGTAAGCAGGCCGATTGCCGCAATAGGGCGGATCGGGATTACGAGGAACGAAAGGAGGGACACGATAGTGGTCAGACCGCAGAACAGTATCGGCCAGCCGGTCTCGGCTATCGTCTCTATGATTGCCTTGCGGCGCTGTCCGTGGATCAGCATCCTCTTGCCGAAATATGTGAACAAGTGGATGTTATACGCGATTGATACAGCGAACGCCAGTATCACAGGAATCATCGTGCAGGTGGAATCCATGTACATGCCTGTACCACCGGCGATTCCGAATGTGATAAGCAGTCCGAGGACTGTTCCGATGAAAGGTGCAATCACTCCCTTGAACGACCTTGTCATTATGAGCATGACAAGGATTGAGATGATCAGCGCGCACAGGCACTGACGGCCCATTTCTTCGCCGATGTATCCCAGCTTCTTATAGCTGACGTAGGTCATTCCGGTCGCCCTCGGGTTCAGGGAAGCATACTCAGGTTTTTCTATGATCTTGGCTACTTCTGCTCCGGTCTGCACGTCAGGCGCGACCGTGGTGGTCTTTTTCCATACGCTGTCCTCCGGGAAGGTACGGAGCTTGACCATGATCCAGGAAAGTTTCCTGTCTTTTGAGATAAGCTTGCGTGCCTGTTCCGGCTTGGTGGCGATCTTGGCCTTTATTTCGTCGAGGCCGGCCTGGTCCGAAGGGATGACTTCCGGCACGATCTGCTGGATCTCCATTCCTTCTTCGTTGCCTACCATGAACTCTATGTCAGTAAGGGAAGTGACCTTGTCAACATAAGAGAGGCTGTCCTTGAGCTCGTCGGTAAGGGCTCTCATGGTCTCTAGACTTTCTTTTGTAATGTGGTCCCCGGTCTCTGTCAGAATCCCGACATAATAGTCATTCCCGAAGTGGGCCTTGAATTCATCTGTCATCACCAGCATCGGGTCTCCTTCGATGAAATAATCATCGAAAGACGTCTGTACGACCATCTTTTTGATGCCGATGACGGATAATACGACAATTACGGCAAACAGGAGCAGGACCAGTATCCTGTGCTTGATAAGCTTCTCGGCAAGGCTGCCGAACTTTTGGTTGATTTGTTCTATTTTCATTTTTTATGTATGATTGATTGTTTTCAAAAACGAACGTTTTTCATTTATGTTCAAAAAAAAGAGAGACCTCAACTTGTAAAGAGGTCTCTCCATCCGTCATATTCAAACTTGATGTATTCTTGAATTACTTTTTTCGTATCCTTGTAGCTTAGCCTGTGTTTTATTATCTCTTCCAGCGTCACGAACATCCATACCGTCTGCACATGGTATGTGAAAGGGTGGAACTCAGTCTTGAAAGAAGGGTATCTCTTTGACGTGAGCTCCATGTATTCGATGACTTTCTTTGTACATTCATCCGTGAAATCGTCCTTGAACCGCTCCAGGGAAGATCCCTGTGCCTTGGTCAGCAGCAGTTCGAGCCCCTTGCGGTGTTTCTTCAGGAGATTCATGTATCTTTCAGTCTGGAGGGATATCAGTTCGTCCGCGTCTCCTTCTATGTAAGACTTGAACAAATCCAGGTTCTTCTCATCGTGATGGTTCATCAGGAAAGCCTCCATGTCTGCTACCGCAGGCGCGACGATTGACCTGAACAGGTCATCCTTGCAAGAGAAGTAATTGTACAGGTTGCCCAGGCTGACACATGCCTCGTCAGCGATGTCCCTCATGTTGGCCTTGGAATAGCCGTCGCGCAGAAATATCTTTTCTGCGGAACTGAGAATCTGGCTTCGTGTACTGTCTTTCTTGACCTGCATCTAAAAATGAACATTGTTAATTAATGTTGCAAATTTAGACACGACTTAAGGGAGTGGCAATACCAATAAATAGGGATTAAACGGTTTTATGCTCCCTCGGAAGTGCTGGATTTTGGAAATCTTACGGTGAAGCAAGCTCCGCCGAGAGTGAAGGACTTGCTGTAGGAGATTTCGGCACCGCATCTTTCGAGTATGTTCTTGCACATGGCCAGGCCGAGTCCGGTACCGCTGCTCTTGGTGGTGAAGTTAGGGGTGAACAACCGTCCGCGGTTCTCGTCCCTGACTCCAGGGCCGTTGTCCTCGAAGACGATGTCTATGAAACCGTCCCTTGAGCTGTTTCGGAGGGATACCAGCACCTGACCCCTGACGAAAGGTTTGCCGTTCTCGGCATCCTCTTTCTGCTGGTTGTCGATAGCCTGTACCGCATTGGTGAGAAGGTTGACTATCACTCGCTTGAGCTGAGGCTTAGGGCCGATGATCTTCGTGCCCTTCAGGCCGATATATTCGATGGAGAGATTCTCCCTGTCTCCGAACAGGGACACCTCATCCTTTATCATTCGGTCTATGTCTATTTCTACAGGCTCCTCGCTATAGAGCTTGGCGAAGGTGGAGAACTCGTTGGCCGTATCGGTGAGATTGTCGATGCTCTCAAGTATGAGCGGAGCCATCTGGTCGAACTTCTCCTCCCATGTAGGATCCTCCTTGCTCTTGAGCCTGATGATTCTCTGGATCTGGAGCTTGATAGGGGTCAGCGGGTTCTTGATTTCATGGGCCACCTGTCGGGCCATCTCGCTCCAGGCCTTGTCTCTTTCTGCCTGGGCGGCCATCTTGCTGCTTTCGGACAAGTCATGCACCATCAGGTTGTATGCCCGGACAAGGGTGGATAGCTCATCTTCGCGCTCATAGATGATGTACTCCAGGCCTTCGGTCCTCGCCGAGTTCATCTTGTGTCCCATGGTGAGGAGTGGGTGGAGCATCGCGTCGATCATCCTTGACGTGGCGAAACGGGTGATAATGAGCAGCAGGAAGAACACCGTGATGATGAACAGGGAATGGAAGGTCGCCTCGGTACGGAAGTCGATGCCGGAGTTGGTGTATGGAGAGCACAATATAGCCAGCATCTTTCCGTTCCGGTTGAATATCGGGGCATACATCGCATAGAATGACTTGTTGCCAGATTTCTCCTTGTTGATGAAGTAGCGCCTGTTGCGGTGCATGATGTTGGTATAGGCCTCCTGATGAGTCCTTGAGCCGAGAATCATCCTCTCGAAGACTTCCGGGCTGGTGGAGCGGAAGGCCTTTCCTCCTGTGGAGTAGAGTGTGATGTCGGACCTGGTGTAGTCTCCGATGTTCCTGAGTATTACCGATGCATCCTGGGTGTCAAAGTCGGACAGGTCGTTATAGTTGCCGCACTGGGCCTCCACGAGAGACTGTATGGTTCCGATCTTGTTGATCATCAGGGCGCGGATGTTGGCCTCGTTACGGTTGTACACGAAGACCACGCTGATTACGGCCATAACGACCAGGGTCGCCATCAGGGACATGTATAGGATCGAGTTTATCCTTGACTTGTAGTAATTCTTCTCGAAGACGCTGCGGCGCTTCTGGGTCGCCGATACCATGCAGGAGATGAAATAGGCAAGCAGCAGCAGTATGAAGCCGGCCACCAGATACTGCGAGAAGTCTTCGTTCTTGCGGGAGATGACTACGATCTCGTCGTCGGAGATGCGGCTGATGAAATGGACATATTTGTCGAAGGTGCTGTATCTCTCCTTGTTGGTCGCGGCGGTCTGGAGCTGGCCCGAGAGTATGGTCGGGTAGGCGTAGTCTCCCCGATAGCTTACCAGCTTTCCGTCGAGGTATTTCGCATAGGAATAGTTCTGAGGAATGGCTATCGCCCCGGGATCAGGGTTGCCCAGGATGGATGCATAGCCGCGGTCCTCCTTGTCTGCCTTCGACTCCACCTCGATCATGAGCCTGCTGACTCCGGTATAAGGGGAGAAAAAGGCGAAATATCCCGTGTACTGAGGACGGCCGTTGGCCTTCCTGGTATAGAGGAAATGCGATCCCGGGGATATCTGTATGCCGTTTTCTATCTTTTCCTGGAAGATGTTCAGGGTCTCCTGGTCAGCCTCGTCTTCGCGGAAAGTATAGATGGAAATATCGTAGTTCTGCGCGATGCGGCTCATGTAGTTCTCGGTAATCCTGTTCAGGATGACGCGATAGTCCCTGGTCCCGGTTATGAGAGAGTAGATGAGCTGGTCGTTCGCGATAGGGTTCTCCACTGAGCGCAGCTGGATCTCGAATCCCAGGTCTCTGTCGATTGCGAGACGGTTCGCCCAGATGTCCACCCTGTTCTTTTCCCTGTTGAATCCCGTCACTGACGAGGTCACCACAAGGTAGATTGCGGCTGCGACTGCAAAGCCTGCCCGGCTCTTGCGGTTGAATGCGTCGAACTTCTTCCCTGTGTGGTGGCTCAGAGTCGCAAACAGCATCTGGAGCAGCATCGGCAGGGTGAGCAGCAATCCCATGTACGTCAAGTAGACGTATGCGGTATAGCGGCTTATGCCATATATCTTATACAACTCCAGGGTGATGTTGGAGTTGTTGATGAGGCTCTTGAATGAGAAGTGCGTGTAGATGACGATCCCAAGCATCAGCGCCGTATAGATGCAGACCATGATCGTGGCTCTCCTGCGGGCGTTCTCTTTCCGGGTATGCTCCAGTATCGCGTCTCTTGCGATGTACGCGCAGAATACCATTATGGCTATCCAGATGTTTATGGACAGCAGGGCTCCGAGCGAATAGAATACCTGGCCGTCGGCGAATACCGTAGGGGAGAAGAGAGGGGTGCTGCTGTGCATCCCGTGGCCGATAATGTAGAACAGGGCCATCAGCAGGGTCAGCCCGCACATCACCGTCCACATCTTCCGGATGGACTTATGGTAGCATAGGTAGAGCAGGGCTCCCGCGATCATCAGCAGAAGCGCGATCCATATCGCCAGGGGATCCGGCATCAGCGGACTCACCTTGGCGTTCTCCTGGATTATCTTCATCAGCGGAATGCCGTCCACGGAGATCGTTGCGCCGCCGGAGTAGCTGATCGGGTAGATCGAGAAGCGGTCCGATACCCTGAGCTTTCCGTTGATTCCGTTCACGGGACTGGTCTGCATGGTGTTCTTTATCTCCAGTCCGGCTATGACCTTGCATCCGTCCGGGGCGATTTCCGCCTTGGTCAGATACCATTTCGGACCGATGTTCATGTAGCTGATGGTCGTGTCGATGTCGGAGAGCGGGGAGATCAGGTTGTTCCTGAGGTTGATGAACCTCTGGAATACCATGCGGTTGCTGATGTCGTCGTTGTCGACAGTAAACTGGTTGTACCATGACTGGAGGGAGTCGCGGGTGTATCTGTAGAGCACCATGTCGTCCGGCAGTCCTTTCAGGTCAAGCCATTTCTTATGGTCCTGGGTTATGGCCTGCTGTATGTAGCCGTCGAGGATGTCCATCCTGGCATTGACCACTTTCTCGACTCTCCTGGCGACGGATTCGGTGATGTCCGAGCCCCTGTTGGCAATACCCGAGATCGCAATCAGCACGGCCGCCGCGACGAAGAGTATCACCCAAAGGTTTCTCTTGATAGTATTTCCGATTTTCACCGCCATTGTCTATTCGTGATGGTACGGCTCTCCACGCATGATGGTGAAGGCTCGGTACAACTGTTCTGCAAAAATCGTTCTCACCATCTGGTGGGAGAATGTCATGGCCGAAAGGGACATCTTCCTGTCGGCACGGTCATATACTCTCGGGGAGAAGCCGTAGGCCCCTCCGATGACAAAGACCATGTCCCTTCCGCTCCTTGCCATCCTTTCTTCGAGGAAACGGGCGAACTCGATTGACCGGAACTCCTTTCCATGCTCGTCCAAAAGGATCACTTCGTCGGACGGACGGATGGCGGCCAGTATGAGGTCTCCTTCTTTTTCCTTGATCTGGGCCTGGCTGAAGGATGACACGTTACGCAGCTCGGGAATCTCCACGAGGGAGAACTGGACGTAGTGCGAGAGTCTCGACACATAGAGGTCAAGCCCTTCTCTTACCCATTTTACGTCAGTTTTTCCTACAGTAAGCAGCGTTATCTTCATATCATATGATCTGTTAAGGCAAATATATGAATGTGGCTCGGATTTTGCAATAAATAAGGCATCTATTTGAGTGAGATGTACAAAAGGGTATTATGTATATTGGCCGTCATTTTGATGGCTCTTTGTCTGTGTGCTAAGGCTAGCGCTCAGAACGATACCTATGACGTTTTCATCCCGATTTCCAAATATATCCGTCAGGGAAACGCCGACAAGCTTTCCGCCTGGTTCTCCGACAATCTCGAAATCTCAGTCTTCTCCGAGTCGAACGAAACATCCAGGGCGCAGGCGAAACAGATCATGAAGTCGTTCTTCGAGACTTATACCCCGAGGACCTTCGACATAGAGCATACCGCCGGCCGCTCGACCATGAAATATGCGCTGGGCATGCTGAAAGCAGGCGGCGAAGTCTTCGAAGTGACAATATTCGTCAGCATCAAAGACAACACATACCGGATACAGCAATTGAAGATACAGAAGGCAGAGTAGCCTTCTATTTTTGTCTCATGAAGATCTGGACAGGGCAGCCCGTCAGGTCGAAGTGCTCCCTCAGCTTGTTCTCGAGATATCTCTTGTAAGGCTCTTTCACGTACTGCGGCAGATTGCAGAAGAATGCGAAAGAAGGGGCGGCAGTAGGCAGCTGGGTGATAAACTTGATCTTGACAAACTTGCCTTTCCATGCCGGTGGAGGATAGTTCTCGATCTCAGGCAGCATGGCCTCGTTGAGGCGGGCGGTCTGGATCTTGCGGGAGTAGTTCTCATAGACATGGGAAACCTGGTCGAGCACGTCCATGATCCTCTGCTTCTTGAGTACTGAGGTGAATATGATAGGCACGTCGTCGAAAGGAGCGATCCTGGCCCGGAGTCCGCGCTCATATTCTCTCATGGTGTTGCTGTCCTTCTCGAAGGCATCCCACTTGTTCACCACTATCACGCAGCCCTTGCGGTTCTTCTGGATAAGGTTGAAGATGGCCATGTCCTGGGTCTCCATTCCATTGGAGGCGTCTATCATCAGTATGCAGACGTCAGAGTGCTCGATGGCACGGATAGCGCGCATCACTGAATAGAACTCCAGGTCTTCGTTCACTTTGTTCTTCCTGCGCATTCCGGCAGTGTCCACGAGTATGAACTCATGGCCGAACTTGTTGTAGTGGGCGGAGATGGAGTCCCTGGTGGTGCCTGCCACAGGGGTTACGATGTTTCTTTCCTCTCCCAGCAGTGCGTTGGTGAGGGAAGATTTGCCGACATTCGGCTTTCCGACGATGGCGATATGCGGAAGATTCGCATAAGGGTCGACGGTCTCTGTCTCTTCAGGCAGTATCCTTACGATTTCGTCAAGCAGGTCGCCGGTACCGCTGCCGTTGGCTGCAGAAATGCTCCACACCTCTCCGAGTCCGAGGCTGTAGAACTGGTATGCGTCATACTGCTTGTCACCTGAATCGACTTTGTTGACACAGAGAACCACCGGCTTCTTGCTTCTGCGCAAGAGGTCGGCGATCTCGGCGTCATAATCGGTTATGCCGGTAGCGGCCTCGACCAGGAAAAGGACCAGGTCTGCCTCCTCTACGGCGATTATTACTTGTTTACGGATTTCCTCTTCGAAAGCGTCGTCTGAGCCGGAGGACCAGCCTCCGGTATCGACAACCGAGAATTCGTGTCCGCACCATTCACATTTTCCATAATGCCTGTCCCTTGTTACGCCGGCGGTTTCGTCGACGATAGCCTGGCGCATTCCCACCAGACGGTTGAAAAGGGTTGACTTGCCGACGTTAGGACGGCCTACTATTGCTACAAGACTCATAGTTTTCTAGTTTTTGTAAAGACCGCAGCTGTTGCATGCATCACTGTATATCCCGCTGCAGGTAGCATTTTTCTTTTTTCCGGAACGGTCGATCTCGGCATCCACTTCCTTCATGCAGCGAATCCCGCGTTTGCGCATCTCTTCATTTGCGCCCACGTCGCTCTGGGGGAAATCCTTTTTCCGGAACACTATGTTGAAGAACATTCCGAATACTCCGATTCCCAGAACAATGATTGCTGCGAGGAATACTTTCATAATCTTAGAAACTGAATTCCGAACTGATCGGCTCGTAGTTGTAAACTTTTCTTATAATGTTCGCGAAGGTCTGGGTCATGCTTACGACCTTGATCTTGCTCTTGTCCACGTTAGGGTCAGAAGTCAGAGGAATCGTGTCGGTCACGATGATCTCCTTGATCTGAGAGTTGTTGATGTTGTCATAGGCCTTGCCTGAAAGCACGGCGTGGGTTGCGCAGGCCCTTACGCTGAGGGCGCCTTTCTCCATGAGCACGTCGGCTGCCTTGGTCAGGGTGCCTGCGGTGTCGATCATGTCATCGACGATCACGATGTTCTTGCCCTCTACGTCTCCGATGGCGGTGATCGATGATACCATGTTGGCTTTCTCCCTGGTCTTGTGACAGATGATCATAGGGCAGGCGAGAGCCTTTGCGTATGAGTTCGCCCTTTTTGCGCCGCCCATGTCCGGAGCTGCGATGGCGAGGTTCTCAAGGTTGAGAGATTTGATATACGGAAGGAACACTGTGCTGGCGTAGATGTGGTCGACAGGGAAATCGAAGAAGCCCTGGATCTGTTCTGCGTGGAGGTCGCAAGTCATCACGCGGTCAGCGCCGGCGGCCTTGAGAAGGTTTGCCACCAGTTTGGCGCCGATGGCTACTCTCGGCTTGTCCTTGCGGTCCTGACGTGCCCAGCCGTAATATGGCATGACAGCGATGACCTTATCTGCGGATGCCCTCTTTGCTGCGTCGATCATCAGGAGAAGTTCCATGAGATTGTCGGTTGGGGGGTAAGTGGACTGGAGGATGAATACTGTGGCGCCCCTGACGCTCTCTGTAAGTCTAGGCTGGAATTCTCCGTCGCTGAATCTTGTGAATTCCGAAGATCCGAGGTGAAGCACTACGTCTTCCGGAGCTTTTGTCTCGTTGATTGTCTCAACTACTTTCGATGCGAAGTCTGTGGAGGCTGTGCAAGCGAACAACGCCATTCTATGTTCCTTAAGCATGTCAATTAATTAAGTTTTAATTTATTGATGTTAATGTCTGTTGTATGAAATCCAGAATTTCTTCTTTTCCCAGTCCACTTTCCGCCGAGCTGACAAAGCAAGGAGGCAGTCCTGCCCAGTCTTCGAGGAGAATGTTCTTGTAGCGGTCTGTCTGCCTCTTGAGGGCGACAGGTCCGAGCTTGTCCCCTTTCGTGAAAATGATTCCGAACGGGATCTCGTTGTCCACCAGTTCATTCATAAAATCCATGTCAACTTTCTGGGGGTCGTGCCTTGCATCTACAAGGACAAAGAGGATTACGAGTTCTTCAGAGTTGTTGAGATAATCCTTTATGACATCCTGCAGTTTCTCCTTTTCCTTCAGGGGCATCTTGGCGTAGCCGTAGCCTGGCAGGTCGACCAGATACCATTCATTGTTGATCTTGAAGTGGTTGACAAGCTTTGTCTTGCCGGGAGTTGCGGATGTCATCGCGAGTTTCCTGTTGTTGCACAGAGTATTGATAAGGGAAGACTTGCCGACGTTTGACCTGCCAATGAACGCAAATTCTGGCAGTTTTTCCGCAGGCTTGCCGGAGACCCTTACGCTACTTCCGGAAAATATGGCTTCGCTGATTTTCATCGCTGTTTTTTACGGCGTCAAAGATACGAAAGATTCTGCATTTACTCAAAAATTTTGTTATCTTTGGAAAGCTTAGAGGAAACATTATGGAGAAGATGGAGTATATCGACCTGTTTACCCTGCAGTCTCTCGTCAAGGAGGCTGTCGGGGAGGCGGTGCCCGTGCCGGTGTGGCTCAAGGCTGAGATAGCGTCCATCTCCGCAAAAAGCTACGGACACGTCTATCTGGAGCTTTCCCAAAGCGACAAGACAGGGATCATAGCCAAGTCCAAGGCCGCCATCTGGCAGTCATACAGAGAGGCGGTGCTGGACCGTTTTGAGAAAGAGACCGGGTCCCCGCTCGAGCCTGGAGTCGAAGTACTGGTGCAGGTCCGGGTGTCTTTCCACTCGCTGTACGGGCTCACCCTCTCTATAATCGACATCAATCCTTCGTTCACCCTCGGCGAACGTCAGATCCAGAAGCAGCAGACCATCGACCGGCTCAACAAGGAGGGACTCATGGACAGGCAGAAGAAACTTCGCCTGCCCGAGATACCGTACTATCTCGCCGTCATCTCTGCCGACACCGCCGCAGGCTACGGGGACTTCCGCCGGCATCTGCTGGAGAATGAATATGGCTTCGCCTACCAGCTCGACCTGTTCAGCGCGGCAATGCAGGGGGCGACGGCTCCGGATTCGATCTGCGAGGCCCTGTCCATGATCATGGACTCGAAGACTGCCTATGATGCCGTGCTCATACTGAGAGGCGGCGGGTCGGAGCTCGATCTGGCGTGTTTCGACGACTATTCGATCGCCGCTGCGATTGCCCGCTGCCCGGTGCCGGTATTCACGGCCATCGGACATGACAGGGATTATCATGTGGCCGACATGGTGGCGAATACGTTTGTCAAGACCCCTACTGCCCTGGCCGACCTGATACTGGACCGGACGGCAGAGGCGGACGAAAAGATCACCGCGGCTCTCAACCGGCTGAACATGGCGTTCGTCGGCAGGCTGCATGCCCAGGAGGCGGCCGTGGAGAATATGGAGAAGCGCATAATGCGCGGCGCCGGAGGACTCGCCGGATTGGCCGTCCAGAAGCTGGAGGCGTATGACCATCTGATATTCAGCATTATCCGAAGCAGGCTGGATGCCGCCGAGGCGAAACTTGTGTTCTACGATACCAGGATTCCTGCGGCCGATCCCCGCCGTATCCTCGACAGGGGCATCCCTATCGTCGCCGACGGCAGGGGAGTCCGGATGGATTCCGCCAGGGGGCGGCGCCCGGGAGACGCCATCGCTGTGCACATGCCGGACGGCAGGCTGGACTGCGTGGTGCAGAATGTGTCGCTTAACGAAGAAAAAGGAACAGTTAAAACTGCATAGATATGGAGAAATTCGACTATACTAAAGCCATGGCTGAACTTGAGGAAATCGCCCGCAAGGTTGAGGACCCCAAGACCAGCCTCGACGATATAGGAGGGCTCGTGAAGCGTTCCAAGGAGCTTATCAAGGCTTGCCGTGACTATCTCAGGACGGTAAGGGAGAGCATAGAGGAGGCCAAGTGATGCGGCGCGCCAGGATGATCTATGAGACCGACCCCTATCTCGAGCCTTTCCGCGAGGTCATCGACCGGAGGCATGAGAGGATCGGGGCTCTGAAGGACCGCCTTTCGGTGAGGGGCAGTCTCTCCGACGGAATCAACAACCATCTCTATTATGGCATGCACAGGGAGCCGGATGGCTCATGGGTCTTCCGTGAATGGGCCCCGAATGCCAGCAGGATGTATCTTATCGGCGAATTCAACAACTGGAGACGCACTGCGGCCTATGAGCTCAAGCCGGTCGGGAACGGAAACTGGGAGATAAGGCTTCCGGAGATGTTCCTGCACCACGGGGTGCTGTACAAGCTGTTCGTGGAGTGGCCTGGCGGAGGAGGCGAGAGGATTCCCGCCTATGCGACCAGGGCTGTCCAGGATCCGGAGACCAAGGTCTTCTGCGCCCAGGTATGGGCTCCCGAGGAGCCTTACGCGTGGAAGCACCGCCGTCCTGCCGCGAAGAAGAATCCCCTGATCTATGAGTGCCATATCGGCATGAGCTCCGAAGAGGAGAAAGTCTCCACTTTCGTCGAGTTCCGCGAGAATGTGCTCCCGAGAATAGTTGACCTCGGATATGACGTTATACAGATAATGGCCCTGCAGGAGCATCCGTATTATGGATCGTTCGGATATCAGGTGTCCAATTTCTATGCGCTGAGTTCGCGTTTCGGCACTCCGGAGGAGTTCAAGGCGCTGGTGGATGCGGCCCATGCCGAGGGTATTGCCGTGATCATGGACATCGTCCATTCGCATAGCGTGGACAATATCGCCGAAGGCCTGTCCCTTTTCGACGGCCGCGACGACTTGTATTTCTATTCGGGCCCTCAGGGACATCAT
>JAFZTP010000122.1 GCA_017618815.1 Bacteroidales bacterium | reverse complement strand
GCTGAAAGAATCATGCCGATTGAAGTAGAGGCCGAAGGTTCATGGACTCCGTTGCAGCCTTCCGCCGAGAATTTGTTGCGAGGCACGCCCGTACGGACGTTGTATCCGGAAATCTCCTTGATGTAGTTGGCGATGTTGGTGAGCTTGGCTCCGCCTCCGGTGATTACCACGCCGCTGCGCAGGCTGTCGGCGAGTCCGCTTTCCTGGATCTCATAGAGGGTAGCCTCCACGATCTCGCGTACGCGGCAGGTGATGAGGTCGGAGAGGAAATGGACAGGAATCTGCTTGAGGCCGTCCATGTCGTCTCCCTCGATCTGGATTATCTTCTCGCCGAGAGTCTGGAGCTTTTCAGGCATGCAGGCTCCGAAGGCGAGCTTTATGTTCTCGGCAAGTTTCTCCGAGATATGGCATTCGTTGCTGATGTCGCGGGTGATGTTGTTGCCGCCGAAAGGTATGGACGCATAGTAGCGAAGGATCTTGCCCTGGTAGATGGTAACCGAGGTAGCTCCCGCTCCAAGGTCGATGAGGGCCACGCCGCTGGACATCTCGTCTTCGGTGAGCACGGCCTTAGCCTGGGAGTTAGGAGTGAAGTACCTGCTGGCGATGGCGATGTCCAGGTCGTTGAATATCTTGTCGATGGTCTTGATGGAGCTCTTCTTGCCGATGAACAGCTTGAAGTTGCCCTCGAAGACCTGGCTGATCACGCCGATGATGTCGTTCTCGATGAGCTGGAATTCCTCGTCGTCGGAGAATGACTGGGCGACTGCACCGTAGAGCTCTTCCTTCTCGGGATCCTCGATAGGGTAGTCGTTCTGGGCCATCATCTTGAGGCTCTCAACTTCCTCCTTGGTGATGCTTTCGTCAGGATTTGTCCTGTCTACCTTGGCCTTGGCAATCTCCTGGCGTATGTCGCAGCGAGGGAGTCCCACCACGACCTGCATGATCTTTATGTTCAACTCGCTCTCCGCTTCGTCGATAGCCGCCTTTACTGGTTCGGCCGCCTTCTTCGGATTAAAGACGGCGCTGTTTCTGATGCCGGCTGACGGACGCTCCCTGTAATAGAGAATCTGCACGTCTTCTCCCGAAATCCGTGCGACCGTCAAGGCTATTTTGGCCGTTCCCATGTCCACGGCCGCAATGTATCTCTCGTCCATATCTTTTGTTTTTTATTTTCTGCAAATAATCTGTCCGTCATACTTCACGTTGACGGTCCTGTAGTCCATGTCCGACTTTGCAGGCAGCACGTACCTGTAGTAGTCCTCCATTCTGGAGAACTTCGCCTTGTAATCGTCAGGCTTTCCGAAGATGAACTTTTCCTGTCCCTTTCTCGGGATCATGACCAGGTCTCCACGCTCGTCCACCGTTATCTGGACGATCGATTCCGACCATGTCTTGCTGTTGCCGATGAAACGGACCATGCCTATGATTCCTTCCAGCCAGCGCTTCTCCTTCTCGTCGGAAGGGGAGCCCTTGAAGCCGGCGCTCACCGTGAGCGGGATGTTGCCGTCGATTATCGGTACCCTGGAGGTGTAGTTGGTCTGGAGCGGGAATATGAACCCTGTCTCATCGGCATAGTAGCCGGTGTCTCCTTTCTGGAACCGCACCACAGGCTCTCTCTGGGTGATAAGTACATGGAGCATGCCATCGCCGGTCACATAGGCCTCGCTCTTGAGGATTGCGCTTCTGCCGTCCAATACGTTCTCGATTTTCTTAAGGTTCACACTGTCCAGTTTCTGGCCCATGTATACCCCGTAGTCCTTCTCGACGTACCTTTTGACGTCCGCCTTGCTTACGAAGCTGAGACGGGTGCTGTCAAGGATATCGACCTGCAGGCCGGAACATGTAAGCTGCCTCCTGTCCTCCCGGCTCAGTGCGCTGAGCACGACGAGAAGGCAGATTGCGGCTATCGTGGCTGCAAAAGCGATCGAATATCTATAGACAGCTTTCATCTAGATTCTTTTCTTGAGCATTTCAGTTATAGGCTCGATGAACCTGTCCACATTGCCTGCTCCGAATGTCACAAGCACGTCGAGAGGCTCTTTCTCGAGATAGTCCATGAGTTCCTCCTTGCGGATGAGCACCTTCTCTGGAGCGGTGACCTTGTCGAAGATTATCTCCGATGTCACGCCCGGGATAGGCTCCTCCCTGGCAGGATAGATGTCCAGCAGTATCAGCTTGTCCACCTTGCTGAGGGCCCCCGCGAAGTCTGCGGCGAAGTCCCTTGTGCGGGTGAAGAGATGCGGCTGGAAGATGGCGGTAAGCTTCCTTCCCGGGAAAATGTCCCTCATCGAACTGATCGCCGAAGCGAGCTCGGCCGGATGGTGGGCATAGTCGTCGATGTAAGACAGCTTCTCGGTGTGGAGGTGGATGTCCAGTCGTCTCTGGACTCCCTGGAACTTGCCGATGCTGAGCCTTACCTTGTCCGGGGCTAGACCGTAGCTGAGGCAGATAGCCGCAGCAGCGATGCTGTTCTCGGCATTGACCCAGCCCGGTACTCCGACCTTGACGTCCCGGATGATTCCGCCAGGATACTTGAGGTCGTAGATGAAATATCCGAGGCTGTCCGGATGGGCATTCTCCACATGGAAGTCAGCCTCGGGATCGTTGTATGAGTAAGTGAGAATTTTCGCTTTCGTGTCCTTTTCGGAGATAGGAAGTCCCTTCTTTATGATCAGGGTGTCGCTAACCTGTGCGGCGAAGTCCCTGAAAGCCTGCTGGTATGTCTCGAGATCGCCGTAGATGTCGAGATGATCCGCGTCCATCGCAGTAATCACGGCAATCTTAGGGAAGAGCTGCAGGAATGACCTGTCAAACTCGTCGGCCTCTGCGACCACTACCGGATTGTGGCTGGTCAGCAAGTTGGTGCCATAGTTCTTCGAGATTCCTCCGAGGAAGGCCGAGCATCCCGCGCCGCTGTCTTGGAAGATATGGGCGGTAAGGGTGCTGGTGGTAGTTTTTCCATGGGTGCCGGCAACGGCAAGGCAAGCCTGGCCTTTGGCTATCTCGCCGAGGACTCTGGATCGCTTGAGCACCGAATACCCGCGCTTCTGCACATACACGAGTTCGCTCATGTCCGCAGGAATGGCAGGGGTATAGACAACCAGTGTGTTCTCGATATCCTTCGGGACAAAATCGATGTTGTCTTCATAGTGGACGTCGATGCCCTCTGCCTGGAGCTGAGCAGTCAGTTCAGAAGGGGTCTTGTCATATCCGCTGACATTCAGGCCCTTGAATTTCCAGTATCGGGCGATTGCGCTCATTCCGATACCTCCGATTCCGATAAAATATACGTTTTTGTACATTACTTAACAAGTTTATAAGCTTCATCTGCTATCACCTGCGCAGCATCTGTCAGCGCAAGCTTGGCAATGTTTTCTTCGAGACATTGTATCCTGTCTCCATCATGTATCAATTCCATCGCGGTAGCCATCAGCTTCTCGCCGGCTTCCGCATCTTTCACCATCAAGGCAGCGCCTTTGTTCACCAGAGCCATCGCATTGTGGGTCTGATGGTCTTCGGCAACGTTTGGCGAAGGCACGAAGATAGAGGCCTTGTGGGCTGCGCAGAGCTCCGATACCGTGCTGGCTCCAGACCTGGAGACAACCACGTCGGCGACAGCATAGGCAAGGTCCATGCGGCTGATGAAATCTGAATACCAGATATTCTCCACATTGATTCCTTTGGCCCTGGCCTCCTCCATGAAGCTGTCGATTCCGGCCTTGTAGTAGCGTCCGCACTGCCAGATCACCTGGACTCCTTCTCCTCCCGGACAGCCTTCGGAGATCCATTTCTTCATCGCCCTGTTGAGGGTGCCGCTGCCGAGGCTTCCTCCGACCACGAACAGATGCTCCATTCCCGGGTTGAGACCATAGAAACGGAGTCCTTCCATGATCATGTCCTTGTCGGCAGGCACTATGTCGGACCGGATCGGGTTGCCGCTCATGACAATCCTGTCGGCAGGGAAGAACTTCTCCATCCCTTCGTATGCCACGCAAATCTTCGACGCTTTCTTTCCAAGAATCCTGTTTGTCAGTCCGGCAAAGCCGTTCTGCTCCTGGATCAGGCAAGGTACTCCGGCTTTCTCAGCGGCCCTGAGCATAGGGGCGCTGGCATATCCGCCCACGCCTATGGCGACGTCAGGCTTGAATTCCCTGACAAGCTTCCTTGCCTTGCACAGGCTTGAAACCACTTTGAAAGGAACCTTGAGATCATTTATTATATTCTTCAGGTTGAGCTGTCTCTGCAGTCCTACTATCGGCAGGCCCACGATCTTGTAGCCAGCAGCAGGGACCTTGTCCATCTCCATCTTGCCTTCCGCTCCCACGAAAAGGATCTCGCTCTCAGGATTAAGTTCCCGCAGCTTGTTTGCGATGGATATGGCCGGGAAGATATGACCTCCCGTGCCGCCGCCGCTGATGATAATTCTCAATGCCTTGTAATCCATAATTCTTAGTCTATCTGGTCGAGATCGTCCAGGCTGGCCTTGATCTCGTCATTGTTTTCTACGATAGGTTTCGCCTCAGCCGCGAGCTTGTCCATCTTGGTCTTTACCATTCGGCTGATGCTCAGTATGATTCCGAACGCCAGGCTGAATGCCAGGAAAGACGAGTTTCCATGGCTGATCATAGGCAGAGTCTGTCCGGTCAGAGGGAACAGGTCCACATTGATGAGCATGTGCATTATGGCCTGTCCCGAGATGAGCAGTACCAGTCCCGAGATAGCCGTCTTAGCGAACATGTTCTCGCTGTTTCGTACGAGTATCCATCCTCTCGCCAGCAGTCCTCCATACAGTATCAGCACCAGTATCGCCCCGAGGATACCATATTCCTCGACGATGAAGCTGAACATATAGTCCTCGAACATTACCGGCACCACATATCTCTGCGTGCTTCGTCCCGGGCCCTTTCCGAAGATTCCGCCTTCGCTCACGGCGACCTTGGCGCTGATCGGCTGGCGGATTTGGTCAAGCTTCTCCTGGAACTCGGCCGTGCCCTTAGGCAGTTTCTTCAGCTCTTCCTCCGGATCTTCGGATGCCAGTGTGATACGGCCCACGGCAGTTCCGAAACGCTGGAAGACCTTTCCTCCGGACACATAGTAAATGCCAATGCACCCTGCCAGCAGTCCTGCTCCCACAACGGCGTAGATCAGCATGTCCTTTATCCTGATGCCGCCGATGAGTATGGTCACGATCATGATGGCTCCGATGAACAGCGTACTTGAGACGCTGCCCAGCAGTATCAGGACGCTGACGCTCAGCACCGGGAAGAATATGTAGAGGAACAGCTGCCATTTCCTTTCTCCCATCCAGCGGAAGGTGTTTGTCTCGGACAGCATCTCCGCGAGAGTGAATCCTTTCTCACGGTTGCGGGAGCTGCCGTCGTCGTTCCATCTTTCATGATATACATGGACAGCCCATGAAAGGTACATGACCATGAATATCTTGACGAACTCGAACACATGCAGCTGGAATCCCATGATCGTGAGGGCCCTGACTGCGCCGTTTATCTCGGATGCCCGGATGATCGGGGTCCTTACCCTCAGGGCCAGGCACAGCAGCAGGAACATGGAAACCGCATATCCCAGCTGCGACACTATCCTGAGGAAACCGATCTTGCGGATGACCGTATAGCAGAAGACGATGATGCCGAGACCGAGGGCTGAGATCAGGAACTGCTCGTTGATGATTGCAGTCCTGGTGCTCTTGCTCTGGATTGCCAGCAGCGGGGTCGACGAAGAAATGGCAAGGATGGAGACCATGATCAGTACGAGCGCGATCATCCAGATGACCTTGTCACCTTCGAAATCCTGGACAAATCCCCAGAATCCGCTTTCTTTCTTCTGCCTTGACATATGCTAAAGGTTTCTTACTGCTTCCTTGAACTTTTCTCCGCGGTCCTCGTAGCAGGTGAACAGGTCGAAGCTTGCGCAGCAAGGGCTGAGCAGCACTACATCGCCGTCAGTGGCGAACTTGCTGGCAGCCTTAACGGCATCTTCGGCGGATTTTACGTCAACCATCTTGTCCGAACCGACTATCGATTCGAAGGATTCGTGGAACTTATGGTTGTCAAGTCCGAGGCAGACGATAGCCTTGACCTTTTCCTTTACGAGGTCTGTGAGTACGCTGTAGTCGTTGCCCTTGTCGGTTCCTCCTACTATCCATACAACAGGTCTCTTCTGGCACTCAAGCGCATACCATGCGGCATCTACGTTTGTTGCCTTGGAGTCATTTATGTAGAGCACTCCGCCGACGCTCAGAACAGGCTCCAGACGATGCTCGATTGCCTGGAACGTGGAGAGACCTTCGCGGATGGTCTTGTTGTCAATTCCGCTGGCCTTTGCTGCAAGCGCTGCGGCCATGGAGTTATAGATGTTGTGCTTGCCTCCGAGGGCGAGTTCCTCGAGATAGATGTCGGTCTCGTCCTTCTCGTAGCGCACGACGATCTTGTCGTCTTTGAGGAAGGCTCCCTGGGCCACTTCGTCCTTCTGGGTGAAAGGCAGGAGCTTGGCCTGGGTCACGATCTGGCTGAGATGGTTGATGGTGATCTCGTCGTCAGAGTCGAATATGAAGCAGTCTTCCGGACGAAGGTTGCGTATGATCCTGAACTTGGACTTCACGTAATTCTCCATCTTGTAGTCGTACCTGTCGAGGTGGTCCGGGGTGATGTTGGTGATTATCGCGATGTCCGGCCTGAAGTCGTAGCAGTTGTCGAGCTGGAAGCTGCTGATCTCAAGCACGTAGTAGTCATGCTTCTCAGTTGCCACCTGGTAAGCGTAGCTCATGCCTATGTTGCCTCCGAGACCTACGTTGAGGCCTGCCTGCTGGAGCAGGTAGTAGATCAGGGAGGTCGTGGTGGTCTTTCCGTTCGATCCGGTTATGCAGATCTTCTTCGCCGTGTCATATCTTCCGGCGAATTCGATTTCCGAGATGATTCCGATACCTTTTTCCTCGATTTTCTTGACCATAGGTACGGTGGACGGGATGCCGGGGCTCTTGATGACCTCGTCAGCATTCAGAATCAGATCCTCGGTGTGCTGTCCCTGTTCGTAAGGGATTCCCCACTTCTCGAGCATCTCCACATATTTCCCGTCGATCTTTCCCTTGTCAGAAAGGAAGACATCGAATCCTTTGACCTTGGCGAGGACTGCGGCACCCACACCGCTTTCCGCTCCGCCTAAAACTACTATTCTCGACATTTTTATCAGTGTTTTTGATTATCTCAACTTAAGCAGCGCGAGTGTCGACACTGCGAGTATTATTCCTATTATCCAGAATCTGGATACGATCTTAGCCTCATGGTGAGGCGGTACAGGAGTGTGGAACATCACCATTCCTTCCGGTTCTTTCTTCTTCTGGAAATGGTGGTGCAGAGGAGACGAGCTCCAGATCCTGCGGCCCTGGCCATATTTCTTCTTGGTACATTTGAAGTACAGCCTCTGTACTAGAACTGTCACGCTCTCGGCCACGAAGATGCCGCACAGTATAGGCAGGAGAAGCTCTTTCCTTATGAGGATGGCGCTGACTCCGATGATTCCTCCGATCGTAAGGCTTCCGGTGTCACCCATGAATACCTGGGCAGGGTAGGCGTTGAACCAGAGGAAGCCGATCAGGGCGCCCACGAAAGCGGACATGAAGATGGCTATTTCTCCGGATCCCGGAATGTACATTATGTTCAGGTAGTTTGAATTCACGATGTTGCCTCCCAGCCAGGCGAGGATACCGAGTACGGTTCCCACTATCGCCGAGGTTCCGGCAGAGAGACCGTCCATGCCGTCGGTAAGGTTGGCGCCGTTCGAGCATGCTGTCACCACGAGGATGATCATCACCACGTAGATCCCCCACTTGGCGTACCAGCCCCAGGTGCCCCTGAAAGGGGAGAGGGACTTGTAGTCGAACTCATGGTCCTTGACGAACGGAATCGTGGTCTTGGTGCTCTTGACCACATCCTCGTTCTTCCATCTGCCTTCTTCCACGATGCTTTCCTCTTCGATGTCCTGGACAGGGACTTTCTCCCTCACGACGATGTCGCTGCTGTTCCATACGGTGAGACCGATGATGAGTCCGAGGAGTATCTGCAGGCCGAGCTTTCCGTTCTCGCTTACTCCGCCCTTGTCATGCTTGAAGATCTTGATGTAGTCGTCCGCGAATCCGAGACCTCCGCACCATACCGTGGTAAGTATCAGAAGCTGGACATAGATGTTGGTGAGGTCGCAGAAAAGCAGTACCGGCACCAGTATGGAAAGTATGATGATGACCCCTCCCATCGAAGGTGTCTTTGCTTTTGCCTCGGCTCCCTCGGTTCCGAGGTCCCTCTGGGCTTCCCCGAAGTTCTTCTTCCTGAGCCAGGCGATGATTCGCTTGCCCGCGATGGTGGATAGGCCCATTGCGGTCACTGAGGCAAGTATGGCCCTGAAAGACAGGTAAGTAAACAATCCCTGTCCCGGGATGTCATATTCCTTGAGTGCTTCGAATAAATGGTAGATCATAGTTTATGCTATACTTTCAAATACTTCGTTGACAACTTCGCGCTCGTCAAAATGACGGTGTTCCGTTCCTATTATCTGGTAGGTCTCATGACCCTTTCCGGCAAGCAGAATCGCAGCCTTCTCCGGCGCGAGCATTATGGCCGTGCGGATCGCTTCTTTTCGGTCTGCGATGAACAGGGCCTTCGACAGGCCCGCATGGGTGAACCCAGCCTTGATGTCGTTCATGATATCCTCGGTCTTCTCGGTACGGCTGTTGTCCGAGGTGACGAATATCCTGTCCGCATATTTCTCGGCGATTGCAGCCATCTCCGGCCTCTTGGTCTTGTCGCGGTCTCCGCCGCATCCGAAAAGGCAGATGAGCTCGTTTCCGCATGAAATCTCACGAAGGGTGGTCAGCACGTTCTCGAGGGCGTCAGGCGTATGGGCATAGTCGATTATGACCGACAGTCCCTTTGGCCCATGCAGGGTTTCGAGCCTGCCGCAGGCTGATTCGAGCTTGCTGATCGCAACCAGGGCCTCTTCCTTGTCCGCTCCGGTAAGGATGGCGGTGGTGTAGATCGCAAGTATGTTGTATGCGTTGTGCTGTCCGATGAGCCTTGTCCATGTCTCCACTCCGTCGATCTTCATCTGCATGCCCTCGAAGCTCTCCTCTATGACCCTGCAGGTATGGTCGGCGATGCTGCGGCATGAGTATGTGACAACCTTGGCCTTCGTGTTCTGGACCATGATCATGCCGTTGCGGTCGTCGATGTTGGTGACTGCATATGCATCCTCCGGCAGCGTGTCGAAGAAAAGCTTCTTGCAGCGGAGATACTCGGCGAATGTCTTGTGGTAGTCCAGATGGTCATGGGTCAGGTTGGAGAATATCCCGACCTTGAACTTCAGGCCTGTCACCCTGTCCTGCTCCATGCCGATGGAACTTACTTCCATGAAGCAATATTCGCATCCGGCTTCGACCATCTCGGCCATCAGGGAGTTGATGGTGATCGGGTCGGCGGTCGTGTTGGCAGTCTCGAGCCTCTTTTCGCCCACGAAGTTGGCGATGGTGGACAGGAGGCCGCAGTTGTAGCCGAGTCCCATGAACAGGTTATATAGCAAGGTGACGGTAGTCGTCTTGCCGTTGGTTCCCGTTATTCCTACCAGGGTAAGCTTGCGGGATGGATTGTCGTAGAAGTTCGCTGCCATAATGGCGACAGCTTTCCTTGAGGCTTCCACCTTGACCAGGCAGATATCAGGATTGCCGGCTTTGGCAAGCTGCTCCGAGAGCGCTGTTTCGTCTTCATATACTATGGCAGCAGCTCCGGAGGAGATAGCCTGGGCTATGTAGCTGTGTCCGTCGCTTGCGTAGCCTTTTACGGCTATGAACATCGAACCTGCCACGACTTTGCGCGAGTCGCTGCAGATTGCGCTGATGGCGAGGTCGGAGTTTCCCTTCACTGAGATGACCCCGCTGTCTTTGATTATGTCCTGTAATCTTGCCATTACTTCAATTCCAGTGTAACTGTGTTTCCTTTAGTGTATTTGGTGCCGGAAGCAGGGTCCTGGCTCTTCACATGGCCGCTGCCATGCCAGTTCACCTTATATCCGGAGTTCTCAAGTTCATAAACGGCGTCCATGACTCCGAGTCCGCGTACGTCAGGCACATGACCGGTCTCGGCGACAGGTGCGGGGACATTTTTCATGTCCGGCATCGATCCCTTCTTGCTCAGGGTCTCTCCGTTGTCGACCTTGAGGGAGTAGATCTTGTCCACGATCTCCCTGAAGGCGATGGCTGGGGCTGATCCTCCGTAGAGGGTGTGGCCGAGCTTGGTGTAGGCCGTCACTATGCAGGTATATTTCGGAGCGTCCCATGGGAAGAAGCCCACGAAGGTCGCCTGGTATTGCTTGCGTCCGTACTCGTCCTGGTATGGATTCCTGCTCTTGCGCGTATGTCTCGGGTCGAGTACCACTCGGGCCGTTCCGGTCTTTCCGGCGACTTCGAGACGGGCATGCTCGAGGGCGTTCTTTCCGGTTCCGTTGACGACAACCCTGCGGAGCGCCCTGGCAAGGGTGTCGGCGGTTGCCTTTGAACATATCGAACCGTTAAGCACGCTAGGGCCGCGTTTCTCCACGACTGTCCCGTTATGCTCGATACTCTCCACGAAGTACGGCTTCATCATCCTGCCCTTGTTTGCAATGGCGTTGTAGAACGTCACTATATGAAGGGGAGTCTCGGTCACTGAGTATCCGATGGCCACGGAACCGAGGTCGGTTGCGCTCCACCATTTCGATCCCGGCGAAGGGAGGGTTGGGGTTGCGAGTCCGTCGAGGTCGAAGTCAAAGGCTTCTCCGAGCTTGTAGAGATATATCTTGTCCATCATCTTCCTAGGCTCGCTGCCGTAGTTGTCGATGGCCACTTTCCTGAACACATAGTTGGAAGAAAGCTCGAATCCGCGGAGAACCGTGATCTTGTCGCTCTTTTCCCTGGCCTCGTAGCGGGTGATGTAGTCGTCCTGAGGGAAGTTGCTGAGCCGTCCGTGGTTGGTCGGGATCTTGGTCTCCAGAGTCACCTTTCCGTCTTCGAGAAGGCTCATGAGCGTCGAAGCCTTGAATACCGATCCGGGCTCTCCAGGACGCTGCACTGCATAGTTGTATGTTTCGCCGAGGCGGTTGTTGGTCGAATCCCGCATCAGGTTGACCATCGCCCTGATGGCTCCGGTCTTGACATCGAGGATCACGGCGCATGCGCCTTCGATGTCCACGTTCTCCTCGATCTGGTGGCGCAGGGCCTTGTCGGCGATGTCCTGGATGTCGATGTCTATGGTCGTGCGTATGTCGGAGCCGTCCACTGCGGCTACGTATGTGCTGTCGTAGTTCTGGATGTACTTGTTGTTGTCAGTGCGTTTCATCCATTTGAATCCTTCCTCGCCGTGGAGGAAGTAGTCGAAGTTTCCTTCGATACCCTTGTTGGTGGTTCCGGTCCCTCCGATCCTGGTATTGTCCTTGACGTATCCGATCGCCCTCCTGGCGAGGCTGCCGTAAGGATACTGGCGGGTGTCCATCTCTCCGATGACTATGCCTCCCTTGTTGGCTCCCTCCTTGAACAGAGGCAGGGCCTTGATCTTCTGGAGCATGTCGTGGTCCACCGGCTTGCCGATTGCGGTGTAACGGCGGCCGTTCTCCCTGTTCCTTATTATGAGCTTGTAGTATTCGTCTGCGCTCTTGTCTCCGTAGATCTCGGACAGGCCGGCTGCGAGCTGTCTGGCTTTTCCTCTCCAGTTCTCTTCGAGCTCACGGCGCTTTGCCGGGTCTTTCTTGCTCTGGAACTCTTCCTTGCGGACGGTAGCGTCTATTCCGACCTGGTACATAGGGGTGGACATGGCAAGAAGCCTTCCGTCATATGAGAGTATGGCTCCTCTGGTCGGCTTCAGGGTCTCTTTTATGTTCCTTGGATGGAAATATTCGGCGATGCTATCGTCCGGGGAATAGAACAGCTGGATCTGCACTATCCTGCCCACGATCACGATTGCGGCAAGGAGATAGCACAGATAGACTATGTACAGGGTTCTGCGAATCCTGTCCGGGTGTTTGTCTTTACTGTTCACGTCCATTACTTGACTATTGTCTCAGCCGGTTTTTCCGGCATTGCCAGAAGGGAACCGCTCTTCTCAAGGAGGTCTTCTATAGTTGAAAGCCTTCCCATCTCGACGAGCTCGACCGTCTTCTGCGCATGGTAAATCCTCAGGTCGTTGAGGACCGTCTTGTTCTTTTCTACTGCCACAAGGGTTTTCTGGACCATCAGGCTCATCATGATCATCAGCCAGAAGATTGCAAAGGTGTAGAGGATATGCACGAAATACTTATCCACCCTCAGCCTCAGGAGAAACTCTCCATGGAGAACGGCGGAAAATCCGTTTGCGATAGCCTTCAATACCTTTTTCATACCTTTTCTGCGATACGGAGCTTGGCGCTCCTTGCCCTTGTGTTACCGGCGATCTCTGTCTCCGAAGGCAGTATCGGCTTGCGGTTGACTGCCTTCAGCGGAGCTTCGGTCCTGCCGTAAATGTCTTTGTGTTCCTCTCCCGCGATGTTTCCGCTGCGGATGAAATTCTTGACCATGCGGTCTTCGAGGGAGTGGTAGGTGATTACCACCAGCCTGCCTCCCGGCTTAAGCGCGGCGGAAGCTCCTTCGAGGAACTTTTCAAGAGAACGCATTTCCTGGTTGACTTCGATGCGCAGGGCCTGATAAACCTTTGCCAGGTATTTGTGCTCTGCGAATTTCGGGAGGGCCGGGGCGATTGCCTTGTCGAGATCGCCAGTTGTGGCGATTGCTTTTTCTGTCCTGGCCGTGACTATCAGCTGTGCTATCTTGCGGGCATTGTCAACTTCTCCGTAGATCCTGAAGATCCTTTCGAGATCTTCTTTCTCCATCGTGTTGACCAGGTCGGCGGCGGTCATCCCTCCTTCGATGTTCATCCTCATGTCAAGAGGCGCGTCGAAACGGAACGAGAAACCCCTTTCTGCCGTGTCGAACTGGTGGGAGGAAACGCCGAGGTCGGCGAGGATTCCGTCAGCCAGCTCAGGGCCGCCGTTCTTGTGGGCCTCGTACAGCACATAGTTCTGCACGAAGCGGAAGTTGTTGTGGACAAGGACCAGCCGGTCGTCATCCAGTCTGTTGCCTATGGCGTCCATGTCACGATCGAAGGCGATGACCTTGCCGCTCTCGGATAAGCGTGAAAGAATCTCGGCGGTGTGACCACCGCCTCCGAATGTGGCATCGATATAAATTCCTGAAGGGTTCTGGATGAGGGCGGAAACGCTCTCGTCCAAAAGTACCGGGTTATGATATTCTGACATGGGGCCTCCTCCTATCTCGTTTGAGACAGTCCTCTGGCAATTTCTTTGTATCGGTCCTTAGACATTCTTGACGACTCGAACGCGTCTTTGTCCCAGATCTCGATCTTGAAGTCTCTGCCGGCGAACACCACCTCTTTGGTTAAACCTGCTTCTTCCTGCAATTCCTTAGGGATGAGTATTCTTCCGAGCTTCGGGTCCGGGGTAACAAACGCGCTGCCCTGAAGGTATGCATCCCAGAATTCAGCGTGTTGTTCATTAAAGAAATCGAGTTTCGCCTTTACCGATTCAGTCTGGCTTTCCCACTCTTCGAGAGTGAACATTTCCAGACAAGGGGAGTAGATGCTTTTGTGGAGGACGAACGTCATGTCCGCACCCTCGGGCATACGGCTCTTGTGCTGGGAAGGAAAAACCACCCTGCCTTTGTCGTCTACCTTCGCGGTATAATCTCCTAAAAAAGACACTCGACTCATAATAATACTTTCACGCTTGGTCACAAAGTTAGCAATTATTTTCCACTTTGTTCCATTATTTCCCAATTTTTTCCACAAAGCTATCAACAGCCCCGGTCGTGGCGTATAAAAACGATTCCGCTGCGTTTGCAGCGGAATTATTGAGTGATATGTCTTTACGGTATCAGAGTTCCTTGCGCAGCCTTGCCTTGGCTATGCCCAGCTGGTCTCGGTACTTGGCAATCGTCCTTCGTGCCACTTTGTAGCCGCGCTTGTTCATCTCGGCTACGAGCTGGTCGTCGGTAAGAGGCTTGTGCTTGTCCTCTCCGTCGACGCATTCCTGAAGGACTTTCTTGAGTTCCCTGGTCGAAACCTCCTCTCCGTCCTGGTTCTCCAGACCTTCTGAGAAGAAGTACTTCAGAGGGAAAATGCCGAAATGAGTCTCTATATATTTGCTGTTGACAACTCGCGAGATGGTAGAGATGTCAAAGCCGGTGATTTCTGCTATGTCCTTGAGGACCATCGGCCTGAGGTTGGCCTCGTCTCCGGTGCGGAAATATTCCTGTTGGTAGTCGAGAATGGCCTGCATGGTGCTCTGGAGGGTGTTGTGCCTCTGTTTCAAGGCTTCTACGAACCATTTGGCGGAGTCCATCTTCTGTTTGACGAAAGTGGCGGCCTCTTTCTTCTGACGTTCAGAGGAGTTGGCGGACTCCATCAGCAGGTCTGCATACTTGCGGTTGATGCGGATCTCCGGGATGGAGAACCTCGGCATCGAGAGATGCAGCTCGCCATTGTCGTAGTCGAGCAGGAAGTCCGGCACAATCTGCTGGGCCTGGTCGTTATATGAATCATCGACCTGTCCGCCCGGTGAAGGGTTGAGCCTGACGATCCTGGCCATGGCCTTTTTCATCTGGCTTTCGTCCAGTCCCAGACGGGACATGATCCTCTGGAAATGCTTGTTCGAGAAGTCCTGGAAATGATTTTTCAGAATAGCGGTGGCATTGACGACGTCGTCGGTCTGCTTGAGGTTGCGAAGCTGTATGAGTAGGCATTCGCGCAGGTCCCTCGCTCCGACGCCCGCAGGGTCAAACTCCTGGATTATGCCCAGCATGGCCAGCACTTCATCTTCGTCGGTCTCGATGTTGGCCCTGAAGGCAAGGTCGTCCACGAGGCTGTCGATGTCCCTCCGGAGATAGCCGTCCTCGTCGAGGCTGCCTATTATGAATGCCGCTATAGAATGCTGCCTTTCGTCGAGGCGGCGGAATCCCAGCTGCTCCATCAGGCTCTGGGTGAAACTCTGCTTGACGGAGAAGGTGTTGTACTGCGGTCTTTCGTCCTTGCCGTAGTTGTTGACGCGGAGCTTGTATGCAGGAATCTGGTCGTCCTCGTTGATTTCGGACAGAGATACGTCCCTTGGCGTATCATCGGATTCGTCGCTTGCAGCCGGCGTGTCGTCGAGAACTGGATTCTCTTCCAGTTCCTTGCGGATACGCTGCTCCAGCTCCTGCACCGGCAGCTCGATAAGCTTTATCGTCTGTATCTGCAGGGGAGAGAGTTTCTGCTGTTGTTTTAATCCGAGTTCCTGTTTCAGCATGCCCTTCTATCTTTTTGGCCTGAATACCTTGACAGTATCCACGACGTATGAGTGAGACTTGTCCACGACCGGATAATTGATGTTTTCCTTTACGACGAATGCGGTCGGGAAGTCCCTCTTGATGCTCTGGAGCAGTTCCAGTGCCTCAGACTTCGTCCTGAAGTCTCCGACGGTAACCTTGAAGAACGGGTTCTGGTAGCTGCGATATGCCGCGATGCCCGGATAACGGGCGGAGAAGAGTCTCTGTGCGCTCTCAGATGCGCCTCTGGCGTTCTGCTGGTTGTCAAAGAAAATCCTGACCCTGTAGCCTGGAATGCTCTTATGGGCGTTTCTGGCAATATGGTTCTTCAGCCCGTCGGCGATTATCTGGGACTGGTGTATGCGGACTTCTCCGGATGTCTTGTCCAATACTGTGAAAATGCTCTTTCCGACAAGGGAAGAGTCAACTGCCGATGCCGGTCTGTACACCAGGGAATCGACCATGATGTAGTCTTCTCTCTGCGCCTGGGCGAACATGGCTGCACAGATAAGAATCAATATAGTCGTAAATAGAATCTTCTTCATTATTTATCCTCCATGAAGTCTTTCAAAGGCTTCTTCTTGATCTTTATGGACTTGCTCGCGCCTTTGAGGGCAAGCTTTACATTTATATCTACCGTATAGTCTTCGATGCTGGAATTGACGAGCAGGCTGAGCAGCTTGGACACCGACACATTATCAGCCACGGTGCCGCTGCATGTCACCGGATAGACGGCGGAGCAATGCTTGTCTACGGTAATAGGATTCGCCGTATAATGTATCAGCTCGGAATCCTGATAATAGACTATGCCATTGATGTCGCTTACGGTAAACTGCATGGCCGGATTGTCAATGCCGACGGCCAGCTGGGCCTTGATCCCTTTCATTCCTACAGGAGTCACCGATTCGAGCGAGCATCCTGTCATCTTTATGTTTTTTATCTGGTTTATCTTGTTGCAGCCGGTAAGAGCAAGTACGGTCAGGGCGGCAAAAAGAATAAATATTTTACGTCCGAATTTCATCTGGGTTTTTCAAATGCGTATTATGCAAAGATAGTGAAAAAATAATTACTACCTTTGCACCACTATACATAATGCGTACCAAATGAAAAAATTATACATAGAAACTTACGGATGCCAGATGAATGTCAATGATACTGAGGTCATTTTCTCGATACTCGGAAAGGAGGGTTATGAGAGGACGGAGGATATCAACGAGGCCGATGTCATCATGGCAAACACTTGCTCCATAAGGGATAATGCGGAACAGCGTATCTGGGGCCGTATAGAGCAGTTCTCACACCACCGCAAGAAGCGCGGGGCAATCGTGGGCATCGTCGGCTGCATGGCCGAGAGACTCAAGACCGACTTGCTCGACAGCCACAAGGTGGATCTGGTAGCAGGTCCGGATTCTTACAGGTCCCTGCCTGAACTTCTTTCCAAGATTACTCCGGACAATCCGCAGATCAACGTGATGCTCTCCCACGAGGAGACATACGGGGACATCACTCCGGTGCGCATCGACAAGAACGGCGTTTCCGCTTTCATCTCGATCATGAGGGGCTGCAACAATGTATGCTCATACTGCGTCGTACCTTACACCAGAGGTGCAGAGAGGAGCCGCGACCCTCATACTATCGTTCGCGAGGCATGCGACGTGTGGTCAAAGGGCTACAAAGAGGTGACCCTGCTCGGGCAGAATGTGGATTCATATCTCTGGAAGGGCCCGGACGGGGAGAGCGTGAATTTTGCGAAGCTGCTTTCAATGGTCGCAGAGATCAGCCCTGAGCTCAGGGTTCGCTATTCGACTTCGCACCCGAAGGATATCAGCGACGAGGTCATCGAGACCATGGCGAAGTATGACAATATCTGCAAATGCATCCATCTCCCGGTCCAGTCCGGAAGCGATGCCATGCTCGAAAAGATGAGGCGCCGCTACAACAGGGAATGGTACCTCGAGAGGGTGGCCAAGATCAAGAGCGTCATGCCTGACTGCTCAATCACCACCGACATCATCGCCGGATTCTGTGGCGAGACCGAGCAGGATCATCAGGATACCCTCAGCATAATGAAGGCCGTGGGCTATGACTATGCCTACATGTTCGCATACTCCGAGCGCCCTGGCACCCTGGCTGCCAAGAATTATCCGGACGACATTCCGCTGGAGGAAAAGACCCGCCGTCTCAACGAGATCATCGAGCTCCAGAACACCCTCAGCCTTGAGAGCAACCGCAGGGATGTGGGCGAGGTCTTCCGCGTGCTCGTCGAGGGCCCGTCAAAAAGAAACCCTGACGAACTATGCGGCAGGGCTTCAAATAATAAGATGTGCGTCTTCCCGGACAAGATTCATAAAGTCGGGGATTATGTCGATGTCAAAGTGCTTTCATGCACTTCGGCCACTTTGATCTGCTCAGTAGTCTAGAGCTTTTCTCCGAAAGCAAGATCACCTGCGTCGCCGAGTCCTGGGACGATGTAGCTATGGCTGGTGAGTTCCTCGTCCATGGCTGCAGTCCAGAGGGTGACGTTGTCTGCCGGCATGTGCTTCTGCAGATACTCTACTGCATATACGCTGGCGATAGGGCAGATAAGGTGGGTTGCTGCAGGGACTCCGTCTTCGCTGAGCTTGTTGTAGGTGACTTCGATGGATGCGCCTGTGGCGAGCATCGTGTCAGCGAGGATCAGCGTCTTGCCTGAAAGGTTCGGGGCGGTCGCATACTCAATCTGGATGTGAAAGTCATCACCTTTGTCATATTTCCTGTATGCTGCCACGAAAGCGTTTTCGGCATCGTCGAAATACTCGAGGATTCCCTGGTGGAGTGGAAGGCCGGCTCGAAGAATAGTGGCAACGACTACCGGGTCGTCATAAGTCGCCACTTCAGCGGTCCCAAGCGGTGTGGTTACGTGCTTGACGCTGTAATTCATAGTCTTGCTGACTTCGTAAGCGAAAATGTTTCCTACGCGCTGC